>JANNQR010000010.1:0-34926 GCA_031400855.1 Chitinophagaceae bacterium | reverse complement strand
ATTACATAATTTTACGCGCGTCATTTTTACGCGTTCTTCTGTCGGTGTGTAGAGCTTGTAAACTTTTTGCATGGCGCGCATGCCCGCGCTGGTGAGTGTTTCCACCCTGGCAAGGTCAAGCAACAAATAGCGACTGCCTTCCTCGTATGAATCCTGAGCCGAGGCAAGTAACAACTCTTCACTTTGCGCATCCAGCCAGCCGTGTAAATGCAGCACGGTGACATGCACCTTCCCCTGTACCTGTTCTTTTGTGATCTTTAAAGTAACGTTCATAGCTCCTCCATTGTGACAAATTATATGTCCAATTAATTAGAATGAGAACAATTCGCCTCGCGCGTGACGGATAACCTGTCCACGCCGATAAAGTGTGATCTGCCCCGCGCCGTGGACCTGCCATCGGCCGTCCAGATCAGTGAGCATACCTGTGTGTTCATCTATGCCGATCAAAGTTGAATTGGGTAATAATTGAATCAGCTGTTTTGCCCAGGCTTTGCCAAAATTGTTGTGATGCGGCAAAACGCACGCGTTGGGAATCAAATTCAAACCGCGCAACAATTTCTTTTCAGTCGGGTCATAATAATGCCCGCATAAAACCATCGCCCCGGCGCTGCTGCCGGCGAGGACTGCGCCTTGTTGATAGGCGTCCAAGGCGGCCCGCCAGCAGGCGCTGTTTGCAAGAGTCTCTGCCAGATGGCGCGCAAAACCTCCAAGTAAATAGATCAGGCTTGAGGTCCGAATGGATGCGGCGAGGGCTGAGTCATTTGCGCTGGCTGCGTTGATCACATCCACAGTAAAAACATTTTTTGCGCCAAGACTTCGAAACCAGCGCATGCCATTATTTCCGGCTCGTTTGTGATTATGGTCGGCCGCGGCCGCGGTGGGGATAATGCAAATGGGCGCATCCAACCCGCCCGCCAGTTCAATGGCGCGCAGATCAGGCTCAGACATTCGTCCGCCAAATTCCGCTCCGCCTGCAAGGAGAAGGTGTCCCATGGGTTAGGAAGAAGTATTGCTCATATGGTTGATTTCAAAAATTATACGATATGTTTGGGAGATATGATGACTTAAATAAAAAGGAGCGGACTGCTTCGCGAAGCGCCCGCTCCTACTTTTCACTGATTACTGATTACTGATTACTGATTACTGATTACTGAACTTACCCATGCCTGCTCATAAACCTTTCCATTCTAACCAACGCCTCTTCTATCTTTTCATAAGCTGTGGCATAACAGGCGCGCACAAAACCCTCTCCGCCGGGACCAAAGGCATTGCCGGGCACAACGGCTACACCTTCTTCACGCAGGAGCGCTTCGGCGAAGGTTTCATCGTCCATGCCGGAGGCTTTGATGTTGGGAAATGCGTAAAAAGCGCCGCGCGGCTCAAAGGTCGAGAGGCCGAGGCGATTTAATCCACTGACCAATAAACGGCGGCGGCGGTCGTACTCCGTCACCATTTCCTGCACATAAGGTTCTCCCGATTTCAAAGCTTCAATGGCGGCATCTTGTGCGGTGGTGGGCGCAGACATGATCGTGTATTGATGAATACGCACCATGCCTTGAATGATGTCTGTCGGTCCGCAGGCGTACCCGATGCGCCAGCCCGTCATTGCGTAATCTTTTGAAAAGCCGCCCAGTAAAACAGTGCGATGCTTCAAGCCTTCATCCAAAGCGGGGAAGCAGACGTGCTCAAAATCATAGACAAGGCGGTCGTAAATTTCATCCGACACAACGATCAGATCGTGTTTATCTGCGATCTTTGCGATCTCGAGCATCACTTCACGCGAAGCCACTGCGCCGGTCGGGTTGGATGGATACCCGATGAAAATAACCCTGGTGCGCGCTGTGATGGCTTTACGAATATCATCAGGGTCAATGGTGAATTTATTTTCGAGGCGCGCGGGAATCTCAACCGGCACGCCGCCTGCGAGAATCACCTCGGCTTGATACGAAACAAAGCATGGCGTGGGAATGATGACCTCATCGCCTGGTTCGAGGATCGCGGTGAAGGTCAGGTACAACGCCTCTGAAACGCCGACGGTCGCAACGATCTCATTTGCGGGATCGTATTTAACTTTATATAATTTTTGCAAATTATCAGCAATGCCCTGGCGCAATTCGATCTTGCCATGATTGGAGGTGTAATGCGTCTCGCCATTTTGTAATGAGCGAATGCCCGCATCAAGAATGGGCTTCGGTGTCGTGAAATCCGGTTCGCCAATTCCGAGCGAGATCACATCCTTCATGGTCGCAACAATATCAAAAAATTTGCGAATACCACTGGGCTTCAATTCCGCCACGCGCTTTGATAATCTTTCGGTATTGCCAACTTCACTCACTGCCCGCATCGAGCCTCCTACAAGGGTTCGGATAACCTGCCAGGTTGATTCAGTTTATTCTGTGCGAGCCCCAGGCTGCGAGCGGCACGCTTCGCGTACTGCGTCCTCGAGCTATAAAACGATGGAACTGGTGTCGCCAATATTTAATTGCATGAGATGACCGTCACCTCGTCCTTTAACTTTAGCCTGCCTGCCGATCAATGAGCGGTTCAACGCCGCATCCTTGATCTCGCAACCCGCTTCGAGAATACTTTCCGCGATGCGGCTGTTCTCTATTTTACAATTTTCGCCAATGGACGCATACGGTCCGATGGTTGAATTGCTGATCTCAGCGCTTGGATGAATGGCGATTGGTTCTATGATATGAACGTTTGAACGTTTGAACGTTTGAACGTTTGAACCAATTTTCTCCAGCAGGTGTTTGTTCGTATCCAATGTTGCTTCGATCGTGCCTGTATCCAGCCAGGTGCTGATCTCATTCGTCCGAACTTTTGCGCCGCCTGCGATCATAATCGAAATGGCATCGGTTAGAAAATATTCATTCTTGAGCATGACCCCGCGTTTTATTTGATCGTCAATCGCGGCAAGTAAACTCTCGGCGCTCTTTAAATAGTAACACCCAACTACCACAAGGTTATTGTCGATATTTTGCGGTTTCTCAATGAAGCGGGTGACCCAGCCATCCGCACCCAATTCTGCCACCCCGAAGCGGCGCGGATCGGCAACCGGCATGACCCATGCTACCCCATCCGCTGTTTCCTTCTCCAGAAAGGAGAAATCCGTCTCCATGAGCGTATCTGAAAAGCAAACGATCATGCGTCCGCGCAAATATTCGCGTGCTAATGCCAGCGCGTGTGACTGTCCCTTCATTTCATGCTGCACAACAAATTGGGCTTTGAGATTCGGGTAATGCTCTTTGATGAAAGGCGGAATTTGCATCTCGCCCAGATAGGGGCTCAGGATGAAAATATAATCTGTGTTTTCAGGATCGGGCAAAGTCTTGAACATATCCAGCAAATGCTCAAGCGATGTCTTGCCCGCCACACTCACCAGCGGCTTGGGCTTGCTCCAGGTCTGCGGACGCATGCGCGTGCCCCAGCCGGCCATGGGAATTACGATTTTAAATAACTTTTCAAGTCTTCATCCACTACGGCGAAGCTTAAATTTGAAACATAAATGTTCATGTAAAAAAATTAACTTTTAAAAATGCTTGAGAAAAACGCAAGGGTAAAGAAGACTAACTATTAGCAGATCCTTCGATAAACTCAGGATTAGGGCGTAGCAGAAAAAATCGTTCACTTACAAAATGCTGTATCACTCAAATTATCAGGGCAAAGGTAAGGGTTAATAGCCACTTTGTTAGTTTTATTTTGTTATCGCAATATTAATTCGTTACCGGGGGTTCTGCGTTAAAGATGTTATTATTATCCT
The DNA here is from genome assembly GCA_031400855.1 of Chitinophagaceae bacterium. Classification (GTDB taxonomy): domain Bacteria; phylum Bacteroidota; class Bacteroidia; order Chitinophagales; family Chitinophagaceae; genus JJ008. The sequence goes on along the minus strand of JANNQR010000010.1, from coordinate 31,160 downwards.
CTTTTTTCCGAATGCCAAAATTGTACCTGAGATTAATGCCAACTCTTCTTGTATCTGATTGCCTGAAACCACTGGCATTCACAGAGCCTTGGTTTAAAGTGAAATTATTTTTATTAGTAGCAAACATATCACTTAGACTTAGTGTTACTATCAACTTTTCTTTGAGGAATTTGCGGTTGATGCTTGTGTTTAATGCGCCGAAAGTTGTCAGCTCATAAAATTGCTGTTGCCCTTTCAATCGCAGAAACCCGTTTAAGGTGATAACAGAACGGTTATCAACTTTAAATGTCTGGTATGTAAAGAATGTCCAGGTGCCTTTTTTAAAAGAGAGAGGTTTGTTTTCATATAACCCCTGGTAAAAGTTATGATTATATTGTGCACCTAATACAAAGAAATATCTTCCACCCGGAGGTATTGCACCAAGTCCCCGGAAGTACCATTCTTTATTTTTTCCAAGATTATCATAAGTGCGGTAAGCCTGGCTCTGGCTGGTATCGGACTGGTAAACAACATTGGTAAAAATATCTTTCGTTTCGTTTACTCCTAAGGCAAGTATAGGTCTTTCATCTACACTCACATTAGCTTCATAATTTTGATTGAATTGCGGACGAAGCGAGGGGTTGCCAACTTCTGAAAGATATTGATCAATATATCTCGGAAAAGGATTCAGTTGATCATACCCCGGTCTGCTGATGGTACGGCGATAAACGAGATAAGCCCTTAAATCATACCCGGCAATCTTCATCACACTTTTACTGAGATAGATGTAAGGAAACAAATCGGTACGATGAATATTGAAAGTGGTATCGGCAGGAATTATTTGCCGGCCTTTCATATTGGTGTTTTCTAATCGTACACCTGTTTTAATAACAAAGTCCTTTCCCAATGTTTTTGAACCTTGCAGGTAAAGAGCATTGATATTTTCTTCGTAATTGAAAGTGTTGGTGCGGCTCTGGTCTTTTGTTCTTACGCCACCCGTTTCCCTGAAGTAGTTAGTTATATTTTTATATGTATGAAGGGTTGTTCTTCCGCCTGCCTCAAAGGTGAATTTGTTTTTCATTTTCAATTTCAGATCCGATTTGGCAGAGAAAAAATTTCTCTTATTATCACCGCTTCCATCTCCACCAATATCAGGGGCTGTTGGGCTGTAAAAAGTGGTTGCAAATAACTGGTCAGATTTATTTTGTGAGTAATAGTAAAAAACTTTGTTTTCCCATTCAGATCCAAGGGTATCAATTTTCAGTTTGGTTTCAATGGCATTTCCAATAACAAGAGAACTTCCTTTGTTATTTACATGATTCAGATTGCTGGTCAATGTTTGTGAACTGCTGATTTTTTTTATCACACTCTGGTTATCTGTATTATTATCAGATTCATTCAGGTTAATAGTGCCTGAAAAATCAATACTCCATTTCTTGTTTAATTCATAGTTGAGGCCATATCCTGCAAAATAGCTGTTAGCCGGATAAGTGGTAAAAGCATTCTGGCTTAGCATTGAATCCGGAGCAAACAGGCGGTCAGTAACTATCTTTTCATAGCTGTTTCTTTTGCTATAATTCAGATTGATATAAGAACTTTTTTTTCCATCATTATTATTAAGGCTAAATCCTATAAACTGGTTGCCGTAGTTTCCCTGTTGTATCCCGCCGTTAACACTACCAGTCATTCCAATCTTTACCCCTTTTTTCAATACTACATTTACAATACCACCGCTGCTGGATGCATCGTATTTGGCAGAAGGAGTTTTTATTATCTCTATTTTCGAAATTGAATTCGGGGGTAAGCTTTTTAGCATCGTGGCTACATCAGCAGCACTCATTCTCATATCCCTGCCATTAATTTGAACGGTGGCTGGCGTAAGGCTACTGATATAAATATTGCCATCCTGGTCCACAAATAGCCCGGGTGTTTTTTCAATCACTTCATAACCGCTGGTGGAAGCTTCAACCAGATTTTCGGGATCAATAATCAGTTTGTCGTCTTCCTGGGTCATCAGTGGTTTTTTGGAACTAATGATGGCTGTTTCTAATGTTTTTCCCATTGGTTCAGCCGTAAAACTGAAAACTGTTTGATTGCCTGAGGTTGAAATGCCTTTTTCAATTGGTTGATAATTGATGGAAGTAATGTTGACCGTATATTGATTGTTTTTCGCCAAATCAAATTTGGCACTACCGCTGCTGTCGGCTACTTTTTTTATTACTTGTGTGCTATCTAATCTGTTGGTCAGAGTGATTGATGCAAAAGCTACCGGTTCTTTTTTTTGATTGCGAATTTTGATACTGATAGTAGTTTCTTGTCCAAAGCATTGTGTAGTAAATATAAACAGGAGGGCAAAAATGAAAAGTTTTGGAAAGATAAGGTGCAGTTTTTTGTACATGGCTATACGGGTAATTGAAAGTGGGCAAAAATAATGAAATAGCCGTGGCATGAAAGTTTTCACTTGTTTTAACGGCGATTTTTCAAATCATTTAACTTTTAGTTGAATGACTGGGTGCCTGATTTTTTACCTGTCTTTTCTTTTTCTGATGACTTGAGCTGGCTTCATCAATAGAATGGGTGCTGTGAATGTCTGCTTCTTTTTTTGCTAATTCAGATAACTGTACATAGAATTTTTTAAGAGTCTCCAATTCTTTGGCAGAAAGGGCTTCTACATCAATTAGCCTGTTACTTGCTGTCGATGTTGCTGCAATCAATTCATTTAGTTTGAGCTGGATCGCTACGGTGTCTTTATTCTGCGAGTGCTGTATAATAAATACCATCAGGAAGGTGATGATAGTGGTGCCGGTATTAATAACTAACTGCCAGGTATTGGAAAAATTAAAAACAGGCCCGGTAATAATCCAAACGATAATTACAAGGAATGCCATTATAAAAGCTTTTGAATTGCCAGTGACTTTTGTTATTTTACTGGAAAATTTTTCGAAGACAAAAGAAAATTTATTTTTTATTTTCATAACAATCGATTTAGAATGGAAGAGGTTGTAGATTTACCCTTTTGGGATTAATTAGTAAAATTAAATCTTTTGATTGTCAGGGATGGTTCAATTTACGGCAACGATAAAACGCTTTGGCTCGCAAGGTGAGAAAACAGGATGGACCTACTTCGAAGTTCCACCGGATCTGGCACAGGCTTTAAAACCAGGCAACCGAAAAGAATTTAAAGTAAAAGGCAAATTAGATGCTCATCCCGTCAAAAGAGTCTCATTGCTACCGATGGGTGGCGGCCGGTTTATTTTTGTTTTGAATGCTACCCTCAGAAAGGAGATTGGCAAAAAGCATGGTGCAATGGTAAAAGTTCAATTGACAGAAGATAAAAGTGATTTTATTTTCAATAAAGATTTTATGGAATGCCTCAATGATGAACCATCTGCCAAACAATTTTTTCAAAGTTTAACTGGTTCCCACCAGCGGTACTTCAGTAAATGGATTGATGATGCCAAAACTGAGCCCACCAAAATAAAGAGGATAACTATGGCAGTAAATGCTCTCGCCAAAAAATGGGGTTACCCGGAAATGATCCGGGCTTCATCGGCTAATCGATAATTATTTAAATGGGTTGGAATATTTTGCTTCTGTCGCTATCGTTTGATCCGTTAATGTTTTCAGAAAAGCCACTAAAGCAGCTTTATCCTGTGGCGAAAAGTTGCCTAAACGGGGTTGACCGTTTGGCAATCGAAGTTGCTGTGAAAGGTTTGGATGATTTCTTACGCCACTGCTATAATGTTCAACTACTTGTTCCAAAGTCGCAAAACGTCCGTCATGCATATACGGAGCCGTTAATTCCACATTGCGAAGCGTTGTCACTTTAAAATTAGCATCCTGATTGATGTTATTAACAACTGCTCCAAAACCTCTGTCAGTTGTAATTAAATCAAGTCCATTATTTTTTTCTTGTGGTGCTGTAAATGTTTCTGAGCCATGACAGGCAGCACAAGCATTTTGCGGAAGCAGAAAAAGCTCTTTGCCCCTGTTTTCCTGTACAGTAAAATTGGGAAATATTGCACTAGGTGGAGGTGCAGGTGCCGCAGGAAATGTTGCTCTTCCTGCATCATATTTTGACTGAAAGGAAACAATGGAACGTACAAATTGTGATAAGGCAAGCGATATCCTGTTGCTGGTAATATTTGCATCTCCAAAAGCTTTTGTAAAAAGGGAAGGATAATAAGCCAACGTCCTCAACTTAGTTTCTAATTGTGGCAATGTCATACCCATTTCTACCAGGTCCTGAATGGGCATTAATGTTTGTTCTTCCAACGAAGCCGCTCTTTGATCCCAGAAAAAACGACCATTGGGATAATATTTTGCATCAATTAATGACATGGAATTTCTCCCTGTCAACCCACCATTAAAACCCAAACTTTTTGCTACCGGGTCTGAAAATGCATTTTCCTGTTTGTGGCAGGATGCACAGGCAATCGTATTGTTAATAGAGAGGCTTTTATCAAAAAACAATACTCTGCCAAGGGTGGCGCCATTATCTGTAATCGGGTTTCCGGCAGGCGTATTGATCTGCCCTTGTATAGGCGGTGCATTGAGATAGGCAGGTTGGGTAATATTGGAATAGTTGAATGGTGTGGCAGGCAAATTCAAAATAGAAGCAACCGGATCAATTGGGTCAGGTGTGTTATCTGAAGTTTTATTACATGCCTGAAACACAATCAGAACGAAAAGTCCTGTAACAAAGAGAAATTTTGGCTTTTTGATTAACATAGTCGGGGCGGTTAATAGCGGCCTATGACAGCCAGTTCAATTAAAGGTTTAAAATATGAAAAAAAATCAATAAATATTTTTCAGCCAAAAAAATGGCATTCCTGTTTGTTTTGACGTTTTTGTATCTAATAATCCTTCTCTGCAATAATTTCTTTTCTTTGCAACATGATTTCATCCATAAATGATTTTCGGAACCCTTTTTTCGTCGGTGTGGCCGGGGTAGGAATGAGTGCTGTTGCCCAATATTTACAAGGGATTGGAAAAAATGTGTCAGGAAGCGACCGGTTATTTGCACCGGGTGTTTATAATGAGTTGCAGGAAAAACTGGAGGCAGAAGGGATTAAATGTTTTCTTCAAAATGGAGATGGTATAACAAAAGAAACAGACGTAGTCGTTACAACAACATTGGTTGAGGACACTGTATTGGAAATTCAACTTGCCAGAAAATTAAATATTCCCATTATTAAAAGATCAGAATTGTTATCTATTATAGCTGCGAGTAAAAAAACAATTGCGGTGGGTGGTACCAGTGGTAAAAGCACCACCAGTGCCATGTTATTCGATATCCTGGAATATGCAGGGTTGCAGCCAAGTATCATCAGCGGTGCCGGATTGATCAGCATTATAAAAACCGGAAAAATTGGTAATGCAAAAGTGGGGGAAGGTGAGTGGCTTGTTATAGAAGCAGATGAAAGCGATGGTACTATTGTTCATTATCAACCTGAAATTGGGTTATTGATGAATATCGATAAGGACCACCAGGAAATAGATGAATTGATGAGACTATTCGGAATATTTAAAAGCAACAGCAAAAAATTTGTGACGAACCAATCGCATCCATTGGCCAGAGCACTTTCGCAAAATGTACAGCAGGATTTTTCTACTAATCCGGATAATAAGGCAGGCTACACTGCCACTGATTTTCACCAGGATGGTTTAGCAATCAGTTTTAGAATTCAGGGGATAGTATTTCAATTAAACGTAGTTGGAAAACATAATATGGAAAATGCAGTCGCAGCTGTTACCATTGCAAATAGTATAGGGGTAGAAATTGAAACCTGCGCCAATGCCCTAAAAGGGTACGAAGGTATTTATCGCCGTCATCAGGTATATGGCAATAAAAATGGTGTGTGGCTGATAGATGATTATGCACATAACCCGGTAAAATGTGCTGCTGCTATCAGGGCTTGCCAACCTGTTGCCCCAAAAGTAATAGCCTGGTTTCAGCCACATGGCTATCAGCCTACCAGATTTTTAAAGGACGATTTTGTAAAAGAAATTGCACATGCATTACGGCCTGAGGACGAAATATGGATGAGCGAAATTTATTATGCCGGTGGTACGGTAATAAAAGATATTTCAGCAAATGATCTGATCAATGATTTAAAGGCGTTAGGAAAGAATGCTCATTTTGTGGAAAACAGAAATGAATACTTAATCAACGTCCGGCCACATCTTTCCGATAATTGTGTTTTACTGCTGATGGGTGCCAGAGATCCTTCATTGGAACAATTTGCAAAGCAAACCTGGCAGGAATTACAGAATAAATAATCAGGAAGCGAATTCAACCACATTTTCTTTCGTTACCGGTAGAAACATATACCAGCACAAAGCCATCAACAAACCCGGATGTGAAGTTTCGGTTAGTTGTTGATCTTTAGTAAATTGAACGGTTGAATCTCCGTTGTTGTTTGTAAGTCCACAGGTTACAAAAGGGTTCTGTTTAGAATCTTTATATAATACCAATTCTGCCAGTGGATTATTGCAGGTAGTGTAGAAAAAACGTTCATTATTTACATCAATGAAGTTTTCCTTGTTTTCCTGGCCGAGTTCACCAATCTTAAACCCATATTCATCACGAATAACAGTTTTATTTCGTCGGAATCCCTCTTTACGGATCAGAAAAACCCTTTTTTGTTTTTCACATTCTACTCTTGCTGCATTGGAGAAAGGATTGAGAATGACTGTCAGAATTTTTTTATCATCTTTATAAAGGTGATATGTTTCGTTGTTGGAAGCAGTGGTGATAGATACCCATTTCATGATTAAAGCTTTGATTGGTTATTCGACAGGTAATTTACGAAGGCAAAAAGGGGTAACTGCTGGTTAACCTAAAATTAATATTAACTTCATATTGAAAATGAAAGGTGAATAAACTGTGCAAAATCAATGGTTAATGCACATTTTGCCTTAAAATGTTTAACAATCAGCAATGAAAAACGAAAAAGAAAGAGACAAAATTTTCCTCGAAAGGGCTATCGAATTATCAAAACAAGGGATGGAAAGCGGACAAGGCGGACCTTTTGGGTGTGTAGTGGTGAGGGAAGATGAAATTGTAGGGGAAGGGAATAACATGGTTACTTCGTCAAACGACCCAACAGCTCATGCAGAGGTTGTGGCAATCCGGAGAGCCTGTGAAAAATTAGGTACTTATCAGTTAAATGAATGTGAGATTTATACCAGTTGCGAACCTTGCCCGATGTGTCTTGGAGCTATTTATTGGGCCCGGCCCAAAAGAGTGGTGTACGCCAACACCCGGGAAGAAGCAGCGGAGATAGAATTTGATGATGAATTGATTTATCAGGAGATCAACACAACGATGAAGGATAGAAAAATTCCATTTGTACATTTTCCGCACCCGAAGGCCAAAGAAGTTTTTGATGCATGGAAAAATTGGGAAGGTAAAACGAAGTATTAATCAGCCGTTCAGCATTCTGCGGATTACGATGTAGCAAAGAGCTACTAACAAAATGATAATAAGGATGGAGATATACAACCAGGGTTGGTCCTTGATCTTCATTTTTTCCCGACGCTGCTTTTTCTTATCCGTTTTCTTTTTTAAATCCCGGTTCAGCATTTCCACCATGTATTGAATCTGCTGTTTGTCTTTGATTTCCTGCAAACCATCAATAGCATCTTCATCAAACTGATTTTGCAACAATTGCTTTTCCACTTCATGCTTCTTTTCTTCGGAAAGCTTGCCTTGCAGGTATAGCAAAAGCGTTTCCTGATCAATATCTGTGGACAAATTGGATAATATGTCTTTATAGTTTTCTGACATGTTATTTTCTGTTCATTCCTTTTTGTAATTTTTGTTCAATCAGCAATTTCAGATTTCGTTTTCCATTCTGGATATAACTTTTTACCTGGAGCATACTATAGCCCGTTTTATCACTTACTTCCTGGTAGCTATTCTTTTGCAGGTAAAACAAAGTTACACATTGCTGTTGCTCTGCGTTAAGCTCTTTTAGGGATAGTTCCATCAACTCCAGCGTATGATCATTGTCTACCAGTTCCTGAAGGTTGGTTTCATCTTCCGGTTTGGTGGCAATATTATCTGTAACTTCTGCCGTAATTTTTCCTTGCCTGTCTCTCAATTTCATCAGGCAATGATTTTTGGCAACCATATACAACCATGATTTAAAGTATTCAACTTTATATTTCTGCAATTCCTGGATCACTTTTAGAAAGATCTGCTGTACACTATCCTTGGCTTCCTCCTCATTTTTTAAATACTTCATACTTACACCCAGCAGCAGTAAGGTATATCGTTGCAGTAAGATGCCCAACCATTCATTATTATGGTCTGCATAAAACTGCTCAAGCAGTTTCTGATCGGTTATATCCTTGTATTTGTCGGCCTTCACAAAGGAAAAATAGTAATTTGTTGCCAGTAATACCGTTCGAATTTAATAATTAGTCCAACTGTTTTGGAAATAAGATGCATGTTTTTGCAGATTCAATAAAAATTTGCTGACCAGTATTTATTATTTTCGTTAAAAGCTGATTATATGAAATATGCTATTGTCTCAGTTCCCGCAGCTCCGGTTCGTCGTAAACCTGATCACCGGAAAGAAATGGTGAATCAATTACTGTTTGGAGAAACAGTTAAAGTGTTAAAAACAAGAGGAAACCTTTGGGTAAAAATCAAAAGCCTGCATGACGATTATGAAGGATGGCTTACAAATACATTATTGGAATCGATAGATGAAAAAGAAGCACTAACTATTGGTAAATACGCAACATCAGATTTGTTGAAAGCGGTGACAATCGGTAAAAAGAAATTAAACGTACCAATTGGTTCTACATTGCCCTGTTTTGAAAACGGGAAAGGTAAATTTGGAAATATTGAGTTTAATTTTTCAGGGAATTTTTTTAAATGTGACGAGCAGGCCCCATCAGTTGAATTAGTCAAACAGCTTTCCGAAAAATGGCTTAATGCTCCCTATTTGTGGGGCGGCCGTACGCCGCTGGGAGTTGACTGCAGCGGGTTTGTTCAGGTAATTTATAAGTTAATGGGAATTGATCTACCAAGAGATACCTGGCAACAGGCACAAGTTGGAAAATCTGTAAAAAAATTCGGGGGGGTAAAAACGGGTGATTTGGCCTTTTTTGATAACAAGGAGGATATTGTGCATGTGGGTATTCTGCTTGGTGATGGCAAGATTATTCATTCATCAGGGAAAGTGAGGGTTGATACGATTACAAATAAAGGGATTGTAAATGCTGAGACAGGTAAATTAACACTGCGGTTAAAAACAGTGAGAAGAATTTTTGAATCCTAAATTAAAATACATTTTTTACCCATTTTACAATCATCACATCCCAGTTCAGCATTTTAAAAGCTGTATAAAAAAGTATAACAGCAAATATTTTTTTCAATAGGTCCTGGTTGATGGCGATAGCGATCTTACTTCCGAAATAACCACCAATAATAAACCCAACGGCAATAAGGCCGACAATTTTGAGATCAATCGGTGCTCCCATTTTTTGACATTGATGATAATAATAAAGTGATGCAAGTATTACAACCGGTAAAGTCAATACAGCTAAAGATGTACCCTGTGCCTGATGCTGTGTATAGTTCATAAAGAAAATTAATGCCGGCACCATAATGATGCCACCGCCTACGCCTACTAATCCGCTAAGTATACCGGCTGCCAGCCCGATAAAAAGAGCTGTAAGAATTAATTGAGTTGCCATAGTATTTTTTTGAGGGATATCCAATGGTTATTTTTTAAATGTTTCTTTATAAAGCTCTATTGCTTCGTTGATAATGCGATAAGCTATTAGCTGGTCCTGGAAATTATCAATCTCCACTTTTTTATTCTCCAGCACTTTATATTGTTCAAAAAAATTTTTCAGCTCGAGTAAAAAATGTTGTGGTAATTCCTCCATTCTGGTAATATGATTAACAGAAGGATCTTTGGCTGCAACGGCAATAATCTTATCATCCACCTGACCCTGGTCAATCATTTGCATATTGCCGATAATAGTGGCTTCTACCAGGCAAAGTGATTGAATGGATTGGGAGCATAAAACAAGAATATCCAGCGGGTCATTATCCTGCCCTAATGTTTGTGGAATAAATCCATAATTCACCGGGTATTGAAATGAAGAATAAATTACCCTGTCTAATTTTAAAAGGCCGGTTGCTTTATCCACTTCATATTTTGACCGGGAGCCTTGGGGTATTTCAATGATTGCATTAACAGTAGAAGGGGATTTTTCTCCATAATATACGCCATGCCAGGGATGATGAACTGTCTGCATAATTATTTTTGTTATCGGTTAATCTTCATTCCAAGATAGGTAGCAGCAAGGCAAACAACTACGCTGGCAGTAGCATAGCCAAAAAACAGTGCCAGCTTTTGTTCTTTTATCAATCCTATTCCTTCTAAAGTAAATGCAGAGAAAGTGGTAAAGCCACCACATACACCCGTCATTAAAAATAATTTCCAACTTTCATTACTCTCCATCGATTTAAAACTAAGTCCCCAGAAAATACCAATTAATAAACAACCAGTAATGTTCACAATCAATGTTCCCCAGGGAAAGGGATGTAAATAGCTCGTTGCCATCAAACGTTGGCATAAGTACCGGGCAATGCTGCCAATACTACCACCAAGGCCTACCAATAGAATATGCTTTATCATTTAGTACTATTGTTGATGATCGTTTTTTGAGGAAGTGTATCTGAATCATGCTGATACAGGTATTTAAAATCCACCAACCACTGTCCATTCAGTTTGATCACTTTCAATGTATCAGGGTTATTTTTAAAAGTGTTGGAATAAATAACTACAGTCACAGAATCTTTAATGGGTTCTTTTATGCTCACTATATTGATAGAAGCAGAACGGTAACCATCTTTATTTTCCTGGGAGGAACCCTGGTAAATCCTTTCGGCCACATCCAAAAAATGAATATTTGCGGAATCCACCAGCATATAATTCATGGCTTCTTTATACTTGCCATCTAACGCTGCCCGGATAAAATTTCTGGCTGCATCAATATTATTTTCAGATTTTCCCGCATTCCTCTCATTGTTTTTACAGGCAATGAACAAACTCAAAAAGGTAATTACTATTGCGGCACATTTTTTTTGCATGATGCAAAGTACAAAAAATCAGTGACGCTATAGAGCCGCAAATAAAAAAGCATCCCGCCATAGCGGGATGCTTTTTAAGGAATAATATATTTTGTTACTGGTCTTTTAGTTTCTCTAGTTCTTTCAATGCTTCCTTCATTTTTTCGGGATCTAATTTTTTCAATTCGTTTTGCATGTCTTCCAATCCTTTTTTAAGAGTATCGATCATAATTGGATCTGGTGGTACTCCGGTTGTATCTCTAAACGTATTAATATCATTCATAGAGCCCTTGTCGTTGTCCATATTCATCTTCATCAATGTTTCCATAGTGAAATCAACTTTCCAATCACCACCTTCTTTTTTCAAAGGGATTTCAATGGTCTCATTTTTTTTAATGTGTTTAATAGAAACAGTCGCATTATCTCCGTCAATTTTAGCATCACCATACTCCAAGTCTTTTAATTTTAAAGACTCAGCCGGATCTTTTTCTTCTTTTTTGCTATCTTTCTGGCTTTTGGATGCGGTCTCTGCCTTTTTCAGCAAGTCCATAGTGCCTTTACTTTCCTTTGTAACATATTTTGATAAACCATCAATATCTTTTTTTGCCATCGTTTCAAAAAAGGCAATGACTACAGATTTTGGATCGTTGGCAACTTTGTCTTTACTATTACAACCAACGGCCAGTATAATGGCAATCAGGGCAATAAGAAAAGGTGTTAATGTTTTTTTCATTGTGTTGTTCTTGGTTAACAAATCTAGGTGTAATTAGAGAACTTCTTTACTATTTGAAGAATTTTTTTTTACCAAACTGCAGTTTTCATCCAAAGAATGAATATTAGCAGAGTCTGCCAGCATATAATTCATGGCATCTTTAAACTTGCCATCTAACGCTGCCCTGATAAAGTTTTCGGCGGCATCAATATTATTCTCAGAATCTCCGTTCGTTTTAGAAGCATCTTTGCAGGCAATAAGCAGCGTAAAACTGACCAATAGGGTTATCGTTATTTTTTTTGCATCATGTAAAATACATAAAAACATCGTAGCTAAGCTGGTTGAAATAAAAAAAGCATCCCGCTTTTAGCGGGATGCTTTTTAATGGCTAATTCTTTTGTTATTGATTTTTCAGATTCTCAAGGCTTTTTAAAGCCTCCTGCATTTCTTTCATCTTTTCCGGATCAAGATTCTTTAATTCGTTTTGTATATCTTCCAGCCCTTTTTTAAGAGAATCCCCATTCATAAAATTTTTCATTCTGTCAGATACACCTGCTGTATCGTCATCAGTATTATTTTCATTCATAAAGCCTTCATTTTTTCCGGCCTTGTCCATACCCATTTTCATGAGTGTCCCCATAGAGAAATCTACTTTCCAGTCACCACCTTCTTTTTTCAGTGGAATCTCTGTTGTTTCATTTTTCTTTTTGTTAGTAATAGCAACAGTGGCATTGTCGCCGTCTATTTTGGCATCACCAAATTCCATGTCTTTAAAATCTTCAGCCGGATCTTTTTCAGTGGTTTTATCACCCTTCATTCCTTCGGCTGCAGTCATCGCCTTTTTCATCATTTCCATTGTGCCTTTACTTTCCTTGGTAGCATATTTTGCAGCGCCATCAATATCCTTTTTTGCCATCTTTTCAAAAAAGGCAATGATGACAGCTTTTGGATCGTTGGCGGTTTTGTCTTTCCCCTTACAACCAACTGCCAATGTAATGGCAATCAGGGCAATAAGAAGAGGTGTTAATGTTTTTTTCATTGTGTTGTTTTTGGTTAACAAATTTAGGTGTAATTAGAGAACTTCTTTACTATTTGAAGAATTGTTTTTTTACCAAACTGCAGTTTTCATTCAAAAATATATCATCAGTGGTTACACCAAAGGGCATGGTATCCAGCCTGACATATTTTGTATATGCCCCATCAACTGATTGATTCAGGCTTTTGAATACAAATTCAGAGCAATACATTACGTCATCACTCTGGTAATTAAAGAAAAGATCAAACTTCAATCCTGTCTGGTAAAATTTATTTACTATAGAAGCTAATTTAACTTCCTGTTCTTTTTGTAAAGAGAACCGGTAAATGCCAAAAGCATTGTTTTCTAGTGGGGTGCAAAAACTGTCAATCGGATCCCGCCTGAGCCGTTGACTGGGGTTATAAATTCCACCAAGTGCATGATACACGAATACAGAATCGTTTTCAATAAATACTAAGCCGCAGTGCGAAAATGATGTATCCTTCCGATTCATACTTCTTGCTGCCTGGCTTACCAGGTCATTGCCATTGCGGAAAATTACATCCCCGTTTTGAATGAACGGTTTTACACTGTCAATCATCCGGAAATCAGCGGCAATTAATTCAGTTGAAGGCGGTATCGGTTGTTTTAGCCCGGATTGTTTGCATGCCGCTAAAAAGAACAGGAACAAAAAGATGAAACTGTTTCTCTTCATTCCTGCAAAGTAATAAATCTCAGGCATCAGGACATTTATATCAAAATCTTTAAAGTATAATAGTTTTTTAACGACCTGATGCTATTGGTCAGGCTTTTCTTTCTTTACGATAGCTGGTGATTTCCGGTTGGCATATTCCTCTTCCTCTTTTTCATGTTCCTTATTATAGGCTTTGATAATTGCTTTGACCAGGCGGTGACGCACAACATCTTCTTCATCTAGTTCTATATGTGCTATTCCCTCAATATTTTTTAAAATCCGTGCTGCCATTTGCAATCCGCTACGTTGGTTCCTGGGAAGATCCACTTGTGTCATATCCCCGGTTATGATCGCTTTTGCATTCGCACCAATCCTTGTTAAAAACATTTTCAATTGCAGTTCCGTAGCATTCTGCGCTTCATCCAGGATAATATATGCATGATCCAGCGTTCTGCCCCGCATATATGCCAGTGGCGCAATTTCAATGGTACGGGTTGTCATGTAATACCCAAGTTTATCGGCAGGTATCATATCATCCAATGCATCATATAATGGACGGAGGTAAGGATCGATCTTTTCTTTTAGATCACCCGGAAGAAAACCAAGACTTTCGCCAGCTTCTACGGCAGGTCTTGTCAGAATGATTTTCTTGACCTGTTTATTTTTTAAAGCCCGGACTGCTAATGCAACGGCCGTATAAGTTTTGCCGGTACCTGCCGGACCTATCGCAAAAACCACGTCATTTTTTTCTGATTCCTGCACCATTTTTTTCTGGTTAGCCGTTCTTGCTCTTACTGACTTACCATTAGGACCAAACACCAATACTTCGTTGGGATTTTTCTCCTTGAAATGGTCAATTACTTCGGCATCATCTCCCCCAAGAACCTGCTCAAAATAATTCTGGCTCATATGACCATTTCTTTCGAGATAGGTAACGATCAGAGAAATTTTTTCCCTTGCATTGTCGATATGCTCCGGAGCACCACTCAATTTTAGCTGAGTGCCACGGGAGAGAATTTTTAACAAAGGAAATTTCTTTTTTAGTACGTCGAGCTTACCGTTATTTACACCAAAAAATTCAATAGGGTTTACGGTTTCAAGGTTGATGATTGTGTCTGTCAAATTTCATCGGTTTATGTTTCAATAAGCCGGTGAAGAGTAGTACCGGATTTACTAATGTCTTCTGACCATTTTCAGAAGCTTCTCTGCCACTGGCAGAATTACCCTTCTTTATCAAATATAACCTGTCAAAGTGATATCAACCTAAAGTTACTTATTCACAGATGTGTAAACAATTATTAGAAGTAAACATATAGTTAAGAAATTTTTCTGTATAAATTATCGGAAGTGACGTATGAAATTGAACGTAAGATAAAGTTCGTTGAATATGATTTTATTCTTATTTTAGTAGTTCACCAAAACCAACCATTATGGCAGTCGCAATTATTTTTTTAGTCGCATTTGTTGTTTTTATCATTGCTGCAATGTGGAAAGTATTTGAAAAAGCAGGCCAACCTGGTTGGGCTGCTATCATACCTATCTACAACATTTACATTATGACCAAAATCGGGGGCAAACCCGGAATATGGACTTTATGGTGCTGTATTCCATTTGTAAACTATGTTTTCATTATCTGGCTTTACAACATGATCTCTAAAAGCTTTGGAAAAGATGAGGGCTTTACCGCAGGGTTGATTTTTCTTGGATTTATTTTTTGGCCAATCCTCGGTTTCGGCGCCGCCAAATACCTTGGGCCGTTTGGTGACCCGGCTGCATTTGCTGCTCACCAGGGAAAGGATAAGTTTGATTTTGAGCAGGGACAACAACAGTAACCTTAATAATTAATTCTTTTAAGCAAGCATCCGCAGCAGCGGATGCTTTTTTGTTTTCAAAACTTTGTACCATTGCAACTTTAAAGTTTATACACTCATCTCAACTGGTTTACAGTTTCTATTGAATTGGTCTTGTAGTTCTGTTAAAAAATATAAATAAACTGATAAAATATAGTATACAAGCACATTAATTGCATTTTTGTAGCTGAAAAAACCTGTCACCGCTAAATGAAATGTAAGTCTCGCCTTTTTTTGCTTTTTCTTTTTTTACTACCGGCCATTTTTAGTTTTGGACAGTTGTATAAGATATCCGGTAATATACTGGATAACAGGAAAGTTCCTTTACCACTCGCCAGTGTTGAAATAAAGGAGTTGCGTAAAGGCGATGTTACCAAAGACGACGGATCATTCCGGTTTTTTGTTGAAAGAGGTAAGTACGATCTGGTGGTGAGTATGATTGGCTATAAAACCCGGATATTGACCGTTTATGTTAATGATAAAGACATAGAAGAAAGCCTTGAACTGGAAACGGATGACGAAAGCCACCTGGAAGAAGTGGTATTAAAAGTAAAGATGAGGGACAGGGCAGAGGAAATTATCCGGAATGTTGTTAGATATAAAGAAACCATTCTTGATGCCATCGGGCCATATTCGTATTCCGCATATATCAAAGCCTTCCAGATGGATTCAATTCTGACTAAGAAAAAACGGGAAAATGAAAAAGATTCACTGGAAAAAGAAAATTATGCCGGAATGTCATTGACGGAAGTATCACTAAAAGTTGACAGAAACGATAACGGCCAGTTGAAAGAAGAAAAACTCGGTATTGTAAGAAGGGGTAGTACCGAACGTCTTTTTTATCTCTCAGCATTGGAAGGTGATTTTTACCTGTATAATAATCTCATTAATACTCCGCCGGTTTCAAAAATACCTTTTGTATCACCACTGAGTTATAGTGGATTACTTGCATATAAGTTTAAGACAGTGAGTATTGACAGGACTGTAAAACCGAAAGTATATAGGATTTCCATAAAGCCGAGAGCATTAAGTAATGCAACAATTGAGGGAGAAATATCCATACAAGATAGTACCTGGGCCGTAATCAGTGCCAATTTTGAATTGCCGCCCGCCCACATGCCCGAGTATGATTTTATGCAGGTGAATCAACAATACGGGCCGGTAGGCGATAATGGCAGAATGATTACCCGTCAGCAATTCACTTATTACACCAAAACAAAAAAAGGAAGGCTGTATGGCGAAACAATTGTTGCTTATTCGAATTATGAGTTGAAGAAAAATTTCAGGAAAGGATATTTTGGTAATGAAGTGAGTTCAACATCTGAAGAAGCATACCAGAAGGATTCAACCTTCTGGAAATCGGTTCGGCTGGAGCCGTTATCAAAACAACAGGAATTATTTGCCCGGTACCAGGACAGTTTATACAAACTGATGCGGAGTGAAACTTACCTGGATTCTATTGATAGGGTGCTGAATAAAATAACCTGGAAGAAGATGTTGATCTTCGGTCAGATATTTAATGACCACAAAAAAGAACGGATGTGGATATTGCCTCCCATCACTTCTATCATACAACCCGTTTCATTTGGTGGTGCAAGGTTAAGATTGGCAGGTGCATACCGGAAAACTTTTCCCTCCCGGAAAAATCTGGCTTTGGAGGCAGATGTCAGTTATGGATTCCGGAATCAAGATGTGAATGGAACAATTGGAATTAAACGGATGTACAATCCATTTAACAAAGGAGAGTTCAGCATCCGGGCCGGAAGAAATTTCGAATTCATCTATCAAGGGGATGCCTGGGTAAACGTATTGAAGCGAAGTAATATTTACCTGAACAACGCAATAGAAATTGAACATGGACTGGATCTTTTCAGCGGCTTCCGGCTTCTGAATAGTTTCGAAGTTGCTATTCGTCGTTCGGTGAGTGATTACAAAGTTGGCAATAATGCAGATAGTGTTTTTGGAATACCCAATGAACCACCGGTGGATTTTGATCCTTATAATGCTACTTACAACCAGGTAAAACTTTATTATACTCCCAAGCTTCGATATATCCGGGAGCCAAAAGAAAAAATATACCTCGGTTCCAAATGGCCTACGTTTTATGTGATTTGGCGGAAAGGGGTTCCAAAACTTTTTCGAAGCAAGATCGATTTTGATTACCTCGAATTTGGCTTAGAGCATCATTTAAATCTTGGTGTGGCGGGGCAAACGAATTATATCATCAAGAGCGGTGATTTTACCAACACTAATGACCTCCGTATTATCGATTATAAATTTATGCGACAGGGCGACCCGTTATTTTTCCAAAATCCAAACAAAACATTCCAGGCATTGGATTCCACCTTCCCGGTGTTTGATCGTTTTTATCAGGGAAATTTAGTTCATGAGTTCAATGGTTTCCTGATCAACCGCATACCATTTATGAAAAAGCTTAAAATACAGGAAGTGGCAGGAGGCGGTTTTTTAATTACAAAAGACAGGAGCCTGCGGTATATTGAATTTTTTACAGGCATAGAAAGAGTTTTCAAATGGCCTTTTAATCCATTGGCAAGGGTGAAGCTGGGTGTGTATGTGATAGGTTCTGTTGCCAATAAATTCAATAACCCGGTGCAGTTTAAGATAGGGCTGACGACATGGGATAGGTTCAGGAATGCCTGGAGGTGATGCAATCTTTAAATAACATATAGAATTTCTTCTGAAGAATTTGCTGTCTTCTTTTTGCCAAACAGCATACTGGTTGGAAAAATCGCATCTTCATTTTTTCCCCAATAAATATTTCCGTTTTTAACGATGAATTTTTTGAAATTGGCGGGAGCAAAATATTTCAGATTACCTCCTTTTACATATCGTTGAAATAGCGGAAGAAAGTCTACAACCTTTGTAAGCTTTTTCCCTAAGGAAGCGAAATTAAGTGCAATGATAAAGTCATGGACATACTTGCCAGAAACAAGAGTTATTTCCTGTTCAGCTTTTTTGCGATGACGTCGCACTTTACTTTTTTGTGATATATGAATACCATTTCCCATTTTGTTACAACTTCTTTGTAATATTTTTTAAGAAAGACGGCCACTTCACTGGCCTCTGTCTCAGTCAGTGGATTTCTCCCTTTTATTTTTTTGAACAGTAAAGTTACACTATCTCCGGAAATACGGAATTCCACTTTCATTTCCCTTTGTTGTACCTGCACATGAACATGAACCGGTAAATGGTCATTTGTGTAAAAACGGATAATGAAATTCAGGTATTGAAAAATCTTGGGCATGGTTCAGGATACAAAAAAATCAATATCCTCTTTCTTGACTAGCTTCTAAGATTTATCGTTTCTCAGCCGATGTCTCACTGTCCGGCTTTGTGGGTGGGGTGGACTCGGCGTTATTTCGTAGGCGGCGAGTGCCACAGCCACTGCACATAAAGCTTTCTGACACATCGCCTGTGAAAGTGGCGGACACCCGGTAGTGAAAAGAGCATGGGGACAGGTCGTGTTGCTGATGTTTTTGCTTGGCTGCAATGCCTGCACACAACACACTGCAACGGCGTGTTATTTTTTTTGGAAGACCAGCAAAGGCGAAAATTCTTTCTCGTAATGTTTCTGTGTCTAGCAAAATAACTTTTGTGGAAATGTTTTTTGTTAGATTATTAATTTCATCATCCTTCCTTCTTTTCAAAATGCCTTGTGCAATTTTATAGCCCGTTCCAAAGGCAGCAATAGCAATTGTGGAGAAAATTATTAAAGGGTTATTCTCAATGATTTCTTTTAATCCCATTTTATTGCTTTTTTAATTTTTAAGATCGCCTTAATTTCCTACTGAGAGAAATTACGTAAAATTATAGTTTAATAGCCGTTGATTAACTGTCTGGCTTTGCAGTGAGGCGGACTAGGCGTCATTATGATTTAATTCTTGGCAGGGCGGCGAGTGCCACAGCCCCTGCACACAAAGCTATCTGACACATCGCCTGTGAAAGTGGTGGACAACTTGGTAAGGAAGAAATTTTCCTTAGTTGACCTTAGGTTTAAGGCTCCGTCCATTCCTCTTACTGATACAATATAATGCCTGTATTACAATAATAATAAACAATGAAAATAATGCAGTAGAGATAAGATAATAAACGATGATCGTAATGGCATTAGCTGTTATTTCTTTCCTAGGCCATATACGTTCAATATTTCTTTCAGTAAACCCGGCAAGAAGATTTTCATCTGATAATTCTGTTTTATTTTGAGCTTTGTATTCAGTTCTTGTCTTTTCAGCTTCTTCCGAATACTTATTACCTTTAACAACAAGTGTTCCCGAAAATTCTCTGTAATCAACGGTTTTATCTTTTTTTGCTCCGTTATAAATAAAGTAAAAAGTAATTGCAGCAATGAACAAGGCTAATGCTGCAATCCACCATTTCCAGGCATATTTCTTTTTATTAAACAGGCTGCAGGGTAATAGAGCCAAAGCAAGTAATCCTGCAACAACAAATTTACCTAACTCTTTATAACTGCCCTCACTTTTCAGTCCTTCTGCTGCAAATTGCGGAATATCAAGGAATCCGCTTAGCAGCCCTACAATTATTAATGCAGCGCCTGCAATTAGGTTCCATTTTTCTTTTAAAAAATCTAGAAATGGCATGTCAGTTTAATTTTACATCCACAGAAAAAGGTGGTATCGAATTTTGTGAAAATTTAATTGTAGCTGGTTTTTCCCCTTTTAATCCTTGGCCATTGTCAACTATGATTTTATACCAGCCAGGAGGTACCTTCATAACAGCTTTTTTTGTTTTATCATTAAATATAATTGCTGACTGGATATCGGCCGCAAAAAATGGCTGTAAAACCACATTAAAGCCTTCTAATTCTTCACTCGTTCCTTCTCGAACAGCATTAACCTGTAACTCTACTAAAGAAATTTTCATTTCCATGACCCCGTCTTCCTTGCCACTGCTCGATTTGAGGGTTAAGTCTTTATTAATATAATTGATGATCATTGCAACACTGTCGTCATTAGAAATGCTATATGCTTTATTAAGAAGCTTATCATAATTGGAAAAAACGTTTTTATAAAATTTAGGGTATTTATTATTACGAACTAGAATATCCTGCGTTTCGATAAGGCGTTTTTTGATATTTGTTAATTGCCTGTCAATACTTGTATCCCGGTCTGCAAACCGGACAGCTAATTGATCCGTTCTTTTACTTACAGCTACTACAGTGGGTTCAATTTTCTTACCCTTAATAACCTCTCGGTTCATTCTTACTGTCGTTTGTGCATTGCTTGTCCTACTTATAGAAAAAAGCAATGCAAAAAAAATAAGTAGGGAAAATTTCATAATTGTTAGTTTCAACAACAAAAGTTACATAAAAATTACTCCATTCCAATACTACTAAGTGGTATTTTCGTTTCCAATTGTGTCTTTGTAAGCGATTTTGCAGTTGTTTCGCAAAATTTTACCAAATGAGAGTAGTAGACTTATCTGCCAACAATCATGGATGACTTCAATTATAAAGAATTGTTTCTCAATATTTCATGTCTCGGTATAAATAAAACCAACAGAACATAAAGTACGAATTAGAAGCAAGATTTATCAAATTTAAACTCGTCAGGTTTCACAAATATGATATTTTGCAGTTGTTGATTCACCACTTGCGTTTTGTTTAAGGCGGACTAGGCGTTATTATATTTTAATTCTTCGTAAGGCGGCGAGTGCCACAGCCCCTGCACACAAAGCCATCTGACACATCGCCTGTGAAAGTGGCGGACACCCGGTAGTGAAGAGAGCATGGGGAAAGGTCGTGTTGCTGGTGTTTTTGCTTGGCTGCAATGCTTGCACACAACACGCTGCAACGGCGTGTTATTTTTTTTTGGAAGACCAGCAAAGGCGAAAAGATTTTATTGTTTTTTGAAAAACTATGGACAACCAAGGAAAATCATTATCATTTACTTTGTCCGAATGTCAGTAAATTATTATCAGGATCAAGCATTGAAAATTCCTTTTGTCCCCAGGGTTTTATTTGCAAATGTCCTGCGGGGTGTATACTTAATTTTTTATCCAGCATGGACTGATAAAGGCTATCAATGTCATCTGTGCGGATATAAACCTGTCCATAGTTTTCTGTTGGGTTCAATTCTTTAAATTCAAAGAAGTGGATTTGAATATTGTCTTTTTGTACCATCAGGTATCCATCGAAATCAGCACTGCCAAATTCCTGAAACCCCAATTGGTTTAAGTAAAAGTTTCTTGTAACGGATTTATTCCGCATGGGTAGTTTTGGATGGATGTCTGTAAGCATGTTTATTTGAATTAAATAAGTTTTATTCTTAGAAGAAGTTTTCAAAATTATCGCTTTTGGTTGAAGACCTGGAGTCCTTCTTTGGAGTGAGGAAGGGGTTTCTATAAAATGTGCCTGCCGGTAGGCAGGTTGCTGGTGTCTTTGCCTTGCTGCAAGGGTTGCACACAACATACAGCGACTAGTTGTTTTTTTTGGAAGACCGGCAAGGGCAAAAATCTTTTACGCCGCTGTTGGTGTTTTCTTCTCACCAACAGCTCGATTTAAAGATACTTTAAAAAGAAAAGGAAAACATTGCAAATGCCCAGTAGCGAACAGAACGTACAAGAGTGCGACCCTTCGATACCTCAGGGTAAACTCTACAAACGATGATAGTAGTAATACAGCTTGGCAAATAATTCTTCACCACCTCGCCACAATCTTAAAATTAATCAACCGTGGTGTCAAACGGTTCGGCAATAAATAAACCGTGTTGGAAAAATCTTTGATGAAGAGATAAGAAATAGTATTAGCCCGGTCAATGATGTTGAACACTTCAAGACTGGCCCAGATATTATCAAAGTTTCGGAAAGGAGAGTGGCTGCGGCGTTTGCTGCGGTCATCATCCATCAGCAATGCACTGAACCCAATATCGCAACGGATATACGGTTCTATCACTGCTGCATTGCGATAACGAACTGCATTGGGAATATTATACGGCATATTACTTCCATACAATAAGTTGAGGTAGACTTTAAAGTTTTTATTCGTTGCTAAATAATCGGAGAAGAACATTCCAAAAGTTACACGACGGTCAGAAGGACGACGAAGCCAGCCCACATCAAAATTTACACTATCCACGACTATCTGGTCAGTGCTTTGTGAATTGATAAAATCTCCGGCTGCATTTTTATACCGGTAGTAATGATCGCCATTGATGTCTTCAGCTGTCTTCATAACGCCGAGGCTTATCCAGCTTTCTGCATCGGGCACCAGCTCACCATGCAGCCGCATTTCAATACCGGCAGCATATGCTTTTGCATTGTTCTCGCCGAAGTAGCGTACCCGTACATTGTCCACATCGTAGGGCACCACATCGGTCATGCTTTTATAATAGAGTTCGGTGGTCCACCGCATGGGCCTGTCTGATAAGCCGATAAAATTATAATCGAAGCCAACAACACCCTGCCAGCTTTTTTGTGATTTAAGATTAGTGTTAACGGTACCGTTATACCTTCTTAGTTCACGGTAGAAAGGCGGCTGATGATAAGCACCGGCCGCTACCCGGAATATGATATCACTTTTCCAGTTCGGTTTCCAACTGGCACCAATGCGGGGAGAGATCAGGAATTCTTTATTCAGCGAATTATAATTGAACCGGACACCGGCGGTTAATGTAGCTGAATGGCTGGAATCTTTGCCGAGTAAAATATTGTCTTGAATATATCCGGAAAATTTATTGATATCAAGATCAGCGGTTGATTTTATGACCTTGTTCAACTGCAGCATGTTGGGTTGGTAAGGCAATGCATAACCTGCTGAATCCTGGAATTCCCATTCATTCAGTTTATCAGTGATCTTTGTTTTATCATAACCGAGTCCCCATTGAATGGCTTGTTTACCGGCATCATAATTTCCTTTGTGCGAAACATTCCAGTTCTCAACTTTTAATGTGTTACGGGCAAAATTCTGAAATACACCGGCTCCAAGCGGATTAACTATTAAGCCATAGGTTGCATTTCGTTTATCAAAATCTCTTTCCCCAAACAAATATGCCCCGATGATATCCAGGTTTTCCCTTTCATCATTTACAAAGCGGGATGCCATCCATTTTAATTTCAACTTCTTACTGGCCTGGTTAGTTAAGGAAAAACCATGCATACTGGTTTGGTACTCGTCTTTTTCCTGTCCTTCAAATTGTATATCCACACCGATAGTGGCACTAAAGAATGGGGAGAAGACGGAAGTGGTCAGTTGACTTGACTGAGGGTTGAGTGTAAATTTTGTTTGTGAGATGTTGCTCAACAACTCGGCTTGCCATTTTGGATTTAACTGGTAAGTCAATAATGCCTGAAAGTCAGCAGAGGATGGAACATAATTGCCTTTGGTTTCCTGGCTGCTCAATAAATTTTTATTGCTGCGGTTACGTACACCCAGCAGGTAAGTGAACCTGGAATTTTTATTGGTGCCTTCAAATTGTAATCCTTGCTCAAGAATACCGATATAAGCGGAACCGCCAAACTTCCTCGGTTTCTTGTATTGAATATCCAGCACACTGCTCATCTTGTCTCCATATTTTGCTTGAAAGCCACCGGTGTAGAAACTGATATTGCGAACCATTTCGGGATTGATAAAACTTAAGCCTTCTTGTTGTCCGCTTCGTACGAGGTAAGGACGAAACACTTCAAAATCGTTCACATAAATCAGGTTTTCATCATAACTGCCACCGCGGACGGAGTATTGTGAAGTCAATTCATTATTGGAGCCGACGAATATCTTAATCAGGCTTTCTACACCTGTAACAGCTGAAGGAAGGTTTAGAATTGTTTTTGGATTAGGCCGTATCAAACCGGTTTCTCTTCTGTCTCGCTGGTCGGTTACTACCACTTCCTGTAAGGTGGTTGTTCCTTTTTCTAAACGAATAGTGATCGTTTCTTCTTCGTTTTCATTGAGCAGAAAGTTTTTTTGTTCTGATTTGCGGCCGGTATAAGTGAACACAAGAGCAAATGCTTTTTCGGCCGCCACTTTTATTCTGAAATATCCTGAGTCGTTGGTACTAATACCTTTTGATTGGCCGAGAATGATAATAGAAACATTGGCCAACGGATTTTCGTTATCGTCCACCACTTTGCCGGAAACGTAAGCAGGCCCGCCTGCCGGACGGGCAGGTTTTTTTTGAGAGAAAGAGATGACAGTAAGCAAAATGCAGAGAGCAGTCAGAAGTATTTGGCGGCTTTTGATTTTCATAAGTGAATAGGAAACAAGATACGGATTTTTTAATCGCAGCGATGCAGCCGTAAAGAGAAATACAATTGGCGTTAAAAAAGTGAGTCTCTGCCATGTCCCGTAGGGATAATAAGTAGGTAGTAAGATGATAAGATTAGTTTCAGCGTTCCGTAGGAACGCAATATGCTTCTTTGTATCTTGTAAAAAATGATTGGCTATGCCTAACACTTATACTCAAATTCACATTCAGTTTGTATTTGCAGTAAAATACAGGGCTGCACAAATTGATAAAATATGGAAAAGCGATTTGCATAAATACATTACCGGCATCATTCAAAATAATAATCACAAGCTTCTGCAGATTAACAGTATGCCTGACCATATACATATTTTAACCGGGATGCGGCCCAATCAGGGTATTTCAGAACTCGTACAGAAAATAAAAGTAGAAAGCAGCAAATGGATTAAAGAACAAGGTTTATGCAAGTCCCCTTTTTACTGGCAGGAAGGATTTGGTGCTTTTTCTTACAGTAAGAGTCATGTAAATGATGTAATAAGGTATATTCAGAATCAGGAGAAACATCATGAGAAGGAAACCTTTTTGCAGGAGTACCGACGGTTTTTAACAGCTTTTGAAATAGAATGGGAGGAGCAATATATTCTTAAGGAGTTAGAATAGCGGCACATTGCGTTCCTACGGAACGCCGGGCATCTTTTTCGTACTTGATCTACCCATATATTGTTCCTACGGAACATTATTGCAAGTGATAATACTATTTCAAACTTTTCAATTGAGCTATCGTTCCCTTCGGATCGGCCGATTTAAAAACAGTGTTGCCCGCCACCAGCACATCAGCCCCGGCAGCAATAATGGATGGAGCATTTTCCAATGTAACGCCACCATCAATTTCAATCTGCACTTTCAATCCTCTTTCATCAATCATTTTACGGAGCTGTTTTATTTTTTCCAATGTATAGGGAATGAATTTTTGTCCGCCAAAGCCGGGATTCACACTCATCATACATACCAGATCAATATCTCCCAGTACATCACTCAACTCAGATACAGGTGTATGCGGATTGATGGCAACACCGGCTTTCATACCCAATGATTTTATCTGCTGAATGTTTCTGTGCAAATGTGTGCAGGCTTCAATGTGTACAGAAAGGTTATCGGCACCAGCGTTTTTAAAATGCTCAGCATAGTTGCCGGGTTCTTCAATCATCAGGTGCACATCGCAAACTTTGGTGGTGGCTTTTCTGAAAACTTCTACCAACATTGGTCCGAATGTAATGTTGGGAACAAAGCGGCCATCCATAATATCCAGGTGATACCAGTCTGCTTCACTTTCGTTCAGCATGTTACATTCCTTTTCCAGGTTTAGAAAATTGGCGGCGAGAAGGGAAGGGGCGATGATTGGCATAGGTTGGTTTATTTTGCCGGGTTTATATTTATCAACTTTTCTATAGAGATAATGAAATCATTAGCACCTTCAGTAAGATCAGCTAATAATTCTATTTCTATCATAAAAAAATCCTCATAATCACTATCCTGCCTGCTTTCAAAAAGATCAGAATATAATTTGCCAAGTTTTTTTGAAATTTTTTCTGTTTCTACGAAATGAAGTCCAAGCATTTGCCGGACACCTGCATGAGTTTTTGCAGGTATGTTTTCCTGAAGTAAAAGTGCCGAAACAGCATAAAAGCATGAGTAATACAAGCGGTTAACAGAAGAGTTAATAAAACCTATTGCAGCAACACCCCTGGCTTCAAGAAGGCTTTCCCGGGCTTTATTCATCCGATGCTCAACAATATCTTCTTTGGAGTATTCTTCCTTCATAAAACAATTCCTTCTGTATTAACACTTTCAAAAAAGGGAGTCGCTTTATATTTATTATACCATTCTTTTTTAGACTTTACTAATGGGGAAATCATTTGCCCTGTTTCAAACTGAATATCATACAAGTCATATTTTATTTTTTTCCGGTATTCCCAATTAATTGGTTCCTTATCTAATAAAATAAGAACATCAAGGTCAGACTCAGGATGGTTATCACCTCTGGCAAACGATCCAAACAGAATTATCGTGGCATCTGGTTCTTTCGCTTTTACAGATGCTTTTATTTTTGATAATATTGTTTGTGTTGAAATCATTCTATAAAATTACAATCTTTATTTCAGTTTATCTGCTGCTTCTTTAGCTTCTGTAAAAGTTTTATCTAACCCATAAGCCCTCTGGTAATTGAGTTTAGCTTCTTCTTTATCTCCCAAAGCTTCCTGGCATTTGGCTGTCCAGAAATAGGCATCGGGGAATTTGGCAGAAATGGTATTAGCTAACTGGAATGTTTTCAACGCATCGTTGAATTTTTTCTGGTCATAAAAGACCCTCCCTTTCTCGATATAAGCATTCAGGTAATAATAATCATGTTGAATAGCCTGGTCAAACATACTCAAGGCTTTTGCTTTGTCATTGATATTGGAAAAGTAAATGCCTTTGTAATAATAAGGCTCTGCATGTAGCTCTAATGTATCTATTTTAATCAGCGAATCACAAAGAGCAATCACTTTCGCATTTTTATTTTCACCGTATTTATAAGCAAGTTCATAATTAAGGTCAATATCATACGGAGTAATGCGATAGGCTTTTTCTAAAATGCTGATGGCTTCGGCTGCATTTCCTTTTTTGCCCAGCAGTTCAGCTTTTAGTTTCAGCATGTCAACCTGTTCAGGATTTTTATCCAGCAAATCGTTGCAAATTTTCAATGCATCTTCAATTTTATTTTGTGCAGTAAGAGAACGGGCAAGAGTCAGTTTTAATAAAAAACTATTGGGTAGCTCTGCTAATGCTTGTGTTAAAAAAATGTTTGCGGAATCAGGTTTTTTATCCAACAATAAATTGCTGAGACCGAACGCATATTTCTCGTCTTTCTTTATTGCCCAGGCTTTTTTAAAATCAGCCAAAGCTGGTTCAGGCAGATTGTTGGTATTTAATAATACAGCCCTGTTGAAATAGAGTTTGTCGTTTTGGGGCTCCTGCTTAATACTATCGGTTATTTCGATATAAGGGGGTTGGCTAAGAATTTCACCGAAAGGAGAATCAGTGCCTTTATCATTACAACTGCTGATTAAAATCAGCACACTACTCATTAAGGCGGTTATTTTTGCAATCCTGTTCATGCTTCAAAACTAAATGATTTTGTAAACGGAGTATGACAATCGGCTGACAAACTAAAGTTTTAACGAAAATACCTTTGCATCCGCTGGTAAACGAATAAAAATGAAAAAACTTGTATTGATTTCACTCGTAATTGCAACTGTTATTTCTTCCTGTAATAATAGTGCTAAAATAGCCTCAACAAGACCTGTGACTGATACCCTGAAGTATGAAGAGGAAATTCATTTTAAAAACATTCAGCAACTGACTTTTGGAGGAGACAATGCCGAAGCCTACTGGAGTTATGATAGCAAGTGGCTTGTTTTTCAGCGAACCAATCTAAAAGATGGAGTTCCCTGCGACCAGATTTTTGTTGGAAAAACACCAAAAAACTACGGCGAGAAGTTTACCTATAAAATGATTAGTACCGGCAAAGGCCGTACTACTTGTCCTTTCTTTACAAAGGACGGGAAGCATATTATTTATGCTTCCACTCATCTCGGGAGTAATGATTGTCCTCC
Source organism: Chitinophagaceae bacterium (assembly GCA_031400855.1). Classification (GTDB taxonomy): domain Bacteria; phylum Bacteroidota; class Bacteroidia; order Chitinophagales; family Chitinophagaceae; genus JJ008. The sequence continues at coordinate 2,935 of JANNQR010000010.1, read as the reverse complement.
AACTCCTGACCGGGCAAAGTATGGTAATAAATATATCTGGCCTTTGTATAATACATTCGACATTTATATGGCCGACCTTGATGGTAATATTGTAAAACAATTGACCAATTCAAAAGGATACGATGCTGAAGCAACTCTTTCTCCTGATGGAAAGAAAATGCTTTATACAAGTACAAAAGACGGGGATATTGATTTGTACATAATGGATTTGAAAACAGGAAAGGAACAACGGATCACTAATATGTTGGGCTATGATGGTGGTGCATGGTTTAGCCCTGATGGAACTAAATTGATCTGGAGAGCAAGTCGTCCTAAAACTGATACTGAAATAAAAGAATACAAAGACCTGCTTTCCGAAAATTTAGTGGCTCCCACAAATATGGAAGTATGGGTATCCAATGCAGATGGCAGCAATGCCCGACAGGTTACTTCTTATGGCCAGGCCAACTGGGCTCCGGCTTTTATGCCAGATAGCAAACGCATTATTTTTGCTTCTAATCATGAGTATAAAAGAGGATTTCCCTTTAATCTTTATACTATTAATGAAGATGGAACGAATCTTCAAAAAATAAGCCGGGACAAAGGCTTTGATGCATTTCCGATGTTCTCACCCAACGGGAAGAAAATTGTTTTTTGCAGTAACCGGAATAACGGCGGTACCAGGGATACTAATGTTTTTATTGCTGACTGGGAGGAATAAAATTTCACTTATAAGATTGGCTTATTACCTTTGAAGTCTAAACTTACTGCAATGGAAAAAGGTCTGCTTCACCTACACAGTTTTCTTCGCTGGGTAATATTGATACTTTTATTAGTTGCTATTTACAAAAGTTTTGCAGACAGGCATAAGGCCTATAGTGCTGGTCATAAAAAAGCAGGTCTGTTTGTAATGATATGTGCTGATATTATGCTGCTGTTGGGAGTGTATCAATGGTTCACAGGTCCATGGGGTTTAAAAAGTATTCAGGCAAACGGTATGGGTGCAGTGATGAAAGATCCGGTTTCCAGGTTTTTCGCTGTTGAACATTTTATAGGAATGCTGATTGCTATTATTCTTATTCATATCGGGTATTCATATGCAAAGAAAAATGTACCAGACACCGTAAAGCATAAAAGAACTATGTTGTTATTCGGATTAGCACTGCTCATTATTCTTATTTCTATTCCGTGGCCGTTCAGGGCAATTGGTGCCGGAAGGACATGGTTCCCGGGAATGTAGTGAGTGAAGCCAGAAGTCAGATGTCTGAGGTAAGAAGTACGATGCCGGAACGAGCCTGTTAACGGAGTTTGTTTTTTATAATTGAGTAAGCCTGATAATTTAAGCTTCTTACTTTCTATCTCATACCTCAGTCCTCATTTCTTCATCTCCCGGTAAAATATTTTACTTACAATTTTCCAACCGTCTTTTGTTTTTAGCAGACCCATAATGTCGTGGAAGTAAAAAGTTGGATACTCAATGGTAATCTTGGCTGTGGCAGCATTGCCATAGACTTCCACCGATTCTATTTTGGCAGTACGATCCTGTTTTTTCCCGGAATTTGGCATTCTTGCCATAAAATCTTTTAAAGAAACAATTTGTACAGTATCATTTCTCATATACTGCATTAAACCGGTTGGGCTAAAGGCTTTGGAGAAAGTAATACTGTCGCCATTAGTGCCACCATCAATGTAGTAGTTGCAAGCTGTTTTAACGGCTTCTATCTCCTGTTCTTTTGTTTGTGCCTGAGTAAGGCTGTATAAAAAACAGCAAATACACAGCAGCAGTACTTTTATTTTCATATGCTAAATTTTATGAAAGATAAAGCCTCGTAGCAAAATCTGTTGCTCATTTTATATAAGCGGTTACTATATAGCGATAAATTCAATAGTAAAAACCTGCAGAGAGGCTATTTTTTGTAACATATCAATTGCTTTCAGTAAATCTGATTATTCTGGGTTAGGCCTGCTTCTACAGGTCATTCAATCATTCATCCTGACTGGTAAATAACTGGCTGATAAATACTAACAATAGGTAAAATATTTTGCAGCATAAAATTTTTACCATGAAAAAGATCACACTGTTAGTATGTATTATTTCTGTTCTAGTTTCCTGTAAAAAAGATGATACCGCTGCTAGTGCCATTAAAGTAATCGGCGATACCTTCCAGGGCGGTAAAGTGGCTTATATTTTACAACCCGGCGACCCCGGTTACGATGCCAATGTGCAACACGGATTAATTGCCGCACCAACCGACCAAAGTACAGGGATACAATGGTACAATGGAACCTTTACCACAACAGGTGCAACAGTTCAGGCATTAGGTACAGGAAATGCGAATACCAATCTGATTATTGCCAACCAGGGTTCCGGTAGCTATGCAGCAAAATTGTGTGCTGATTTAGTAGTGGATGGTTACAGTGATTGGTATTTGCCAAGCTGGGATGAATTAAAAAAGATTTATCCGAACAAGGCTGCCGTCGGTGGTTTTTCTATAAACTCTACAAGCTTTTATTGGACATCTTCGGAAGTGGTGGCATTAACTCCGCCCAATAATGGTGTTTTCTGGGTGTCTTTTTTTAATGGTAATAGCGGCCAGGTAAATAAGAATGATAATACATTATTTGTCCGTGCGGTGCGGAGTTTTTAAAATAAAAAAATCAGATTATGAAAAAATATTTTTTACTGCTTGCTGTCATTTTATTTCTCTCCTCAGCAAGTTTTACGCAAACTGTTTCATTAACTACTTCTCCTGTTTCTGCATCCAACATTACCCAGGGTTCTACCAACAATATTGTTTATGCAGTAAGGATGGATGTGACTTCTTTACCTGTTACAGTTAACAGCATCCAGTTTACCTTAACAGGCACACATGATAATGATGACCTGTTATCGTATCATATATATTTTAATCCAACGGCTCCAACTGTTGCCGGTGCATCCTTCATGGCGGCTAAT
>JANNQR010000009.1:0-68756 GCA_031400855.1 Chitinophagaceae bacterium | reverse complement strand
TAAATAAATTTCTCACGCCTCGCCACAGCTCACCTTATAATTCTTCTTTGAACACTATTCTGTTTGCATTTCGCAGATTTACTTTTTACGACACATTCCTTTCTTGATTTATATATCCTGCAAATAAATTGCAGTGCAACGAATGTATTGGCGAAACTCCGGGTACAGAATTCGCCTGATTAGCAATACAAAACTGTACCCGTTATTTAAATCTTTCACTCACCTCGCCTTCGCTTAGCGAATTCGGGCAGGCACCAACTCCTTACTTCCTGGTGTATACATATAAAATCCTTCACCGCTTTTTACTCCCAACTTCCCCGCAGTTACCATATTTACCAATAAAGGACAAGGTGCATATTTAGGATTGCCAAAGCCATCATGCAATACATTTAAAATAGAATAGCAAACATCCAAACCAATAAAGTCGGCGAGTTGTAAAGGTCCCATCGGGTGGGCCATGCCGAGTTTCATTACCGTGTCTATTTCTTCCACACCAGCCACACCTTCATACAAACTGTAAATGGCTTCGTTGATCATCGGCATCAGTATGCGGTTGGCAATAAAGCCGGGATAGTCATTTACCACACAAGGTACTTTACCAAGTTGTTTGCTCAGTTCAACAATAGTATCTGTTACTTCTTTACTGGTGGCATAGCCATTAATAATTTCCACCAGCTTCATCACCGGCACCGGGTTCATAAAGTGCATACCGATTACTTTACTTGCTCTGCCTGTAACGGCCGCAATTTTTGTAATGGAAATGCTCGACGTATTAGTGGCAAGAATAGCTTCTTTGGGTGCATACTTATCCAGCTCTTCAAATATTTGTAGTTTCAACGTTACATTTTCAGTAGCCGCTTCCACCACCAGTGCTGCATCTTTCACTCCTTCAATAATGTTTGATTGAGTTGTGATATTGGATAACGTACTTGCTTTTTGCTCTTCGGTAATGCTACCTTTAGCCACCTGCCGGTCAAGATTTTTGGCAATAGTGGCAACCGCTCTGTCCAATTGAGCAAGCGAAACATCCACTATTGTTACGTTGAAACCTGCTTGTGCAAATACATGTGCAATACCATTACCCATGGTGCCTGCGCCGATAACGGAAATAAACTTCATACCCCTGATTTTAGTTTCAAAGTGTAAATTTTCCTACTCCCTGAAGGGGGATTTGGAAAATCACTTTATGTAAGAGTTGTTGATTGTTCGAAAATCAAAAGTAAGCATTTAGGAATCATGGAGATTTTGGCAACCTCACCCTACAGTTATTTTGATAATCGGAAACTCCGATTCCCTCTCCTTGAGAGCCTGTCCCGCTAAGGCGGGAAGAGGGGTGAAGACTGTCAGGATAGAATAAATAGTTTTAGGTTGAGGTTTTGCTGCCCAATGAACAGAATTCCCGATAAAAATCGGGATGCTGCAAAATGCCCAATTGAATTCATACAGCAGAAGTGTGCCCTTCGCTTTGCTCTGGATAAACTTGCAAGGGACGATCATCTGTGTTAACCTGCCTGCCGGCAGGCAGGTGTCGCTGGTAACAAAATAAAAACAAATTCCTATCAGAAATTTTGCAGATTGAATGAAACATAGTCCTAAGTCTCCCTTTAGGGGACAGGGGTTACTTATTCTTAAAATCTCCCCGTTTCCAGGCCTCAATAAAACTCATCCATGCGGCGGGGTTGAAAATATTTTGTGGAGGTGTTTGCCCCTGGTAAGTGGCACGGGTTGCTATTTTATTAAACTGGATTTTTGCTGCTTCACCACCATCACCAGGAACACTGCGCAATAATATCCGCCGCTTGGCGGCACTGGTATTTTGCCGGGCAATTTCAATATCATCATCAGGAACTTTGGTAGTGGCAAAGTCACGGGCAAATTGATCGGGGGTAGGTCTGGGTTTTAAAATAGTAGCTGGTAAATAAACCGTATCAATGACCATTAACTGTACAACACTGTATTGATTACCCTCCAGGCTGCGTGGAATAGAAATTGTTTTGGGCTTATAGGTAACATGAGAAAATTCCACCTGGTCGCCTTTAAGCACCACGATAGAGAAAACCCCCTGGTTGTTGGAAACTGTTCCCCGGTTCTGGCCTTTTACTATCACACTTACAGCAGGGATACCTACGAGGCTATCCGCTGTCATGATGATACCATATAATTGCACCACAGAATCACGGGAGGTTTCAAACTGGGCTTTGGCAGTTTGTGAGAATAAGAGAATCAGTGCGCAGTACACTGTGTGTAAGCCTGTATTAAATAGAATTTTCTTCACCGCCTCAAAAATAAAGACAAGTTGCTGATTTCGTAAAAGAAATTGCCCGTTGTATTGATTAACTTTGCAGATAATAAAGACTTTTAACAATTAATTCAGTAATAAATCAATGATAAAAATTTTGAACCCGGCTGAAGTACTTCTATCATCGTCAGTTGCGACTGAAGGTCTGTTAATTTATTTTCTTCCGGGGAAACAGAATAAATTAATCACTCTTCAGGGTTCTGTAATTCTATTCAGCAAAAACCTCACCCCAACATGAGTTTAATATTCGGAAACTCCGATTCCCCTCTCCTGAAGGAGAGGGGGTGCAGTGTCTACAAATAATTTGAATCATGTTGGGGTGAGGTCTAAAAAACAAAGTTTAAAAAATGACAAAAGAAAAAATACTGGAAGCGTTAGGTAATGTACAAGAGCCTGACCTTGGAAAAGATCTGGTGACCTTAAATATGATACAGGATATTGAAATAAATGGTAATGATGTATCATTTACTATTGTGCTTACCACCCCTGCCTGTCCTATGAAAGACTTAATGGGTAATGCAAGCACCAATGCAATCAAATTATTGGTGAATAAAGATGCGAATGTAAAAGTGAATTTTACTTCTAATACTACCACCAAAAGAACTGACCCCGGTACAGTATTGCCAAAAGTGAAAAATATTATTGCGGTGGTAAGTGGTAAAGGTGGTGTTGGTAAATCTACAGTGGCTGCTAATCTTGCATTGGCTTTATCACAAAGTGGTGCAAAAGTAGGATTAATGGATGCAGATATTTATGGGCCCAGTGTGCCCATTATGTTTGGTGTACGGGGTGAAAGACCACTGATGATGGATATTGATGGAAAAGGAATGATAGCACCATTGGAACGTTACGGTATCAAATTAATAAGTATAGGATTATTGGTGGACGAAAAAAATGCCGTTGTGTGGAGAGGGCCGATGGCCAGCAGTGCCATTAAACAATTTGTAACAGATGTATATTGGGATGAACTGGATTATTTGGTGGTGGATATGCCACCGGGAACCGGTGATATACATTTAACGCTGATGCAAACAGTACCGGTAACAGGAGCAGTAATCGTAACAACACCACAAGATGTGGCACTGGCTGATGCCAGGAAAGGTATTGCGATGTTTGGACAAGCACAACTAAATGTACCGGTGATTGGCCTGGTTGAAAATATGAGTTATTTTATCCCGCCAGGTGGCGGGACTGAATTGCCAGATAATAAATATTACATTTTTGGAAAAGATGGTGGTAAGCGATTGGCGGATGAATATGACATACCATTTCTCGGGCAGATACCATTAGTACAAAGCATCCGTGAAGGAGGTGATACCGGTGTGCCGGTAATGATGGGTGATGATATGGTTACTAAAAAAGCATTTGAGGGATTTGCTGCTGTGGTGGTAAGAAGTATTGCCATGCGAAATGCGAATATGACTGCTGAAAAAATTTCTGAAACAGTTTAACAATGCCACAGAGGCACTGAAACACTGAAAAATACTCAGTGCCTCAGTGTTTCAGTGGCAAAAAATTATTAAAATGTACGATTTGCCGCATCACAAAGAAAAAGATCATCAAGAAATAATCCAGTTCATGAAAGATCACCCCTTTGTTTTTCTTACAGGATCGGACGCAGCGAATAAACCGGTTGCTACACAAATTCCTGTATTTATAGATAAGAAAGATGGCAAATATTTTCTTACTGGTCATATAATGCGAAATACAGATCATCACAAAGCATTTGAACAAAATAAAAATGTGCTGGCAGTATTTACTGGTCCGCATACTTATGTAAGTGCTACCTGGTATACAAAACCAGTGGGAAGTACCTGGAACTATATGAGTGTGTATGCAAATGGGACTATACGATTTGGAGATACTGATGAATTGATTTCTATTCTTAAACGGCTTACCCTTCATTATGAAAATGGTAATACTGCATCAACAACGGTGTTTGATAATTTACCTGCAGAATATACGGAAAGAATGATGAAAGCAATTGTGCCCTTCGAAATTGAGATTAATGACTTGCAGCATGTTTTTAAGCTAAGCCAGGACCGGGATGAGAAAAGCTACGACAATATAATCAGTAAATTAAAGCTACAGGGCGGAGATGCAGAAAAGATTGGTACAATAATGGAAGAAAGAAAAGCTAAAGTATTCCCTGTATGAAAAACTATTATTTATTATGCCTGCTTGCATTTACTTTATCATGTTCAAATACAAAGAAGATGAAGGAAGCCTTACCTGATCCTGCTAAAGAAACGTATGTGCAAGGCGGGTTTGATAAACAAGGTCACCGTGGTTGCCGTGGTTTATTTCCGGAAAATACAATACCTGCCATGATTAATGCAATAAGTTTGGGAGTAACTACTTTGGAAATGGATGTGGTGATAACTAAAGACAAGAAAATTATTTTATCGCATGAACAATGGTTTGGTCAGGAAATTACTACCAAGCCGGACGGATCATACATAGGAGAGAGGGAAGAACGTAAGTATAATATTTACTGGATGACCTATGAGCAAACGAAGGCTTTTGATGTGGGGATGAAGCCACATCCACGGTTTCCAAAACAACAGAAGATGAAAGCCACAAAGCCGTTGCTTGCCGATGTGATTGATAGTGTGAACAAGGATATGATGACTAGAAGAAGGCCTTTCCCGTACTATAACATCGAAACAAAAAGCAATCCTGAGTTTGACGGCGTTTTTCAGCCAAAGCCGGAAGAATTTGTGGAATTGCTGATGGCAGTGATAAAGGAAAAGGGAATTGAAGAGCAGGTAATTATTCAATCATTTGACTTCAGGACGCTGCAATACCTGCATAAACAATACCCGGCTATTAAAACGGCGATACTGATTGAGGATTCTGATAAACGGACATTTGAAGAACAGATAAAGGCATTGGGGTTTACTCCAACTATTTATAGCCCTGCTTATCAATTAGTGAATGCAGAACTACTAAAAAAATGCCATGCCCAAAATATAAAAGTAATTCCGTGGACGGTTAATGATAAAGCGAAGATTGAAGAGTTAAAGAAAATGGGAGTGGATGGAATTATTACGGACTATCCGGATTTGTTTAATGAGTAACTATTTTTAAAGATTAAACCTCCAAGGGTTAATCCTTCGAACTGGTTTTTCTTTCAGAATAAACCCTTGGAGGTTTTTACAAGATACCTGTATTAAAACTCCGGAAGGTTCTTCTCACTCAGTCCTAACCAGTCCAATGCATTTTTATATAGTAGTTTCCTTGTTGTCTTTTTACCTAGATCCATTTTTTCGATAAGCCTTCCTGGTCTATGTTCTCCCAATGGAAAAGGATAATCACTGCCGAGGCATATTGTGTCTTCTCCCATTACATCTAATAAGTATTCAAAAGCCTTTTTATCATGCACTAAACTATCAATCCAGAATTTTCCAATATAATCTCTTGGATTAATGGGATTGTCAACCGCCACTAAATCGGGCCGTACTTTGAAGCCATGTTCAATGCGGCCAATAGTAAACGGAAAAGAACCGCCACCATGTGCAAATGTCACTCTTAGTTTTGGAAATTTTTCAAATACGCCACCAAAAATCATGGAGCAAATGGCTCTTGTTGTTTCTGCCGGCATGCCCACCAGCCAGGGCAGCCAGTATTTTTCCATCTGTGTTTCACCCATCATTTCCCATGGATGAATAAATAAAGCACAGTCGAGTTTTTCTGCAGCTTCATAGAAAGGAAAGAAGGATTCATCAGACAAATTTTTGCCATTAATATTTGAACCAATTTCAAGACCGGGCATTTTCAATTCTTTCATACATCGTTCCATTTCTTTGATGGAAAGATGTATGTCTTGTAAAGGAACAGTTCCCAAACCAATAAAATGATTAGGTTCTTTACTAACTGTTTCAGCGATATGGTCATTAAAAAACCGGGATGTTTCTAATCCATCAGTGGGCTTTGCCCAATAATTGAATAAAACAGGAATGGTAGATAACACCTGTATAGAAACTTCTGTTTCTTCCATTTCCTTCAACCGTAAATCGGCTTTATAGCAATTTTCTTCTACGACACGAAACAATTTATCACCCTTCATCATACAAGCATCACATTCCCTGTGTTCCAAATGAATGAATTCGCCGTAGCCAAACTTCTCTGCCCATTTCGGCATTTTATCTGGCATGATGTGAGTATGGATGTCTATTTTCATGGAATAGTTAATTGGTTTATTTGTTAATTAGTTTATTAGGAAATAGGGGAGTCAGTTTTTGAGTAATTAGTGTATTGGTTAATTAGCCTATTAAGAAATACACATTCACTACATAGTGCAAAGACATTTACTTTGTCATGACTCCTAATTAACCAATCCCCAATTAACTAATTAACTCTTCTTAACAGGCGGTTCCATCACTGCCCCGCATTTCTCACAAGTCCGGTGCATCATATCTTCCCAAAAACGATTCATCACCGGTGGCAGTTGTTGTACAATATCATCCACATGCAAAGTTTCTTCATATAATTTATTCCCACATTTTTCACAGAACCATAAAAAGCCATCATCTTCCGATTCTCTTTTCTTTTCAATCACCAATCCCACCGTTCCCGGCCCCCGTTGCGGTGAGTGAGGTGTTTTAGGTGGCAATAAAAATATTTCACCCTCTTTAATGGGAATATCCCTGAATTCGCCGTTGTCAATTATTCTTACCACAATATCACCTTCTACCTGGAAATACAATTCTTCGGTTTCATTAAAGTGGTAATCCTTCCGTGCATTGGGTCCACCAACCACCATAACGATGAAATTTTCAGCGTCTTTATACACACATTGGTTACCAACCGGAGGTTTCAGCAGGTCACGGTGTTCGTCAATCCATTTTTTGAGGTTGAAAGGAGCAGCAACTGGCATAATGCAAGTTTTAGTGAAGTAATGAGGTCGAAAAATTACAACTATTTTCTTTAGGTTTGGAGTTGGAATGTTAATTAGTTTATTCGTTAATTGGTTTACCAGGGAATACAAGTGTCTTACTATTTGGAAAAACATTTGCTATTTCATGACCTCAATTAACTAATAAACACATAAACCAATTTACGAGCATATGAATCTCTCCCTTGAAGGAAAAAATGCGGTTGTTTGCGGTAGCACCCAAGGTATCGGTTTGGCAATAGCTGAGGAACTGGCTTTACTTGGTGCTAATTGCACTTTGGTTGCCAGGAATGAAGTGACCTTGAAAGAGGCTATACTAAAACTGGATACACAGTTGCGGCAGCAGCATGGCTATCTTGTGGCTGATTTTAGTAAACCTGAGGAATTAAAAAAAGTAATTGCTGCTCATGTAGCAAAAAACCCGGTTCATATTCTTATTAATAACACAGGTGGCCCTGCTGCGGGGCCTGTTATCGAAGCAACGGAAGAAGCTTTTCTGAATACATTCAATCAGCACTTGATTTGTAATCATATTTTGACAAAAGCAGTTGTCCCTTTTATGCAAAAAGAAGGGTATGGCCGTATTATCAATGTTATTTCTACATCAGTAAAAATCCCGTTGAAGAATTTGGGAGTGTCTAATACCATTCGTGGTGCTGTAGCCAGTTGGGCAAAAAGTATGGCGAATGAGCTGGGACAGTATAATATCACCGTCAATAATGTGCTGCCCGGGTTTACTTCTACTCAGCGGCTTTCCACTTTAATAGAAAGGCTTGCTACAATTGGGAATACGGTTGTAGATATTGTAGAGGAAAATATGAAAGAAGAAGTGCCGATGAAAAGATTCGGTGATGCTTCAGAGATAGCTGCTGTTGCTGCTTTTCTGGCTTCGCCGGCGGCGTCGTATGTTAATGGAGTTAGCATTCCGGTTGATGGGGGACGAACGGGAAGTATATAGTTAATCGGTTTATTGGTTAATTAGTTTATTGGGGAGATTTTGTAGTTGTAAATTACCTGATTTTTTTTGATTGGTTTAGGTAATATGATTGTTGACTCTTTAAATATCCTGAAGACATGGATTTTACACTGGAAAAATTGGAGGTATATGAGTTATCAGAGTTATTTGCTGATGAAATTTGGGATATTGTATTGAGCTGGGATAATTTCAAAAAAGACACTATTGGCAAGCAGATTGTGAAGTCAGCGGATTCAGTTTCAGCCAATATCGCTGAAGGGTATGGAAGGTTTTATTATAAAGAAAGTAAACAATTTTACTTTTACTCAAGAGGCTCTCTTCAGGAAACGAAATCCTGGTTGGGAAAATGCAAAAGAAGAAAGATTGTAAAAGAGGAAAAATGTGAAGAGCTTCTTCAAAAGGCAGAAAAAATCCTTTTAAAATTGAATGCTTTTATCAAATTTGTTTCCAAATCAGCTAAACATAATCCAAAATAGCGGGTGTTCCTGATTAACCAATAAACTAATTAACCAATTAACCTACAAACACCATATCACTTAGAAAATTATATCGGTGGCAATCTCATTGCTCCTCTAAGTGGCAATTTTATTGATAACGTCAACCCGGCAACGGGCCAGGTGTACGGGCAAATTCCTGATTCGACAATCAAAGATGTAAACGCCGCTGTAATTGCTGCAAAAAAAATATTTCCTGTTTGGAGTACTACACCGGTGGAGGAAAGATTTAAAATTCTCAATCGCATAGCAGAATTAATAGATGAGAACCTGGAGGAATTAGCTCTGGCCGAAACGAATGATAATGGTAAACCACTTTGGTTAAGTAAGGAAGTGGATATTCCTAGGGCATCTGCCAATTTTCGTTTTTTCGCAACGGGCATTATGCACTTTGCTACCGAGAGTCATAACATGGAAGATAAGGCTGTTAACTATACGCTACGTCAACCCATTGGAATCGTTGGTTGTATTTCTCCCTGGAATCTGCCTTTGTATTTATTTACCTGGAAAATTGCACCGGCTTTAGCCGCTGGTAATTGTGTAATTGGAAAACCATCAGAAGTAACACCTGTTACCGCTTTTTTATTAGCCAAAATTTGTAAGGAAGCTGGTTTGCCAGCCGGAGTATTAAATATTATTCATGGAACCGGGCATAGCACCGGAGAAGCTCTTGTTTCACATCCTGAAATTAAAGCCATTTCATTTACAGGTAGTACCAGGGCAGGGGAAAGAATTGCCAGTATTGCAGCACCAAAGTTTAAAAAACTTTCTTTGGAGTTGGGAGGAAAAAATCCTACCATCATCTTTGCGGATTGCGATTGGGAAAAAATGTTATTTAATACTATTCGTTCTTCGTTTGGCAATCAGGGACAAATTTGTTTATGTGGTAGCCGCATATTGATAGAAGAATCAGTGTATGAAAAATTTAAAACTGATTTTGTTGCATGGACAAATAAACTAACTGTTGGCGACCCATTGTTACCTGAATCAAAACAAGGTGCTATCGTCAGTAAAGTACATTTTGATAAAATAATGCGGTGTATTGATATGGCCAAACAGGAGGGCGGGAAAGTAATTTGCGGCGGCAATGCAGTGCAACTGGAAGGAAGATGTGCCAATGGTTTTTTTATTCAGCCAACTGTTATAGAGGGACTTGGACCGGATTGCCAAACCAACCAGGAAGAAATTTTTGGCCCGGTGGTTACATTACAATCTTTCAAGACAGAAGAAGAAGCTTTGCATTTGGCCAATGCCACTCATTATGGATTAGCTGCCACTATCTGGACACAGGATATTACAAGAGCCAACCGGTTAGCCGCAAAAGTAGAAAGCGGAATTGTATGGGTAAACTGCTGGTTGCTCCGTGATTTACGAACTCCATTTGGTGGAATGAAGAATAGTGGAGTAGGCAGAGAAGGTGGTTGGGAGGCTTTGCGGTTTTTTACAGAGGCGAAGAATGTTTGTATTCAATTATAGTTTGTGGTTTGGAGTTGGAAGATTGGGGTTTAGTTTAAAGAATGAAAACCATTATTTATGGCGACTATTAAAAAATTTGAAGATTTGGAAATATGGCAGTTGGCAAGACAACTGGAGAATAAAGTTTTTGAAGAAACAGAAAAAGGGAGGCTGTCAAGAGATTATAAATTGAAAGACCAAATAAATGGTTCTTCAGGTTCCGTTATGGATAATATAGCAGAAGGGTTTGGCAGAGCTAGCAGGTTGGAGTTTGTTCAGTTTTTGAGTATTTCGAATGGGTCTGGAAATGAAGTGCAATCTCAGTTATATCGTTGTCTCGACAGGAAGTATATTTCAAAATCAACTTTTGACGAACTATACCTTTTAGCTGATTTGGTTTGTAAAAAGATAAATGCCTTCATGAGTTATCTTAACAAATCACCAATTAAAGGACAAAAATTTGCCAATCGGAAAATTGTAAAGTGAATGAACCCAAAACACCTAACCCCAAACTCAATAACGGTCACTGAAAACGCCTCAAAGCCACTCGGTGCCTATCCCCATGCAAGAAAAGTGGGCAACCTCCTTTTCCTTTCCGGCATTGGCCCAAGAAACCCCAAGGACAATTCGATCCCCGGTTTGGAGTTAGATAAGGAAGGAAATATCGTTAAGTACGATATTGAAGCGGAATGTCATGCAGTATTTGCAAATGTAAAAGCAGTACTCGAAGCCAGCAATAGCAGTTGGGATAAAATAATTGATGTGACTGTATTTTTGACTAATATGAAAAAAGATTTTCCGGTGTTTAATAAGATATATGCAGAATACTTTACTTCGGTGCAGGCTTGCAGAACTACTGTTGAAGTGAAAAGCTTACCAACTCCAATTGCCATAGAATTAAAAATCATAGCAACTGTCGATTAATTTTTTTGGCTAAAGCCCATCGGAGAATATATTAGTTGCCCCGGCCTTAAGGCCGGGGCAACATAAAAAACCATAACTGGGCTTTAGCCCAAAAAGTATAAAATGAATTATCAAAATACATTAGCATTCGCAAAAGAGTTAGATAGCACTGACTCATTAATGCATTTCAGAGAAAAATTTTTCATTCCACAGTACAATGGAAAGGACTGCATCTATTTAACAGGAAACTCCCTCGGCCTACAAGCCAAAACAACATCTAAATACGTTCAACAGGAATTAGACGATTGGGCAAAGCTTGGAGTAGAAGGACATTTCCAGGCGAAGAACCCCTGGATGCCCTATCATGAAATTTTTCCGAAGCAATTATCGAAAATTGTTGATTGTAAAGAAAATGAAGTAGTGGTGATGAATCAACTCACTGTGAATTTGCATTTACTGATGGTCACATTTTACCGACCAACAAAACAGCGTAATAAAATTATCTGCGAAGCCAAAGCTTTTCCTTCTGATCAATACGCTTTTGAAACACAGGCACAATTTCATGGTTTTAATGCAACAGAAGCGGTTATTGAAGTTTCCCCCAGGGAAGGAGAACATACCTTACGAATAGAAGATATTCTTTCAACAATAAAACAGCATGGCGATAGTGTAGCAGTCGTTTTATTTGGTGGTGTCAACTATTACACCGGTCAGTTGTTTGATATGAAAACAATAACGGAAGCGGCACATTCTGTAGGTGCTTATGCCGGATTTGATTTGGCGCATGCAGCGGGAAATGCAGAATTACATCTTCATGACTGGAATGTTGACTTTGCCTGCTGGTGTTCGTATAAATATTTAAACAGCGGCCCGGGTGGAGTAGCAGGTGTTTATATAAATGAAAGACATGCAGCAAATAAAGAGTTGCCAAGATTTGCAGGCTGGTGGGGCTTCACAAAAGAATCCCGTTTTAAAATGAATAAAGGCTTTGATCCAATACCAACAGCAGAAGGCTGGCAATTGAGTAACGCTCCGGTTTTATCAATGGCAGCTCATAAAGCAGCATTAGATGTTTTTGAAGAAGCAGGAATGGATAAATTGCATGAGAAAAGAAAATTATTAGCTGGCTATCTTCATTTTGTGTTGAATGATATTAATACCAGGCAAAAAGAAAAAGTGCTGGAAATAATTACTCCTGCAAATGAAACTGAAAGAGGTTGCCAGGTTTCTATACTAATGTTGAAAGGAGGGAAAGAGATTTTTAATGAGTTGACAAAACAGGGAGTAATTGCTGATTGGCGGGAACCAAATGTGATTCGGGTGGCACCAGTCCCTTTGTATAATCTATTTGAAGAAGTATGGAAGTTTGGTAATATTATTGAAACTATATTAAAAAAATAGAACGATGATTATTATGATTTTTAAGATTACCGCTGATATTATCTTAATTATTCATGACCATCTTAACAATCTGCGTTCCAGTATTTAAAATGAAAAAAGAAATTACAATTATCGGTGCCGGTCTTGTTGGGTCACTTCTATCTATTTACTTAGCTAAAAGAGGGCATAAAGTCCGCATCTATGAACGCCGTGGCGACATGCGGCAGGAAAAGATGTCTGCCGGACGTTCTATCAACCTTGCATTAAGCGATCGTGGTTTACTGGCATTAGACAAAGTCGGTTTATCAGAAGAAATAAAACAGATTGCCATTCCCATGCATGGACGGCAGATACATAATATAGATGGCTTAACTGCTTTTCAACCCTATGGCAAAGAAGGGCAATACATCAACTCCGTTTCAAGAGCAACCTTGAATATGAAATTGATGGACTTGGCAGAACAACATGGAGTAGAAATTATTTTCAACCATAAATGCAATTCAATAGACTGGAAAAACAATAAAATTACGTTTGAACTCCCCAGCTCGAAACTCGAAACTCATAACTCACAACTAATCTTCGGTTCGGACGGTGCTTTCTCTGCAGCCAGGTTACAACACCAGTTACAGCATGATAAGTTTGACTATCAGCAATACTATATTGACTGCGGCTACAAAGAATTAACCATTCCGCCAACTGCTTCCGGTGATTTTGCTATGGAGATAAATGCACTTCATATCTGGCCACGGAAAGATTATATGCTGATTGCACTGCCCAATCTTGATAAAACATTCACCTGTACTTTATTTTTTCCGTTTGAAGCCCGCCCGGATGATCCGGTCGGACGGGGGGAGGCCTCTTTTTCCAATTTGACCACTCAAGAAAAAGTAAAAGAGTTTTTCTCAACAACATTCCCGGATGCAGTGCCACTGATGCCAGATTATGTAAATGAGTTTTTTAATAATCCTGCTTCTTCATTAGTAACGGTGAAATGTTTTCCGTGGATACGGGAAGATAAGTTCGCATTGATTGGTGATGCGGCTCATGCCATTGTTCCTTTCTTTGGGCAAGGAATGAATTGTGGCTTTGAAGACTGCCGGATATTGGACGAACTGATTGAGCAAAATGGCGATGACTGGCATACAATATTGCAACAGTACCAAACACTCCGTAAACCTGATGGTGATGCTATTGCAGATCTGGCGATCAATAATTTTACTGAGATGCGGGAAAAGACTGCCGACCCCAAATTTTTACTGCAAAAGAAAATAGAAGCAAGGCTGCACGAAAAATATCCGGATAAATGGATACCTGCTTATTCACAGGTCACTTTCAGTCCGCATATCCGGTATTCAGATGCTTTACAACGAGGACAAAAACAGGAAACGATCATGCAGGAAGTGATGAATCTGCCGGGAATAGAACAGATTTGGGAAACCGGAGAAATTGAGCATTGGATTATTTCAAGAGTCCAGAATAAATCAATCTGATTACATTTGCAGCAATGACCCGTCAGCAACTAGTAGAACAAATCAGGAAAAAAAAATCTTACCTCTGTGTTGGTTTAGATACTGACATTACTAAAATACCGAAACATCTTTTAGCAGAATCTGACCCGTTATTTGCTTTCAACAAGGCCATTATTGATGCTACAAAAGATTTATGTGTCAGCTATAAAATCAACACCGCTTTCTATGAGGCATTGGGAGTTAAAGGTTGGCAGGCGATGGAAAAGACAGTTCATTACATCGGGAATGAACATTTCAAAATTGCTGATGCCAAACGAGGTGATATTGGAAACACATCTGACCAATACGCTAAAGCCTTTTTTGAAGCCTTACCTTTTGATGCAATAACAGTTGCACCATACATGGGGGAGGATAGTGTAAAACCTTTCTTACAACATAAAGGCAAATGGGCAATTGTTTTGGGATTAACTTCTAATAAAGGGGCTAAGGATTTTGAATTGCAGCAAGCCGGTGATGGGTTGTTGTATGAAAAAGTATTACAAACCGTTTCTACCTGGGGCACTCCCGAAAACCTGATGTTTGTTGTTGGTGCAACACAAGCTGATTCTTTTATCAATATAAGAAAATTAACTCCCCATCATTTTTATCTCGTTCCCGGCGTGGGTGCACAGGGAGGAAGTTTGAAAGAAATTTCTGAAAAGGCAATGAATAAAGATTGCGGCATATTGGTAAATACAAGCAGGGCTATTATTTATGCTTCAGGTGGAGAAAATTTTGCGGAGCAGGCAAGGGCCATAGCTAAGGATTATCAGGACGAGATGCAATATTTCCTGAAACTATTTTCTTCTTTTTATTTCCAATAAATATTCCAATTAAAACGACTGGGATTATACCAAAGTATATTATTCCAATATCAGGGTATCTTAAGTCAAATTCAAAGTCGTTGACTAAGGCGTATAAAAGAGTTAAGACTATTCCAGTACATATTCCATGAACGATATCTTTCCGGGTAGAAATTTTAGCAGTATAATAACCACCAATGAGACAACCCAAAACTGAACCTCCGATAAGTAAAACATCAGAAAGGATTGCCTGGTATCTGGGAATACGGGAATCGGAAAAACTCAATAAAACTGCTACTAACCCAATTGAAAGAATAATTACCAAGGCGATCAATACTCCTGCCACAACAGATAAAATGTTTCTGAATATTTCTTTTGCAGGATAACCCATAAACCAAATATCCCCTTTTTTTATTTACCCCTTACCTTTGCGATAATAAAAAAGATTGCTTTATGGCGGCTCGCACAGACAATTTTGTAAGTCCTGATTATTTTAATGTAGATGAACTATTGACGGAAGAACATAAACTTATCCGGGAGTCGGTTCGTAGTTATGTAAAGAAAGAAATTTCACCCATCATAGAAGATTATGCGCAAAGGGCAGAGTTTCCGCAACAGATCGTAAAACAATTAGGAGACCTTGGTTGTTTCGGCCCAACTGTTCCTGTAGAGTATGGCGGTGGCGGTCTGGATTATATTTCCTACGGATTAATGATGCAGGAACTGGAAAGAGGTGATAGCGGTGTTCGTTCTACTGCATCGGTGCAGGGTTCGTTGGTGATGTTCCCCATTTATGCTTATGGAAGTGAAGAACAGCGTAAAAAATATTTACCAAAATTAGCAAGTGGTGAATGGCTGGGTTGTTTTGGTTTAACAGAACCCAATCATGGTAGCGACCCAAGTAATATGTTGACTAATTTCAAACCTGCCCGTCCGGGAGGCGGGGATGCCGGCGATCATGTAATATTAAATGGCGCTAAAATGTGGATCAGCAATGCTCCTTTTTCTCAGGTGGCAGTTGTTTGGGCGAAGAATGAAGCAGGCGAAATTCATGGATTAATTGTAGAAAGAGGGATGGAAGGATTTACTACACCAACAACTCATGGCAAATGGAGTTTAAGAGCATCCGCCACCGGGGAATTAGTTTTTGATAATGTAAAAGTGCCAAAAGAAAATATTTTGCCCAATATAAAAGGGTTAAAAGGGCCATTAGGTTGTTTAACAAAAGCAAGATATGGCATCGCCTGGGGTACTATCGGTGCAGCAATGGATTGTTATGATACCGCATTACGCTATTCACAAGAAAGAGAGCAGTTTGGTAAACCCATTGGAGCATTTCAATTGCAGCAAAAGAAATTGGCTGAAATGGTAACAGAAATTACCAAAGCACAATTATTAAACTGGCGGTTGGGCGTATTAATGAACGAAGGGAAAGTAACGCCACAACAAGTGAGTATGGCAAAACGTAATGCCTGTGAAGTTGCCTCTAACATTTGCAGAGATGCAAGACAAATGCTAGGCGGTATGGGTATCACAGGAGAGTATCCAGTGATGCGCCACATGATGAACCTGGAAAGTGTGATCACTTACGAAGGCACACATGATATTCATCTGCTGATAACGGGGATGGATGTGACGGGGTTTAATGCGTTTAAATGATGTGCAGATTTGAAGATATGTAAATATGCAGATGGAAAAGAAAGATAATCTGATTGTTAATTTAAGCCTTCAGTTTGCATTGAATATAATTTCATTTACGGAAATACTCCAGCAGGCTAAAAAATTTAATCTTGCAAACCAGTTATTTAGAAGTGGGACATCTATTGGTGCAAATGTGAGAGAGGCACAGGGCTGTGAGAGTAAAAACGATTTTATTCATAAAATGAAAATAGCTTACAAAGAAGCCGAAGAAAGTAAGTATTGGCTGGAACTATGCGATCTATCAGAAGGCTATCCAAAACCCGGAAAATTGCTTAATGATATTGTTTCGATATTAAAAGTATTAGGGAAAATTATTACTACAGCGAAATCCTAAATTTGCATATCTGCATATTCACATATCAGCACATCAAATTATGCGCATCTATCTCATCGGCTTCATGGGTTCCGGCAAAACACACTGGGGCCGCTTATTGAGCGAAAAACTCGGTATCCGTTTTTTTGACCTTGATGAACAGGTAACAGAGCATGCCGGAAAGTCAATCCCTGAAATTTTTTCTTCAGAAGGAGAAGAGAACTTCAGGATGATAGAAAAGGAAGTACTACATATTTTAACTGAAAGCCACGATAGTTTTGTGATGGCATGCGGAGGCGGCTCACCCTGTTATTTTAACAATATAGAATACATGAATCAATCCGGCACTACGGTTTGGATACATGTGCCATTGGATACTTTGTTTGAAAGGTTGGTCAAAGAAAAAGAAAAAAGACCACTGATAAAAGAATTATCGGATGAACAATTAAGGGGGTTTATTGGTAAAAAATTCTCTGACCGGAAAATTTATTACGAACAGGCTGATGTAACAGTTGACGAAGCGCCGGTTCTATTGGAGAAGTTAATTGAAAAAATATTTCATGCATAAGAAATACATTGCGATTGCCGCTATTTTCGGTGGACTGGCTGTTGCACTTGGTGCCTTTGGTGCACATGGCCTTGAAGGCATCACTAAGGATGCCCGCCCGGATGATCCGTTCGGACGGGAAAAAATACTCCACGGCTTTCAAACCGGTGTGCAGTATCAGCTATACCATGCATTAGCACTGCTGGCAGTTGCCATCTTGTATGATAGGTTGCCAGGTAATTGGATAAAATGGACCGGCATTTGTTTTATCACCGGTATTATTCTCTTTTCCGGCTCTCTATACCTGCTTACCTTTTTCAAACTACAGGAAAGCAGTGCAGTAAAATTTGCAGGACCAATAACACCAGTAGGTGGAGTTTTCTTTATCGCAGGATGGGTATGCCTGCTGATAGCCACATTGAAGAAAAAATAATCAAAAAGGAATTTCAAGTGTGGTTATTGTGCCGTTATTGTTTTCTATATTAAAGGTACCGCCAATCGTTTTCATCCTTTGGGTGATATTTTTCAGTCCATTTCCAAATTGCCGGATATTTTCCAGATTAATACCGACCCCATTATCAGTAATTTTTATTTTAAGTGAATGATTTACTTCTATAGTAATGGTTACCTGTGTCGCCATTGAATGTTTCAGTACATTGTTCAAAGATTCTTTAATACATAAAAAAATATTTCTTCTTTTCTCACCCATAATTTCTATATCCGGAATAATTTCAGGTGTAATTACTTTGCAGGAAATAGGTAAGCCGTCATAATATTCCAATGACCAGGAACGTATGTAAGAAATAAGATTATCAAGTGTATCATTTCCACTATTCATACTCCAGATGATAGCGTTCATCTTATTCAGCACATCATCAGCGGAGGAAGAAATTTTTTCTATTTCGACCGGAGTATTTTCTTTCATTTTATTGCGGGCAATCTCACTCAACAACCGGATAGCTGTCATTCCTGACCCCAATTCATCATGCATATCCTCAGAGATCCGTTGTCTTTCTTCTTGTTGTGCTTTGTAAACAGCAATTTCCTTTTCGTAGAGCTGAAGCTGATTTTGTGTTTTGAGTGTTTCTCTTTCTTTTGTTTGTGTAATCAACTGTACACGGTTTTTATAGTTGAGACCAGCTAAGAAGAATACCAGTTCCAGCAAAAGCCCGATCTCATAATAAATAATGGATGAGCTTAATACACCGGGTAAACCTTTAAATATATCACTAAGAAAAATTGCCAGTTGTGATACCAGCGAAAATATAAACAGACAAAGATTTCCCCAGAATAAGTAACGTAACAATACATCTTTTCTATGACGAAGGCTATACACAAGAAAAATTAAAATTAAAATCAGTAATACTATTTTAGTAATTGATTCAATAAAATATTCTGCCCGATAATTATCAGTGAAATGGTGAAAAAATGAATAGGCAGCTATTGAAACTAAAAGCAATCCGATACCGGTATTATATAGTTTGTACAGAAACGGATATTTGGTCCTGGTATTCAAAAACCGCTGCATAAACAGCAAATAAAAAATGATACCTGTGCTTTGTAAAATAAAATCAAGATAGCCTTCCAGAAAATAACTGAATTGACTTGTATTGAAATGATAAATAGTTTGAATAAATAACATTCCGCCAAGAAAGAAGGCATACCCGCAATAATATAGAAAATCAGTATTGTTGTGTTGCGAATAATTAGCAATAGAGAAAAGCATCATCATCAGCAGTAAGCCACAAAATACATAGGTGATCATGTCAGTTTGCAAGTAACCGCTATGTAACTCAGCTATAAAAGCAGACAAATACTTCGCATCAATCAATCTTGGCCTTACAGAATTATTATACGTTTTTACAAAATTTAGCTCAGCAATAATAATAGCAGAATCCTGTCCGGAAAGGGTGATGCCCCGGTATCCCAGACCATTGTTAATATTGGGCAGGACAATAGGCAGGGCTTGTATACCCGTAGATGCGGATTTGTATAGGCTGATATGACTGTAATAAAAGCCCGGACAAAAGAAAACTGTTATATTGGTATCACCTGAATTGAAAATATTAAATTTCAGAATTATTTTTTTTGTAACATAATCGATCGGAACAGAACCAGTATGACGAATTCCGGGAGTAAAGTTTATTTCTGGAAAATCTGTAACTGGATTTACGTTTTTTTCAACATAGGCGCTACTGACCACAGCCTGGATTTTCTTTTCCAGGCCCACTTTACTGATATCAATATATCGGTTCCATACACTATCAGAATGCTGCGAGGCAACCTGTGCACTGGTATATGTAATGGAGAAAAGGGCTACAACAATCAAAAATATGTTCTGCAGTTTTTTCAGATATTGTATTCGGGGGTTAAGACCGGATTTCAAATGTAGTACTTCAGGTTTGCTTTTGCTAGTCTTTGACATACCACTTTAAGGTAATATTTTGACGCCAAACTAATTATCTTTGCTTCCATGGCTACCAAGCTGAAAAGGAAAACAAAGAAAATTCCTGCGAAAAAACCTGTCAAACCCGATGTGAATCCCTTCAAGGTAGAAAAGGAAGAACAAATTGACTGGAAAGCGATTGCCCGTGATGAGCGGACCTGGAAAATTGTCGGCGCCCTTTTTTTATTGATCGCTATATTTCTTTTTATATCGTTTGTATCTTATCTGTTTACCTGGAAAGAAGATCAGGATGTAGGCCGGGCTGGGTTCTCAGCACTTTTTAATGATGATTTAAGGGCCAACAATCTGTTGGGAAATGTTGGGGCAATGCTATCCTATTTTTTTATTAAAACTGCTTTTGGAATAGCTTCATTTTTAGTCTGTACCTTCTTTTTTGTGGTTGGGGTGAATTTATTATTCAGGCAGAAAGTTTTTTCAATCTGGAAAAATCTAAAATATGTAACAGTTGGACTTATTGTGCTTTCAGTTTTGCTGTCATTTGTATTTGCTAAAAGTGGATTCAGTTTTGGTGGCGGAGTGGGGGATATGATCAACGCTAAGTTGGTGGGTGCACTAGGTATAATAGGCACCGGTGCGGTTTTGTTATTAGTGGCATTGGGTTATTTTATCTGGCAATTTAATCCTTCGTTTAATCTCCCTGGAAAAAGAAAGGAGTCTGCTATTGATGAAAGTGAAGAAGGAAGTCTGGTACCAATTACCAGTGGAAAAACAATTAATGAAACATATGGAGAGAATGATGTGAACTCACAGCCAGGTAATTCGGCAGCATCAGATATTGGTATGGTAATCAATTTTCCAGATGAAAAGCCTTTATATGATTTTAAAGTAGTAGAAAAAGACGAACCTATTGAAGTGCTGGCAGAAAAAATTGAGCAACAACAATCCATTGTTGAGAATGAAGTAGTGAGTGAAATAATGCATCAGCATGACCCGATAGCTATCGGGTTTGATTTAGCCAACGAACCCATTGATGAAATAATTCCACCTGTAAAACCTAAACCGGTTAACAGAAAGTCTGAGGAACCTTTGGAGCTGGAAATAAATGAAGTGCCTGATCTAGAAGCAGAAGAGGAAGTTGCTGCGGTTGAAAACCTTCCTCCCTACGAACCCACACTAGACCTTCGGGATTATAAATACCCTACGTTGGGATTATTAGAAACACATGGCAGCGAAAAAATAGTACAGGATACCAATGAACTTCAGAATAATAAGAACCAGATCATTGAGACGCTAAGGAATTATTCAATCGAGATACAAAAGATAAGTGCCACAGTTGGGCCTACCGTAACATTATATGAAATTGTTCCGGCGCCGGGTGTCCGTATTTCAAAAATAAAAAATCTGGAGGATGATATAGCATTGAGCCTTGCAGCGTTGGGCATTCGTATTATAGCTCCAATTCCTGGAAAGGGAACCATTGGTATAGAAGTGCCGAATGTAAGAAAGACGGTTGTGAGTATGAAATCAATGCTGTCTTCAGAAAAATTTCAACATAATAATTACAGCTTGCCAATTGCTATTGGAAAGAAGATTGATAATGAAAATTATATTGTTGACCTTACATCTATGCCACACTTGCTGATGGCGGGGGCTACAGGTCAGGGCAAATCGGTTGGATTAAATGCTATCCTCGTTTCATTATTGTATAAAAAGCATCCTTCACAGTTAAAACTGGTATTGATTGATCCGAAAAAAGTGGAACTGAGTGTTTACCGGCATATCGAAAAACATTTTCTGGCAAAGTTGCCCGGTGAAGAAGACGCAATTATAACCGATACAAAAAAGGTTGTACATACTTTAAATGCTTTGTGTATAGAAATGGACAATCGTTATGACCTGTTGAAAGAAGCAGGGGCCCGGAATATCAAAGAATACAATGAAAAATTTATCAAACGAAAACTGAATCCACAAAAAGGCCATCAGTATTTACCATTTATCGTTTTAGTAATTGATGAGTTTGCTGATTTGATAATGACTGCGGGTAAAGAAATTGAAATGCCGATTGCCCGCCTTGCACAATTGGCCAGGGCAGTTGGAATTCATTTGATCATTGCCACACAACGGCCATCCGTTAATATTATCACAGGTACAATAAAGGCCAACTTTCCATCAAGAATTGCTTTTAAAGTTTCTTCTAAAATTGACTCCAGAACTATTCTGGATACCGGCGGGGCGGAACAATTGATAGGAAAAGGAGATATGCTTATATCACATCATGGCGAAGTAACCCGTTTGCAGTGTGCTTTTGTGGATACACCAGAGGTGGAAGAAGTAGTTGAATTTATTGGTGATCAGCGGGGCTATCCCCAGGCTTTCTTATTGCCTGAGTATATCGACGAAAAAGAACTGGAAGGTAAAGGGTTTGACCTCTCTGACCGGGATCCTTTATTTGGTGATGCAGCCAGGTTGATCGTACAAAATCAGATTGGTTCCACTTCGTTATTACAACGCAGGATGAAATTGGGTTACAACAGGGCTGGCCGCTTAATGGACCAGTTGGAAGCTGCAGGGATTGTAGGTCCTAATCAGGGTAGTAAAGCAAGAGATGTACTAATAAAAACCGAGATGGAACTGAATCAGCATCTCGATGGCATTATTTAATGCGTTAGTGACTTGTTAAGAAACCTGTTGATTTGCAACCCAATATGTTCAATAACAGTCCTATCATCGTTAGTATTATCTTTGATCGCATTTTCAAAAAAATCACACAAACCAAAAAAGATGAAGAAATTGTATTTATCCTTCCTGTTACTTATTTCTACCCTTTTTTTATCCGCACAAAAGAGTGATCCTGCTGCAAAAATTATTTTAGACGGCGTAAGTGCAAAGTTTAAGACATACACTACTTTTCAGGCTACTTTTAGTTATTTAGTTGAAAATGGACAAGGTAAAGCATTGTCAAATAAGACCGGCACTATAAAGATGAAAGGAACCAAGTACAGAGTTAGTTTCCTGGGGCAGGAAGTTTTTTGCAATGGAACAACCGTGTGGAATTATGATAAAGCTGCCAATGAAGTCACTATCAGCAATCTGGATGCTTCAAGCAGTACGATAACACCTCAGAAATTATTGACCAATTTTTACGATAATGATTTTTTATACCTGTTGAACGGAGAGAAAAAAGTTGGTACTAAAGTTTTGCAGGAAATTGAAATGACCCCAAAAGATAAAAGCAAGCCCTTTCATAAAGTGTATTTGCAGGTGGACAAAGTTGCTAAAACGATTTATAGTACCAAAGTATTAGAAAACGCCGGAAATAAGTATACTTACACTATAACCACTATGACGACAAACAAACCATTGGCGGACAACCTGTTTGTATTTGATAAATCAAAGTATCCCGGTGTAGAGGAAGTTGATCTGCGATAGAAGAGCTGCTGATTTATCCGCCGCCAATCCAGCTCTTAACTGGATTGGTCAAGTTTTTTTAGTTTACGATTTATTTTCTCCTTGTCGAACTGCTCAGGGTTATATTTTTTGGTGAACCACCGGGTCACTTCTTGATGGTCTGGATGTTTTTTATCTTTAAGTACATCAATACAGTGATAAAATAAATCAATACCACCACAATCTTCTGGTGGGCAATTCATTTGTCCGTTAATACAAATAGGATAATTTAAAACCGTATCAATGCCATGAAATTTTTCAACTTTTATTTGATGTTTCCAATCATCGCCAAAGTCGTATAGATAATTGATACTGTCTTTTGGCTGGGTAACTAGTTCACTGATTTTTATAGTTGTTGAGCTAAATACCTCGCTGCTGCTATAGCGATTATTTTTTTCTTCTTCGTCAACTTCTCCAATTCTGTAGCCCTCAAGATTGAACTCGTACAGATGAGAATTGCTCCATCCCATTACAATTTGCAGAATGTGATGCAATTCAAAAAAGGTGATGTCTTTATGAATAAGAATTTGTCGCCAGATAAGAGGTTTGGAATGGGCTAAAGAAATTTTTAGTTGAATGATCTCTTGCATAATTAGAATATATTAGTGAAGTGGCAGCAATAACGGACAAAAATAATGTTATATGCATGCCCTTATTTTCGGTCGGTTTTTTAAGTATCCTTTAAAAATAAAAAAAACTGTCTTCTATTAAATGCCAATATGTTAGCTTTTAATAATCAAGGAATTCTGTCAAAGTCGTTTTCAAGATCTGCTATTTATTTGCTGTATTTTTGATTTGAAACCCATTATATTTTGGTGGTTCTATACTTGCAGGGAAATAAAAAAAATATATGCATTCAATATCATAAAAAATAAGGCAGGCAATATAATCCAAAGTCTGTCTTTAACTTTTATCCTGATTATTACCCCCAAAAACATCAATATTGCCAGGCCTCCTGCAGAAATCAGTAAAATCGGATGAAACTTTAAACCTACCAGCAGGCCCAATGCCCCCAATAATTCTAAAATTGCGGTAAGGGCTCCTGCTTTTTCGTGTCCAAGGCGTTTGAATTCACTTTTTTTTTGTGGTGATTTAAAATATGCAATTCCATAAACCATAAACGAAAGACTTGAAATTAAGATCAGGATATTAAGTAAGTTCATTGCTATACTAATTTAAGAGATACAGCTGCAATGAAGAGGCTTAATATTAATAGCAATAAAGAAGGTATATGCTTTTGCCATGGATTACCCACTTTGAAATGAAAATATTGTGCTGATAACATAAGAAATGCAATAAGTAATGCTGGAATAAGTACCAAATCTGAATACCAAATACCTGCAACCAGCAATGTTGACAAGGCTATTTTAGCAGACCCGACTAAGCTTCTTATTAAATCATTCAAACCATATTGGTTAAATTCTTTCACGATATTATCAAAACGAAATATCCAAACGTACACTATTGACAAAGCAACTATAACTTGAGCGATGGTTGAGTAATTAGTCATTTGTTTTGGTTTATTTTTTTAAGAAAGAAGAATACATCCAAACTAATTTCTCTTGTTCACGAATGTAGTCACTCATAAGTGCATTTGTGCCTTCATCACCCGCATCAGCTGAAAGTTTGAGCAATTCTCTTTGTTCGACGATAAGAGTTTCAAACGCATCTAAAATTGTTTGCACGCCTTTCTTACCATCTGAAACATCTTTTATGCTGCTAATTTTAGCAGTACTTTTGTAATCATCAAATGTATGAAGTGGTGTTGCACCAAGGGTCAAAATCCGTTCTGCTACTTCATCGACTTTCAGAAGCAGATTAGTATAAAGTTCTTCAAACTTCAAGTGCAGTTCAAAAAACTTTTCACCTTTTATGTTCCAGTGTAACCCTCTTGTGTTTTGGTAGAAAATCATGTAGTCTGCTAGTAAGATGTTTAAGGAGTTGGAAAGGGTTTTACTTTTTGCTTTGTCCAGTCCGATTTGATTTTTTGTCGCCATATTATATGTTAATTATGATTTTAAATATTAAAATTTAGTTTGTTTAATTCAAAGTTTTACGGTCTTGCCTTTCTATAGGATGCCGAAATGGATGTGTTTTGAGTTACAACAATCGAAGTTAATGAGAATTAGTTGTTTATAAGAATGGCTGAATTTTCATTGCTCATTCAAAATGCTTAAACTTCCATTTGATAGGGGGCCAAAGGATATAGTCCGGCTTTGGGAACCCCATACCGTCAACCCTTTTGCGTAAGTTTATTGAAGACGCTGCGGGGTAAGACTCCCGGCTTACATAAAATCAAAAACAAAATTATTAGCAAATTTTAATAGCTTTAATATGCACAAACGACGAAAACTATTGTAGACACAAACATAAAAATTGAAACCGGTCTTGTCATATTCTCAATTTGTAGATTTATATTGTAACAAGGTATTTTATATATACAACTGTAAGAGCAATTTGAAGGTTGACTTTCATGAACGGTTCTGTCGCTGGCAAAGAGTGAAATTACTATGTGTGTTTCTACAGTTGTCGTACTTTATACGATACATTTTAGCAGACCAGGATTATTTGTTCGAAAATTTATAACTTAATTTATCCATGGGTATACTTCAATCACACTCTATTGACTCCGGTATAATACTGGAATCAATGACTCAAAGCATATTGATTACAACACCCGAACTTGATTTGCCAGGTCCCTATATTATTTATGTCAATAAAGCTTTTGAAAAAATGACAGGTTGGAGCAGAGAAGAAGTTCTAGGGAAAAACCCAAGATTTCTGCAAGGGCCAAATACCGAACTGAGTATCTTTCAAAATTTAAGGAATATTCTTACCAGTGGTGATGTGTGGGAAGGGCAGACGATTAATTACAGAAAGGACGGAACCGAATTTCATATGGAATGGTCAATTGCCCCTGTATATGATGAAAATGGGGTACTCCAAAAGTTGTTGGCTGTTCAGAATGATATTTCGGAAAAAGTAAGAGTCAAAAGCGAACTTGAGAAGTCAGGAATAAGAGAAGTAAAACGGGTTGAGGAAATTGAACAGGCGTATAACAAACTTAATGCTTTAACAGAAAAGCAGAAAAAAACGTTAGATCTGTTTGTAAAATTTGTTCCTGAGTCGGTCGTAAAAAATGCTCTTTCTGATGCCAATGAAGACTTAAAGAAGGGTATTAAGTTGGAGGTGGCATTACTTTTTTGCGATATTCGAAGATTTACTTCTATGGCGGAAAAGTTGACTCCATCTGAGGTAGTACGAATACTTGATACATATTATTCTAAGATGGCGGATGTAGTTATCATGCACGGTGGAGTTATCACTCAATTTATTGGTGACGAGATTTTCGCAACTTTTGGTGCTCCAATTCCAATTAAGGACCCTGAAATATCCTCTGTTAATTGTGCAATAGAAATGATAAAAACACTTGAGGAGATTAATAAGGATTTGGCAGATATTTTATCTGAGCGATTGACTGTAGGTATTGGACTAAACTATGGTTCGATAGTAGCCGGAAATCTCGGTTCTGATGACAGGCTTACCTATGCTATTACGGGAGATGCTGTTAACACGGCAAAAAGAATAGAATCATTGACTTCAAATTTTTCAGATATTATTTTAATAAATGAATCCATTTATGAAAAAACAAAGGAATTAATTTCTACAAAGCCCTGGGGTAAGGTGAGTGTAAAGGGTAAAGAAAAGAAGATAATGGTCTATCAGATACTATAAACATTTTTTTGGAAGGACTTGAATTTCGCTTTTCTTATTATATCAATGCTTGTAGATGATGAAATGTAAATCGAAGAAAATGAGTAGTTTTTTTTGGTATGCTTGTTTGCAATTTTAACGCCTTATACCAATAGGCAGGGCTTGCTGTGCTGGTATTCATTGCTCGTCCAGCCCAAACTGAAGCCGATTGAACTGTTAGCGGATGCCAAATTTGGTTAATGAAACCGTTATTATCTTTGGTGTGTAAATTTTTGGATTTGATTTTATTTCTGAAAGGTTAGAGTTATTGGTGTCGTAAGTAATATACATAGTACGGGTGGTTTTATCATAATGCTGAATGAGTTCCCTTCCTAAATAGCAAAAATTGTTTTTACTGTATTCCGGGGTACCGGATTTTGTTTCAGGACATTCGTAAACAGTCACACTCTCAGACCAGGGGCCGGTTAAGTAATTGGCAATACGCAACCTGATCTTATTGTCTAAAAAGCCAGGCCCACAAACCATCACCCATTTCTTAATATCATTATGGTAACAGATGGTATTACCAGGCCTTTCCGGTAATATAACTGTCATATCGGTAGTGTCAATCCCTGTTTTCCATGAATGCGTTGTAGAATAGTACTCAATATGCCCCTTAGGGGAATCAATAAAATTTAAAGGGAGTCGGAGCAATATTGTTTGGCTACTGCCTTTATCGGTAAACAGGTAAAGATAGTTACCGTCTTTAACAAGGGAATGTAGCTCGTAACGATAAGGATTAAGAAATGTAAAAGGTATCAGTTCCGGTGACCACTTATCAGGTGTGTTGCTCATTGGGTCAGTTACTTTCGCCAGGCTGAATCCTGATATGGAAAAATTGAAAATGTCATCACCCGGTTCAGGCCCGGTTTTCACTCCTATTTTGGGCATCAGTACATACATAGAGCCTTTATGCATAAAGGCGTCATTTATCCAATATCTATAGCGGGTAGTAAAGCTCTCAAAAACCGGTTTTGGATCTGCGGAATACATATCTTTCCAATAATATTTAATATTGTAATTTCCTTTCGTCATACAAGAGGTAACTCCAACCGTGTTTGAAATTAATTTGTGGTCTTTGGCTTGCCGGGATGTATCACCACTGTGCCCAACATCGCTATCAGAAAAAAGAAACAAGCCCTGTGTTTCGTTTACCGCAAGTGAAACATCTCCATCACCACCAAGCCATCCGTCTTTTAGAGGAAATGCGGGCAAACAATTTTGTTTAAAATTTACCGGAGTATCATTTGTTGGATTTATAAATGGGAATCTTGATGGTTTGTTAGTGGCAGTTCGATCTCTTGCCAGTGAAAACGATTGATTAAAAAATGCCGGATCATTTACGTGTGCTACAATAAACTTACGCAGTTCATTGGTAGACGCCATGATCAATAAACCGCCTTCTCTCCAGGAATGCGCTAACAGGTTTTTATTTTTTGTGAACTGATCGTAAAACCAGGCATAGTTCAATTCAGCCACCCAAAGTGTATCTTTTTCAATTTTTATTTTCAAAAACGAATGCAGGGGTTGTATTTGTTTTCTGTAATCTTTACTGCCAATGGTATCAGGTATTTTGGGAACAAGGTCAAGGAATATAACATTGTCCACTGAAATAAATACAGCTTCGTATTGTGAAGGGTTATTGGCTTTGCCGTATTTCAGCAGATAAAAATTATCGCCTGTTTTTTTTATAATTACTGTATCATCTTCGTCAACTGCCCACCTGTTTTCTGCTTGCGGAATTAGGAAAGCATCCTGTTCTGTAAACAGCGGGTTAAGTGATAACACAGTTTGCGAATGCAGGGCTGATAACTGCACTACTAAAAGGAATAAAATATAAATGATCTTTAAGTACATTTAATTACATTGGTGATAGTCTTACAAACATTAAGAGTGAATAAAATGGTTTCCGCTAACTCGTAAATTTATGCTATAAGACGTAGTATCCCAAAAAACAATAGCATTGAAAATTAGCAGCTTACTGTTTGGCATTTTGTATTGTTATTAGGTCAATACGTTTTTATATTTATTGGAAGCAACCGTCTTTAGTATGATGGAGGGTTGTTGCCGGCATTATCAGTATAATCTGCTTGTTGTCGCAGATAGCTTAGTATAAAACTTCTTTAAACTGCTTTTCTGATTTTTACTAATTTCTGCAACAGATCTTCCAGCAAATCAAGTTTCAGCATATTAGCTCCATCGCTTTTAGCAATGGCAGGGTTGGGGTGTGTTTCAATAAATAAACCATCAGCTCCGGCTGCAATAGCAGCTTTGGCAATAGTACTGATCAGTTGCGGGTTACCGCCTGTTATACCACTTGTTTGATTGGGCTGTTGCAGAGCATGGGTAACATCCATCACCACCGGAACACCATGTGCCTGCATAGCCGGGATGTTGCGGTAATCAACTACTAAATCCTGATAGCCGAAAGTGGTTCCTCTTTCTGTCAGCATTATTTTATCATTACCGGCATTGCGGATTTTATCAACGGCAAACTTCATCGCATCCCCGCTAACAAACTGCCCTTTTTTTACATTCACAATTTTTCCTGTTTCGGAAGCGGCTATTAATAAATCTGTTTGCCGGCAAAGGAAAGCAGGGATTTGTAACACGTCAACATACCTAGCAGCTTTGGCTGCTTCTTCCGGAGAATGAATATCGGTAACAATGGGCAGCGAATATTTCTTACCGGTATTTTGCAGCATCTTCAATGCCATATCATCACCAAGGCCTGTAAAGGAGGTGCCGCTGGTGCGGTTGGCTTTGCGGTACGAAGATTTAAAAATATAAGGGATACCCAAATTCTTACAGATAGTTGAAACTTTTTCTGCTACTTCTGATAACAATTCTTCGCTTTCTACTACGCAAGGGCCTGCAAGCAGAAAGAAACTGTTTTCATCGTAAGATTGGTTGGCGAATAAGTCCTTCAGGAATTTTTCCATGGTGCAAAAATACTAATACCCGATCGCTTTCAGAAATTCACTCTTCTTTCTTTTAGACACATCCAGGATACTGCCATTGGAAAGCACTACCTGCCCGCCTTCACCCCGGATGTATTTTTCAGCATAATTTTTATTGATGATATACGAGTTGTGTATGCGCAGAAATATTTCAACGGGGAGCATATCTTCAAAATCCTTCAACGTACGGCTTACAATGTATTTCTTTTTTTCGCTGGTGAAAATATGGGTATAATTTACACTGGCCTCCAGGTAAATAATATCCTCCACTTTAATAAAACGTAATCCCTCTGTGGTAGGTATAGCAATGCGGCTGAATGTATTCTTTTTATTGATCAGTTGCTCTACCAGTAATTCAATCTGCGGATTAGGGTAGGATTTATTGCGTTTTTCTTCTGCTTTGATCACTGCTGATTTCAATTCTTCAATTTCAACCGGCTTTACTAAATAGTCCAATGCACTAAACCGGATAGCTTTAATGGCATAATGGTCATAAGCTGTAACAAAAATAAGCTCAAAATTTTTATAGTTTAATTGTTGCAACATGACAAAACCATTCATCACCGGCATTTCAATATCAAGGAATACAACATCCGGCTTCAGGTTGTCAATGGCTTCAATACCTTTTGAGGCATTATCACACCGGGCAATAATTTCAATTTGCGGGCAATGCGAACTCAATTTTTTACTGAGTGAGCTAAGATTGCTTTCATCATCATCTATTAATACGGCCTTTAACATACTTTAGTTTTGCATTTCAAAACTATTAATTCTTATAATAGCTTTTGTGCCCGCCGCCAGTCCTCCTTGTTCCAGGTCAATTATCTGAACATCATTTGTTTTGCCTGTTTTATTATGCAGGTGAATACGATCCTTTGTGATATCAATTCCATAGGATTGTTGTCCGGGCCTGTTAATTTCTTTGAGATCAGATGCCCTTTTACGACCAATGCCATTATCAGTTATTGAATAAATGATTTGCTCGTCTTTCAATTGTGCTGACACATTTAATTGCCGGTTACTGTCCTGCTTATTGAGCAAGCCATGATGTATGGCGTTTTCAATAAAGGGCTGAATGATGAGGGGAGGAACTTTAAAATCACCATCCAGTAATGCCTGGTCAGCCGTCAGTTGGTAACTGAATTTATTGTTACACCTGAACTGTTCCATTTCCAGGTATAACCGCAGTGTTTCAAAATCTTTTTGAAAAGGGATAACGTTGTTTTTAGAACTGTCCAGTACACCCCGTATCAGTTTGGCAAACCTTGCCAGGTAGGATGTTGCTTTGTCAGCCTGGCTGGTTTGTATCAGGTTATCAATGGCACTTAAACAATTAAAAATAAAATGCGGGTTCATTTGTGCCCGCAGGGCCTGCATTTCCAACTCCAGGGCTTTTCGTTTTAATGCAGACTGGGCCTGTTCATTTTGCAATTTTTCATTTTTCCTTTTCAGCAAATTGTTCCTGATTACAAGCATTGACAATAAAAATAATACAACCAGGCTGGCGACTAATAAATTTTTCAATTGCCCTTGTTTAGACAATTCCTTTTTATTTAAAGCCAATTGCTGGTCACTGATTTTTTTATCTTTATTTAAAAGGCGGATTTTGTTCTCAGCTTCAGTTGCTGCGAGATAAAGGGCGGTCCGGCTTGTAAATTGTGCTGTTTCCATAGAATCTTTGATGACCGTATATTGCCTGAAATAGCTATAGGCGCTATCAGCCTGTTTTAAACGATCAAACAACACAGCCATCAATTGATTACCTTCTTTTAAAAATTGTTTATTGTTTGCCTGGCGGGCTGTGTGCAGTAATTCCCGGATATATTCCATTGATTGCTGATAATTGCCTTTGCCGTTATATACTTTCCCAAGGTTTAATAAAGAGTGCATGAGGGGAATGACATCCTTGTTTTTTCGTTGTTGTGACAGGACGGGTAATAATGTTGTCAGAACTTTATCGTATTGATTACGGGCCAATTGAACATCTATAGAATAGCCCCATTGAAATGCACCGAACCTTTTCAGTACCAATTGGTCTGAAGTTAAAGAGTCCAGGTTATGTATATTTTTTTGCTGATAAAATAAAACTGAATCGTAATTTTTCAATTGCAAATGGGCATAGGCCATGTCTATGACATGAGGCCATAGCAACAGGTAAGGGGTTGCAAACTGCAAACTTTGATGATAATAACTCAGTGCTTTTTCCGGGTCGCCGACCCGGTTGAATGACCGGGCAATAAAAGCAAGGGAAGTAGATGTTATCAGGGAATCGTTTAATTCCTTACCCATTTGCTGCGATTCAATCAGGTTTTCAAACCCCTTCCAGTATTCACCACTTTTGCAATAAATAAATCCGGTAGCCATGATGCCATAGGCTAATCCTGTTTTATCTCTTGAAGTGGTGGAAATCTGTCTTGCTGTAAAAGCTGCTTCCAGGGCACGATTATAAATACCTTCTCCTGCCAGTGACATGGCAAGCATATAATAAGCGGTGGAAAGATTTTTTGGGTCGTTTTCATTTTTCAAAAGTTCGATGGCCTGCCTGCAGTAACGTTCCTTCTCAACCATGTTACCCAAAAGCCTGCCTTGCACATCTCCCTGGATGATCAGGGATACTGCTTTGCCGCTATTGTACCCAATGTCCGATGCATGCTGCCAGGCAAGTTTTGCATATTTTAATGCAGAATCGGAATGAACGAACCAATAATTAAATTCCCACCCCAATGCATTCAAACAATTTACCCGTGTACGATCACCCAGGCCGGGAAGCATCTTTTTCAAACTATCTATTCGATGTGTTTGTGCAGAAGCGTTAATGGCGAATAAAAAGAAAAATATTAAAAACCGGGTTCGCATATTTATTCAATTAAACCAAGGGGAAGTCTTTCTAAATGTAACAAAATATACCCGAATGCCGGATATAAACAGGGATTGTCAACTTACAGGCAGCAAAGAGGTATATCCTCATGGCTGGCATACTTCATTCGCATGTCTTGCAATCAATATCCACTTCCCATTTTCTTTTTGGTAGATATTAGTGTAACGCCTTTTGATTGTTTTTCCGCCATTGGGGTTCCCCATTACCGGTACTACCGTTTCACTACCCATAGAAATTACCATATCTCCAGTAATAAGAATTTTTTCCATGTCATGTGTATAGCTGGTGTAGCTTATTATTCCTGCCATCACCATCTCTACCTGGCCGCCTGTTAAAACATTATTCCGGGGTGAGTTTACCATAAAGCTGCGGGACCATATTTTTCGTAAAGTGGCCGAATCTTTTTGGATTATAGCCTGGGACTGTATTTCTTCCAGGTGGCGGATTTCTTTTTCGATCGTTTCATTTTGTGTATAAGCACAAAAGAATAAGAGCAGCGAGGATAGTAAGGAGATTATTTTTTTCATTTATTTTTAGTTTTATTACCCGATGTTATCGTTTAAATTTCAATATATTTTATAAAGCAAACTCTATTTTTGAAAGTATAGACCGAACTTTATAAGGTGATTTTATTTTAAAGGTGTTTCTTTTTTGGGAAGCATAGGTTCTATAATCTTTATTGAATCAATATCTGGAGATTTATTTGGTTTCGAAAGTTCCACCTGCCCTCCACATCCTGTTGTAAAAGTTTTGAAACGGGAACCGAAAGAAGCTTTAAAACCCGGTACAAGTTTTATTTGATTGCCCGTATTGTATTTAACAAAAGTGCCCTCGCCCCCCACAACAACTTGTGATGAAATGATGCTGTTAGAGGCTTCTAAATATTGATTTCCCGTAACTCCCCCTGTCAAAGTTATATTGCTTGAGCAATTGCTGTATGCGTTGGTAAACCAAAGTCCTCTTCCATAAGTAGAAACCCAAACCTGGTTATCTGAAGGCCATAATTCTATTTCGGTTACAGGCACCGGAGGAAGATTATTGCTAAAGGGTTCCCAATAATTGATACCATTTCTTTTATAAAATACTCCCACGGAAGTGCCGGCATATACTCCATTATTATTATCTATTTTAACAGAAAATACAGGCACATTTGGTAAATTAAATGACCAGTTTTCCCATGTTCCACCCGCATTAAGTGTTCTGAATATTTTTGCAGTAGCTGAATTACCACCAACGGAAACAAAGACTATGTTATCATTTGCCGGGTGTACATCAATATCCGTAATTTTCAGGTTATTATTATAGCCTGCATTTACCAGGTTGGCAGTAAGGTTAGTCCATGCGGCGGGTAATTGTAAACGGGATATTTGGTTTGTACCCGCAACATAAAGAACATTTGCATTAGAAGGACAGGTAGATATACACCAATTACCTGATACGTTTCCCAAACTTGTCCAATCATCAATTCCAAAATCCTCATTTGCATTTGTGCACATATAAGTTGCATTTGAATAACCAGCATAAATTGTAGCCTGGAGAGTAGGGCTCATGGCAAGGTTTGCAAAAAAACCCTGGCTACCCGGGGGGGTCATATCACAAATAAGACCACCAATACAGTCTTTGTAAATTCTTTGATTTACCGAATAATAAATGTCATTGTCATTGCCATCAGCAACCAGATAAGGGTGGTCTGTCATTAGATCATACCCATCGCCGTTGGCAAACTTAATAAATGCCCCTCCGCTATACTGCTCTAATATTCCATTATCCTGTGTGCCGCCCCAAATATTGCCTTCATCATTTTCTCTTTCAAAATGATAAAATTGGCTGGTAGTGGCACCTCGGAATAGAGGTTCCCAATCCAAACCACTGAATATATAAATACCTCCATCATTAGCGCAGTATAAATTGTTGTTAAGCGGATTATAGCTTAAGCCATGAATATCAGGATGCATATAACTAACACCCAAGGGGGGGCCAGGCGACCAGTAGGCAGAATTTTGCTCCCAGTTAGACCCGCCATCAATGCTTAACCAAACACAAAGACCGCCAACAAAAATTTCATTTTCATCTGTTGGAGATATAGCAATACAGTTGTCATAAGCAGATTGGTCAGATGTGCCACCTGCCCCAATCGTATTTGAAAAAACATCCGGAGTTTGTGTTAGTAAAGTAAAATTTTGGCCACTGTTACTGGAAGAAAATATTCCCTGAAATGTACCCCCTGCTAATGATCCTGGGCCGGCAAGCAAAACCACCCGATTTGAATTATCAGGGGTTACTCCAATTGAAATTCTATTAGCACCTGTTAAACCACTTATGTTTATAGCAGTAAAGTTTGCACCATTATTGGTTGACCGCCAGAAAGTATTATTGCCTGCAGCATATACGGTATTAGGGTCGCCGGGTTTAAATTTTAAATCCCAAACATTATTAGTACCAGTGCCTGTAACTAAATTCCAATTATCACCGCCATTAGTGGTGCGATAAACCCCTACTGAGGTAGCTGCAATTAAAGTTTCCGGATTATTGGGGTCTATTATCAATTCCCTTCCCTGGTAAAAAGGGGATATGGGAGCAAGTAAACCGGTACGAAACCAATTGATACCACCATCAAATGTTTTAAAAACTCCAAGGGAGCTACTAACCTCCTGCCCAAAACTTAAACAAACATTTGGTGTAAAACATCCGCCACTACTGTTGCCATCTCCTGTTAATACATACATAATATTAGGGTTAGCCGGATTAATCACAATGCCTGAAATACCCAACGATGATAGAAACTCCGATACAGGAAACCAGTCCGCACCTCCATTTGTAGTTCTGAAAAGACCGCCATACGGAGAGCCGGCAAAGAGGATATTGGGATTTGTTGGATGAAAAGCAAGTTTATCAAAACGACCTATTCCATCATCGCTGTTATAAGGACCAGCTAAGGACCAGGGCTGTGATTGAGATTCTGTTTGATTACTACGTTGAGCATTTAGTTGTTGGTAGGCATTATAATTAAGTTCCGCAGCATTTACCACTTCTCCGTTAGTATTGGTATAATTTTCACTAATCCAGAACTTGCGGTTCCACATTTTTAATTGCCTGTTAATTCTTTTTGCCTCTACGCTGTCAGTAATTGCAAGTGCATCAAGTTTTCCGTAGAGATGGTTATTTACAGTTTGTTTTATTTCGCTAAATTTTATTTTGCCCTGTAGTTTATTTGTTAATTCAGCATCGGGCATTATTTGGGCAGATAATGTTGCCACGCAAAAAAACAGAATGATGAGTGCTATGCATTTATTCATTGCCTGTAGATTAGAAATTAATGGGATTTTTTTTCTTAGAGTTTTCAATTTCCTGCTCCATTGCATTAATCCGCTTTTGCTGCTCAATGATGTAGAGTGTCAGTTCTTCTATTTTCTCCATCATTCTTCTTTGCATATCGCCTATTTGCAAACCATTTTTTTCTACCTCCGCTGCAGAAGGAATATTAGGAAGATGCTTATTTTGACGAATGAATTTTTCAACATCGGTTAAAGGAATAAGCTTATATTTTTCTTCAAATACATAATCCGCCCAGCCCGATTCAACCACTACTTCTTTAGTGCGGATATTCCCGTTAACTGCTAATTTATAAGTACCAAAATTTTCAGTGCCAATACCAACGTTTCCAGTTGCAGCATTTATGAAAAAATCGCTGCGGCTATTGCAATAAAGACGCATATGCGTATTAGAGTATGTGCCTATACCTGCTGATGTGCCGCCTATATGAGTTGATAATCTATTGCCATTTTCACCAATATGCTCTATGCCATGGCTGTTATTAAGAGTTTGTACAGTAAGCTTTGTTCCAACAGCGGTGTTATCTGTTCCGATGAATACTCCGCCGGTTGCCTGTGAGATAATGATACGGCTTAAACTTCCACTAAAGATCCGCATATCTGTTGGTGAAAAAGTACCGATACCGGCTGAAGTTCCACCCATTCGAGTTGATAATATATTTCCACCCTCACCAATATGCTCTATGCCAAAGCTGTTATTGAGAGTTTGTACAGTTAGCTTAGTTCCAACTGAAGGGTTATCTGTACCGATGAATACACCGCCGGTTGCCTGTGAAATAATGATACGGCTTAAGCTGCCACTGTAGATCCGCATATCTGTTGGAGAAAAAGTGCCGATGCCCGCAGTGGTGCCACCAATCCTGGTTGATAAGATATTTCCCTGTACACTTCTATGCGTTATACCGTAGCTGTTATTATCCGTCTCTACTGTAAGTTTATCTAAGGGGGCGGTTGTTCCAATACCCACATTGCCTGTATTTATGTTATAAATATCAACACCACTGGCATCCCAAAAACCACCACCGCTATTTGCTCCCCCTTTGCTACTGCTTTTTACAATCCATTTTTGTTCTGTACCATCGTATTGAAGGTTTACGATGCCTTTGTGTACTATGGTGATATCGGCATTAGTTCCTGTAACGATCATATCAGCAGGTGCTGCTGTTGCATCTTCATTATTTAATTGCATAATAAAACCACTGCGGTTAAACAGCGTAAGCATCCGGCCATCTGCACCAGCCATAATACCTGCAATAGTAAAGTTGGCCGTGGGGCCTTCCATTCTGTAATAACTTAATTTATTAACATTTACATCAAGGGCCACCGTAATCCCATCTGCTACCACTAAGGTGCCGGTTCTGAATACAACATCACCGTTTACATCTAACGAAGCAGTAGGTGTAGTAATGTTGATACCCACATTTTGACAGATACTGTTTGAGGCAAAAAATAAGATGCTTAGAAAAAAGGCAATAGATTTTTTCATTTTCCC
Source organism: Chitinophagaceae bacterium (assembly GCA_031400855.1). Classification (GTDB taxonomy): domain Bacteria; phylum Bacteroidota; class Bacteroidia; order Chitinophagales; family Chitinophagaceae; genus JJ008. The sequence goes on along the minus strand of JANNQR010000009.1, from coordinate 31,211 downwards.
GTTTTTATTATTATCAATAAGAGATTTGTTGTACTGGCATACTTTCGAACAACAAATTAACCCGGCAAAGCAACCCGGTCAAGCAGTATTGAGGAAGTGGGAAGGTTTATTGAATAAGTGGGGGCAAATGGTTTAAGTACCATCCCGGTTCTTGTCTCCAGGAACCATTTGTATGGAATAAGTCTTTCAGGAATTTTTCCATCCGGTAAAAATACTAATAGCCAATGGCTTTAAGAAACTCATCTTTCTTTCTTCTTGATACATCTACATAAGCCCCGTTTTGCAACTCTATCTGCCCTCCGTCGCCTTTTATATAACGTTTAATATAATTTAAGTTAATGAGATGCGAATGGTGAGGACGGAAGAAAGTTTCAGGTGGCAAAAGTTCTTCAAAATCTTTTAGTGTCCGGCTCGCAGTAATTTTATGCTGATTGGAAAAATAAATAACAGTATAATTACTTTGTGCTTCTAAATGAATAATATCGCTGATATTAAAGAATAACAAACCTTCCAGTGTGTGAACGGCCAATTTATTAAAAACATTTTTACCACGCAGGTTTTCGTCCAGAGTTGCCAGTTTTTTTTCAGTATGAATATGCGGAAGGCTGCTGATTTTTGAAATGGCTGATTTTAGCTCTTCAATATCTATTGGTTTCAGCAGGTAATCAAAGGCGGCGTACTTAATGGCTTTGATGGCATACTGGTCATACGCTGTGGTAAAGATGAGATGAAAATTTTTATCCGGCAGCCGGAGCAGCATTTCAAAACCATCCATCCGCGGCATTTCAATATCCAAAAAAACAATGTCGGGCTTGTTTTTTTCAATCAGCTTCATTCCTTCTTCTCCGTTTTCAGCTTCGCCTGTCAATTGTACATCTTTACAGTAGTCCTGTAGCTTTTGCTTCAGTGCGATACGTCCCTTTTGTTCATCGTCTATAATAATGGCTGTTAGCATCATTGAATTTTTAAAAGTACTTCCACTTTTGTTCCTACAGGTTTATTGTCATCCAATAGATCAGTTATCTGCACAGATGCTGTTGCTTCGTTATTAAAAAGCTTCACTCTGTCATTGCTCATGTCAATTCCATAGGAAAGTTTTTCCTTTTGCAGCTGGCTATTAAAAGTATTTCTTCCTACACCATTATCTTCAATAATATATTTCAAATAGCCATCGTGTTTGATAACAGAAACAGAGAGCTTCCCATTATTGTCCTGCCGGTAGCGTATCCCATGCAAAATAGCATTTTCAACAAAAGGCTGAATAATAAGCGGGGGCACTTTATAATCATCCTGTAACAGCTCATCATCGGCGTTTATTTCTGCTGTAAATTTATTTTCATGACGGAGTTGTTCCAGTTCAATATACAGTTTCAGCGTATCTAAATCCTTTGCAAGGGTAACAGTATTCTGTTTTGAGCTATCCAATATGTTGCGGATAAGTTTAGCAAATTTATTCAGATACACGGTTGCATTATATTTATCGTTACTCTGTATCAGTGCATCAATACTGTTGATACAGTTAAAAATAAAATGGGGATTCATTTGTGCCCGCAACGCCATCATTTCCGTTTCAGCAATCTTGTTTTTCATGGCCGCCTGGTTGCGTATGGCCTGAATTCTTTTCTTTACAGCCAGGAATATAACAGTAAAAAATAAAAGTGAGCAAAGAACTAAAAACCACCCCTTTTGCCAGAAAGGTGGGTTGATATTAAATTCAAAAGTTGCGGGCATTCCCCAATCACCATTCCAACCCATGGTTCGCACTTCAAAACGATAGTTGCCCGGTTGAAGACTTGCATAGGAAACACTATGCTGATTACTTGCTTCAGTCCATTCCGTGTTAGTACTACCAGCCAGGCGGTAACTATACAGTAGTTGTTTTTCGTTTATAAAACCAGGCGATGAAAATTCAAATTGCAATTGATTATGACCGTGCTGAAGGTTAAGCTTGCCGGCATTTAATGGATATATTGAATCAGGTGCAGATACCCTCGTAATGTAAACCGGTAAGGGAAGTGATTTCTCCATTTCCCCGTCAGTTATATACACCATTCCTTCTAATGTTGCAAGCCATAATGAATGATCCCCGGCGGTAATCATTCCTGCAATATTCCCAAAATAATTGTTTACCCTACTGAAATTAAATACCCGATAAGTACTGTCCTTCTGTATCAGTTTATCCAGGCCCTGATAGGAAGCTAACCATAAGTTGCCGTTTGCATCTTCTGCCAAACCTTTTACCCAGTTAGAAGTAAGGCCTCGGGATTGATCAATATTTGAAATGGTATAACCCGCCGTTCCATTTTTGTTGAACCTGTAAACTCCGTGGTGCCGTGTTCCTGCCCAGATATTCCCATTAGCGTCTTCAAATAATGAACGGATATTTTCATCCGGAAGAAAATGCTCATTGGTAAGTATGGTTAATTTGTTATTAACAAACGTATACCGGATGTGGTAAAGGCCATTTTGTAATGTGGCTGCCCATAAGTCTCCAGTTTTATCAAGCAACAAAACAGAGAATAGGTTTTCAAGAATTTTTACTGTTTGATCTTTTTTTCCTGAGAGAAAATACAGATTAAACTTATCGCTTAAAAAAAAATTACCCCGGTTGTCCCTGGCGATGCAATAGGGTGAGGCTGAAAAAGGAGCCGGAAACGGGACAGCGTTTTTAAATTGTAAAGTGACGCTGTCAAATGTCACCATTTTATTTGCACCTATTATCAGGGGAGGATGGCTGTTGGGAATAACACTAAATAAGGGGATGTCAATAATAGTAGTTACAGGATCAAACTTTCCATTTGCTGTATTGAAAACCTGGGCGCCTTTCTCAGTACTGGCTAATAAATGCCCTTTTCTGACCGGGTGCAAAAAATATACACTGTTTGATGCTAAACCATTCTCTGTTGTGTACACATGGATATTGGATTTGGTAACTAACTTAGAAAGCCCCAGTGAAGTACCGAACCAGATATTTTTTTCCCTGTCCTGAAAAATAGTAGTGATAATATCGGAAGCAAGCCCGTCTTTTTTAATGATCAATTGATAAGTGCCATCGGGGTTTATTTTAAAAAGACCGTTGGTTGTCCCGATCCAGATCACCTTATCAGCATCCTCCAATATAGCAGTGATCTTCTTTGTCTGAAGGGCTGGTATATTAAATGGGGCAGGTGCTGGTGTAAATAGGATGGGTTGACCTTTCTTTGGAATTTCAGCAAGAATCTTTATTCCTGCTCCGGTACCTATGAGGATCCTTTTTTTTGAATCCTGGTAAATTTTGAATTCTGTATAAACCGGGTTAGGATCGCTGATGGCTGATAGTAATTCATATTTCCGGTTCAGCAGCTGGATGGCATGTTCACCCACTACCATAAAAACAGAATCATTCAAAACCGCAAAATCAAAACAACTGGATAAAAGAGAATCTTTCCTGAGCCTCGTAAAATTTCCGTTTTTGAATTCCAGTAATCCTTCATTGTCTGTTGCTGCTATTACCCGGTTCCCGGAATATTGAAAGAAACGATTGATGGTGGTCGTTGTAGGCACTGACCTTTGCAGAATTTTGTTTTCATGTACGATATCAATACTTCTGTCATTAGTGGCTACATATAATTTGCCATCGGGTGACTCATAAAAATCATTGACCAGGTTATCTGAAAGACCATTGGTCGTGCTGTAGTTGGTGAATTTATGCCCATCATATTTGCTAAGGCCCTCCCAGGTAGCTATCCACAAAAAACCTTTTGAATCCTGAAATACATGGCGGATAGCATTGGCAACCAGCCCGTCATTAACCGTATAGTTTTTGAAAATATGCTGCTGGGCAGATATAGGGTTAATTAAACCTGTAAATAAAGAAATAAGTATGGTGATGAGGCCATAACGCATGTTTAAAGTTAATTGAATTTTATGCTGATTGATGGTAAAGCCAGTGGGCTGATATTAATTTTTCTTTTCCAATGCTTCCACCCGTTTTAATAATGTCTCGTATTGTTGTTGTTGCAAAGTGATCTTATTTTGCTGTTGTTCAATGATTTTCTTTTGGGCAATAGTTTGATCTGATAATTCCTGTACGGCTTTTACAAGCGGCACTACAAATTCCCCATAAGCAATGCGATAATGGTCTTTATCGTGAGTGGGTGGCATCACACCATCAAAATCATAGTTTGATGCTATAGCTGCTTTCTCTACTTCCTGTGCCACGAACCCAGACATACGGACGGCTTCTTTATTACGGATATTATTATCCATATCAGTTTTCATTGCAGCAGTCATTTTATTTTCTTCTTTTCCATAAGGGCTAATTCCCCAGAAGTTGTAAAGGCCCCTTACATCCATATGATAAGTAACAGGCCTCAGGCGCATGATAAAATCAAGGCCTCTTACATTTTCATCAATATCTTTTTTAAAACGACCATCAGAAAAATTACCCCAGTTCGTATAGCCGCCGGTTAATAAAGTTGTAGGATTACCCAGTAAAGCAAGGTTATTAGTATTGGTGAATGAGTTATAACCAATCACTACCGAATTACTGGCGCTGCTATGGGCTCCTGCCCCGATAATCGTATTATTATCCAAATCAGACGAATCGTTCCCTGATAAAAAGCCTACTACAGTATTATAGTCTCCTGAGTTATTGCCATAAAGAGCCAACTCTCCGTAGGCAGTATTACTAAATCCAATGGAATTGCTATAAAGAGCCTGATATCCGTTGGCAGTATTAAAATCTCCGGTGGTGTTATTATAAAGCGCCTTATATCCATTGGCGGTATTATGGTTTCCATTGTAGTTGAATCTAAGTGCCTTATAACCGGTAGCGGTATTATAGTTTCCAATTGTATTGGAAAAAAGCGCCTGCCTTCCGATCGCCGTATTTTCTTTTCCTATATCATTATAATAAAGAGCTGATGAGCCTACTGCTGTATTATCAAAACCAATGGTATTATTCCGCAAGGCAAAAGTACCAACAGCCGTATTGCTGATACCGTTTGCTGTTGAGGTTGGATTGTTTAAGGTAAGGGCTTCAAAGCCAATGGCAACATTATTGGTCTCGCCGCCATAGTTAAATGATTGGTTTTGCAATGCGCCAGTGCCAATAGACGTATTCTTACCTGCTGTAGTATTTGATTGCCCGGCACCCATTCCCAAAAAAATATTACCATTTGTCGGGTGCATTTCCCCGGCCCATAAATTATTGAGCCGAAAATGAAATGGTTTATCATCGGTTGTACCGATAAAATTCAAAGCTGAATCGGTGCCCGTATTTCCGGTAAGGCTCCAGGCATTGGGACCGGCGGTTATTTCATTCCAGTCTGCTCCGTTGTGAAACCAAAAACTACTGGTAGTGGTATCATAAATCATTAAACCATTGGCAGGGTTTGCTATTGCCAGCCGGGATGTAGTGGATGTTCTTGGTATCAGCATACCTTTTGTGCTGCTTTTTACATCTAATATGGCGCTGGCATCGGGTGTAGTATTATTGATGCCCACAGATTGAGCAACTAATAAGGTTGAAAACAAAGCAGCCGAAACTGCAATTAAGAATACTTTTTTCATAACTATTATTTTATTTAGGGAAAGGTTCATTTCATTTTATCTTTTATCTGTTGTAGTTCTTTCAAAAGCATTTCTATCTTTTTATTTTGTTGTTCAATAATTTTATTTTGTTCAATAGTTTGTTCCGAGAGTTCCTGTACGGCTTTTACAAGGGGCACAACAAATTCTCCATAAGCAATGCGGTAATGGTCTTTATCATGAGTGGGTAGAATCACACCATCAAAATCATAGTTTGATGCTCTGGCTGCTTTCTCTACTTCCTGTGCCACGAACCCTGTCATAGTGACGGCTTCTTTTTTTGTAATAGCATCATCAATAAAGTACCTTGATTTTGCTCTCATCATTGAATCTTCTTCTCCATAAGGGCTGATTCCCCAGAAGTTGTAAAGCCCCCTTACATCCATATGATAAGTAACAGGTCTCAGGCGCATAATGAAATCAAGGCCTCTTACATTCTCGTTGATATCTTTTTTAAAACGACCATCAGAAAAATTACTCCAGTTCGTGTAGCCGCCAATTGGTGAGGTGCCGGGACTACCCAGTGTAATAGCGTTACTAGTATTGCTGAATGAGTTTAACCCAATCACAACCGTAAAAGTGGCGTCGCAATGGGCTCCTTTTCCGATAAGCGTATTACCAAACGAATAAGGCAAATCGTTGTGGGCATCAGAACCTAAAGCAGTATTATTGAATCCGTTGACGTTGTTATAAAGTGCATTCTGTCCAACGGCTGTATTGTTGAATCCGACGGTGTTGGAATGAAGCGCCTTATATCCGTTGGCAGTATTACTATCTCCGATGTTGAATCTAAGTGCCTTGTAACCTGTAGCGGTATTTCCGATTCCCACAGTATTAGAAAAAAGCGCCTGCCTCCCTATCGCAGTATTTTCAATCCCTGTTTCATTAAAAAAAAGTGCAGAAGCACCAACTGCTGTATTATCAAAGCCGACGGTATTATTCCGCAAGGCAAATGTACCAACAGCTGTATTGCTTATCCCTGTTGTATTTGATTGTCCTGAACCCATTCCCAAAAAAATATTACCATTTGTTGGGTGCATTTGCCCGGCCCATAAATTATTGAGCCGAAAATGAAATGGTTTATCATCGGTTGTACCGATAAAATTCAAAGCTGAATCGGTGCCCGCATTTCCGGTAAGGTTCCAGCCGTTGTTGCCAGCGGTTACTTCATTCCAGTCTGCTCCATTGTGAAACCAAAAACTACTGGTAGTGGTATCATACAGCATCAATCCATTGGCAGGGTTTGCAATTGCCAGCCGGGATGTAGTGGATGTTCTTGGTATCAACATACCTTTTGTGCTGCTTTTTACATCTAATATGGCGCTGGCATCGGGTGTAGTATTATTGATGCCCACAGATTGAGCAACTAATAAAGTTGAAATCAAAACAGCCGAAACTGCAGTAAGGAATATTTTTTTCATAACTATTATTTTATCCGGGTAATGGTTTATTTCATCTTATCTTTTATCCCTTGTATTTCTTTTAAAAGCAATTCAATCTTTTTGTTTTGTTCTTCAATAATTGATTGTTGTTCCTGAACGGCTTTTACGAGGGGCACCACAAAACTCCCGTATCGTAATCCATATAATCCTTTTTCAGTTGAAGGCTTATCTATTCCGCTAAAAGTAAAGCCGGTAAGTTCTGCGGCTTGTTCAACTTCCTGCGCTATAAAACCGCTTTCACGGTGTGTAGATGCCCGCAGCAGGCTTTTCTGATCTCCTTCAGTTGCAGAATCTTTTTTAATTGGGTAATAATAATGATTCAGGCCCGGCAGATCAATAATATAACTCACCGGTCTTAAGCGCTTGATGAATTCCAGCCCTTTTATATCGTCTTGCACTTGTTGCTTAAATCTTCCATCAGAAAAAGTTGTCCAGCCAACCTGGCCACCTATGGATAAGATCAGGGTATTCCCAATACGGACCTTATTAAAATCATCTACTTTGGCATTATATCCTATCGCTGTTGCATTATAAAGATTAATGTAACTGGCATCAGCACCGAAACCAATAGCTGTATTTTGATAACCGGTTTCATTAAATGCTAATGCACTTACACCTACTGCTGTGTTATTAGCGCCTGTATTAGTATTATGTAGTGCCTGAAGCCCAATGGCTGTATTTTGATAGCTGGTATTATTTTGAAGTGCATTTACCCCAATGGCTGTATTATTTGCCCCGGTAATATTATTATTAAGTGCATTCAAACCAATGCCGGTATTGAAATTCCCGTTATTGGAATGAAGTGCATGATGCCCGAAGGCGGAATTACCGCTACCTGCGGAGTTGTCCCTAAGAGCTTTGTAACCCGTGGCTGTATTTTGGATACCGTTTAAGTTGTAAAAAAGTGACTGTCTGCCTATGGCCGTATTTTCCCATCCATTATAGTTTGTATAAAGCGCCGCAGTTCCGATTGCTGTATTATCGTATCCTGTAACATTGGCAGTCAAAGCATAATGTCCTACAGCAGTGTTGCTTTTGCCAGTTAAATTTGCATACATTGCTTTACTTCCTATTGCTGTATTAAAACCGTCAATACCATTGTGTTTAAATAAAGCAGAGTCTCCAACGGCTACGTTATTAATGCTTGTAGTATTTGATGTAAGGGCGGCATACCCAACAGCAGTATTGCTGTATCCTGAGGTATTGGAATAAAGTGCTGCTTCTCCCACAGCGGTATTAGTGCTGCCATTTGTGTTTAAATAAAGGGATGCATATCCTACAGCCGTATTGTAAATGCCGCTGGTATCAGAATAAAGTGCATAGCCTCCAACAGCGGTGTTATAATCTGTTGACCTGTGGTTGTACAATGATTTGTAGCCAACTGCCGTATTGTAATTTCCTGCGATATTAGAATAGAGTGCGGCGGAGCCAAGCCCGGTATTGTAATTACCGTTCGCATTGAAATAAAGAGTTGCATAACCAATACCTGTATTGTTAAATCCTGAACTGTCACTCACAAGAGCATAAGCTCCATTGGCAGTATTACCAAAACCAGTCTTATGAAGAGAAAGTGCATTCATACCCGTTGCAGTATTGTATGATGCTGTGGTATTGGATCTAAGTGCAAACATGCCTACTGCTGTATTCTCAATTCCGGTAGTATTGTAATACAGCGCATCATAACCAACTGCTGAATTGTAAGATCCGGTGGTATTAGAATTCAATGATGAAGAACCAAGTGCTGAATTGTAACTACCTGTTTTATTATTGGAAAGAGCATAGCTCCCAACAGCCGTGTTTGCAAAGCCTATACTGTCATTAAACAAAGCATAAAAGCCGTTGGCAGTATTGTAATTCCCGTATTTATGAGAATAAAGTGCATTAACACCTGTGGCTGTGTTGTGAGATCCTATGGTATTAAAGTTAAGTGCCTGCACACCGAGGGCCGTGTTATTAACTCCAGTAGTATTGGAGTACAATGATAAAAAACCAAACCCTGAATTATAGCTTGCATTTTCATTTGAGTAAAGTGCTTCGGAACCTACTGCTGTATTCCATGTACCTGCTGTATTAGTGTATAATGCCTTGGAACCAAAGGCTGTATTTTTTACGCCGGTTGTATTATTAATGCCTGCACTGTCGCCAATAAAATAGTTAAGAGTGGTGTGGTTTAATTCTCCTGCCCATAGATCATTGAGACGTAAACGCAGGGGTTGATTGTCGGTTGTACCTAAGAAATTGTTGACAGGATTTATCCCTGCATTGCCAGTAATGTTCCAGCCGTTGCTGCCGGTTGTAATCTCTTTCCAGGCTGCTGCGTTATAAAACCAAAAGCTGCTGGTAGTGGTATCATATATCATCAGTCCATTGGCCGGATTTAGAATAGCAAGACGAGACGTCGTAGACGTTCTTGGTATCAGCATACCTTTTGTGCTGCTTTTTACATCTAATATGGCGCTGGTATCCGGGGTGTTGGTACCAATGCCTACACTTTGAGCGGCTAATAGGGTTGAAAACAAAATACAGAAACCCGTATTGAAGAATATTTTTTTCATTTTATTTTCCCTTTGAATGTTTTAAGTTATTAAAACGTGGCTTTAATTTACCTTACCAAATACAACCTTTCCACTATAAGTTGCATAACGAGGAGCACCAACTGAAAACCTTTTGTTGCTACCATCAATAGCAGTAGCTCCGCCGAAAGAATCATTCGAATTGCCTGTAGGGTCGGTTATATATTGCAGTTTAACCCAGCCTAAGCCCACACGTTGATAAATAGTAGCAGAACCCTGATCGGCCCCCCCAACTCCATTATTGTCAGGCACCCCTACAATAACATAGTTACCGGAAATGGATACACTGTATCCAAAATGATCGTGGGTAGCGCCAGTGGCTTCCGTTAATTTTTTTATCATTATCCAGTTGCTTCCGTTATATTTAAAAATGCTGGCGGAACCCTGGTCGATCCCCTCAAATCCATCATCATAAGGAGCACCCACAATAGCATAGCTGCCGGAAATGGATACACTGAATCCAAAAAGATCATCGGTTGCTCCTGTAGCGTCCGTTATTCTTTGCATTAATACCCAGTTAGTCCCATCGTATTGAAAAATACTGGCAGAACCTTGGTCGGTGGTGAGGCCTGGTGCATCATCAAAAGGAGCACCTACAAGGGCACGGTTGTCGGAAATAGATACGCTGGTTCCAAAATAATCAAAGGCTGCGCCAGTTGCATCAGTTAATGTTTGCATCAGAATCCAGTTAGTTCCATTGTATTGAAAAATACTGGCAGAACCCTGGTCAATCCCCGCAACTCCATCATCATATTTTGCCCCTACAATGGCATAGTTACCAGAAATAGATACACTGAATCCAAATCTATCACCAGCTGCGCCGGAACCGTCCGTTATTTTATCCATCAATACCCAGTTAGTTCCATTGTATTGAAAAATACTGGCAGAACCTTGGTTGGCGCCGAATACCCCATCATCATCTTCTGCCCCTACTATAGCATAGTTCCCAGAAATGGATACACTGATTCCAAAATGATCGTCAGCAGCACCGGTGGCATCAGTTATTTTTTCCATCAATACCCAGTTAGTACCATTGTATTGAAAAATGCTTGCAGAACCCTGGTTGTTGCCGGCTACCCCATCATCAGAATATGCCCCCACAATGGCATAGTTGCCGGAAACGGATACACTGTATCCAAAATTATCGACATCTGCGCCGGTGCTGTCAACAACCGGGTTATACTCACTGATATTTCCGATCGTAGCACAATCGCCCCAAACGCCAAATCCAATATTACCTCCTGCGGCAGCATTGCTGGTTTGCCAGTTTGCATTGCCTGCGGCATCACTGGTTAAAATTTTTCCTGTGCCTGCATTAGGGATTAGCTTTATTGCATTGGGTTTTACGGTATCTGCTTTTATATTGCCGGCCACATGCAATTTTTCGGCGGGGGTAGTAGTGCCAACGCCTACGTTTTGTGCAAATGTGCTAATCTGCAAATTTGCAAATATGCAAATAAGTAGCAGGTTAAAAATTTTATGTTTCATAACGAAAGATTTTTCCAAATTTCTTTCTTTCATGAAGTCATTTATAGCTCAATTGAGCCAATCACAGAAATGGATGAGCAGATGGAAAAACTCAATTATGCCCTTACATTTGTTCTTTAAAATTCTCTATGCCAAAAGATAAAATACTCGTCATAGGTGCCTCTGGCCAAATAGGAGTAGAGCTTACGTTAGCCCTTCGCAAAATATATGGTAATGCCAATGTAGTAGCTTCTGATCTGCGGGAGCAAAACCCCTTGCTGGAAGGAACCGGCCCTTACGTTAGCCTTGATGTAATGAATAAGGAAATGCTGCATGTGCAGGTGATCCGGCAAAACATTACCCAGATATATTTACTGGCGGCCATTCTTTCTGCTACCGGCGAAAAAAATCCCAATCTTGCCTGGAACCTGAATATGACTGGCTTATTAAATGTGCTGGACATTGCCCGTGAAGAAAAAATAAGCAAAGTATATTGGCCATCATCCATTGCTGTGTTTGGCCCCACATCCCCAAAACAAAATTGCCCGCAACAAACCATTATTGAGCCAGCCACTGTATATGGCATCAGCAAATATGCAGGTGAGTTTTGGTGTAATTATTTTCATCACCGCTTTGGTGTGGATGTGCGGAGTATCCGTTATCCGGGTTTGATATCATATAAATCAGCTCCTGGCGGCGGTACTACTGATTATGCAGTGGAAATTTATCATGGGGCGTTGGAAAATGGTAAGTATAAATGTTTTTTAAAGAAACACACTTATCTGCCCATGATGTATATGTCAGATGCTATTCGTGCCACCATTGAACTGATGGAAGCACCTGCTTCTGCAATAAAAATCCGCACTTCTTATAATGTATCAGGTATGAGTTTTTCTCCAAAAGAAATTGCAGCGGCAATCAAACAACATATTCCTGAATTCACCATTTCCTACAAGCCAGATTACCGCCAGGCAATTGCTGATGGCTGGCCACAAAGTATTGATGATTCAGTGGCAAGAAAAGATTGGGGATGGAAAGAAGAATACGATTTGGCCGCCATGACGAAGGATATGTTGGAGAATTTGAACCCTGTCCCTTCCCGAAATCATCGGGATGTTCCAAAAGGGAACTTAGACCAATGATTCGCTTTGTGATGTGCAAATTATTATACTAATAATTTGCACATAATAAATTTTACTGTCTCCCTTTAGGGAGTAATGACTTCTTATTTATAGAGAGTAGTTCAGGGGTTTTCAGTCCACCATACTATTTTTTACAGCAAACATGACCAGCCCGGCTGTATTGCGGACACCTATTTTTTCAATTAGCCGCTGCCGGATACCCTCGACAGAACGGGGGCTTAAGAAAATTTCCTTGGCAATCTCAGCGGCTGTTTTCTCTTCACAGATCATTTTTAAAACTTCCAGTTCTCTTTCAGTTAATTCTACATTCTGGTTAAAGGAAGGTTTAAGATTATTTTTCAGCACCAGTTTTTTCAACAGGGCTTTATTCACCACATCATTAAAATAATAACCATTTTCATGCACTGCATAGATGGATTTGATGATTTCCTCTGATTCTGTATTTTTCAGTAAATAGCCATTGGCACCATTTTCCATCAGGTGAATGATGAATTTATCATCTTCATACATCGATACCACCAATACTTTTATAGCGGGATATTGTTTCCGGACAATTTTAGTTGCTTCCATACCATCCATTACCGGCATTTTTAAATCCATAAGAATAACATCCGGGTTGTTTGTTTCCAGGGCTTTCAGCAACTCTTCTCCGTTATCGGCTTCCATTATTACCTCAAGATTTTCATCTTTTGATAAGCCAACTTTAATTCCATCACGGAAAATCTTATAGTCGTCGGCAATGGCAATTTTAATTTTACTCATGATTCATTTGGTTTGACAGGTACATGTATATTGATCCGGTAACCTTCGCTGCCGCTTGTAAAATGTATTGTTCCCCTCAGCAATATAACCCTGTTCTGGATATTTTTTAACCCTAAACCTTCTTTTTGATACCGGAGTTTTTCAAATTGTTCTTGGGAAAGACCATCTCCGTTGTGAAAGAGAACAAGATTAAGTTCATTATCCTTTAAAGTAGAACTGATCAGGAATTCAGAAGCATTTGCATATTTCAGAATATTATTCACCAGTTCCTGTATCATCCGGTAAATACTGATATCGTTATCCGGGTTTTCTGTATGGTAATCATCATCTAATGCAGTAGAAGAGTTGGGGATGATACCTTCAGTTACTTTACGGACAAAATGCCGGATAGCCTCATTCAACCCAAATTCTTTTAATATATTGGAATGCAGGTTATGTGAAATACCCCTTACTCTGTTGATCACATCATTAAGTAATTCCTTTCCTTTTTGGTGCAGCATCTGATCTTTTTCGTCCAACACCTCAGCTTTAATACCGAGCAGATGCAGTTTGGCAGAGGAAAGAATAGCACCAACTTCATCATGTAAGGTTTCTGCAATGCGATGGCGTTCGGTTTCTTCGCTGCGGACGGCCGCTTCTATCAATTGATTTTGCTGTTGCTCCCTGAGCTTTTCCATATCAGCCCGGTGCTGATTTTTTTTGCGTTGGCTGAAAACGACAGCCAGTAATACACTGACTACCATCAGGAGCATGACGCCAATGCCAATGACTACCAGAAAAGTTATGTCGTTACTCATTCTTATTTTTAAAAGTTACAGCTATACAAATACATAAAAAAATATAAGTAATATTATGAACATCCCATATGTCAATTGCAAATTCAGTATCATTTTTGGTCAAATAGTCAAAAAACAGGAATATAAAGAAATTGGCTGCTACATAAAAAGTTAATCCGATAACTATCCACACACCCGGTTGTTTAACGAATGGCTTGCCTTTGTCTTCCAATATCAGGAAGATATAATATTGTAAACAATAAAATAGTAATAAGGCTGCCTCTGTTGCCAGTAACCGGCTGCTAAGATTGTAACGATTGAAAAAATTTTCAAAGAAAAAGAAATTGATAAGAACGAAAGCTACAAATCCAATAGGGATAATTGCTTTTATTCTGTGCATAAAACGTTGGTTCAATAAAATAAAAAACCAGCTAAAAAGCAGTAACCTGAGTACTGAATGAATATTGTAAAGAAAATTATTACTATAGAGAAAATCTCCCAACTGAAAGCCCCAATCAACTTTAAATTTTTGAATACTAATTGCAAAAACATTTATTAATAAAGCAATAACTACATAAAAGCGTATTGGCTTAAGGAAAGGCGATTTATTTCTTTGCCCCAATAAAAAATATAAAGGGATTAGTAAAGCCCAAACTTCTGACCAGTCTGTTATTTCTTTATAAATCATAATTGTTACGATTCTGGCGGTGCCGGGGGAGAGGGTTTTAAATCCTGTTCAGTTATAGATGGGTTTCTGAATGAGTCTGCTATAGCAGTTACTTTATAAGCGGCATACTCGCCATACTGATAAGGGCTTAAATACAGATTAGTGAATTTATTTCCTCCGGCATTGTCCTCGTCAATAAATGGTTGTAGCTGAGGCCTGCTAAAACTAATGTTCCCGAGTTCAAGCCTGTTAACAGCCTGGTAGTTATCATTTTCAACTACTTTCAAATCTTTTTTGTCCATCACAAAGTCTTTATTGTCCATCGCATAAACCAAAAGGTGATAATCATCCCTCCATTTTTCTGCATCTTCCATATATGGTTGAAAGATAAATTTTTTAAACTCTTCTTTTGAGAAATAATCTCTGACAAATTGAAAGTCAAGGAGCATTCCATAAAATTTTACTTCTGCCATAATATGGGGGTTTAGGGGGTTAAATTAATAATAATCGAAAGCTTGCTGAAATTGGTCTTCTGGTCATTCTTTATTTAGGTTTTAATAATCAGGTGATGCAGGTGGTGAGGGCTTAGTGGCTGCTGATAATGTCGTAGCACCCAAATCCAATGTTACAAAGTATTCATGATATTGATTTTCAGAAACACTTGTTTCAAAAACAAGGCTGGCATTCCCCATTTTGGGAAACCGATCCGTGATGTCTTTATAACGGAATTTTTGCGGTGGTAAAATAAGTTGATTAGCCATTCGGTTATTTTTTATTCCCGGCCACAGACAAAAATATCTGTGGCCGGATTTAATTGTTTAATCACAACCTCCATCACAAGGTGGGGCAGGTGGGGAAGGTTTTGTACCAGCACCTGCAAGAAAACCTGCAACTCCTTTTACTTTAGAAACGTTATAAAGCACATAATTTGGGTATAATACATCCATAGTTGGTGAAAAATACAAGTCTTTACAATCCGACGCTTTTAAACTGCCGGTCACGCCAAGCGCATTTTTGATTTCTTTTTTAGAAACCTCGAGATTACCTAAAATTTTTACGCCTGTTGTATCCCAGGGTGTATCTGATTCAATTTTTAAACCAATAGGGCCGATTGTAATATAATTTATTTTCTTTTGGGCGCCATAGGCAATAAGGCTTATAGAGGTATTATTTGAATCTACAAATTGTAATAAAATTTTTTTGCTGTCACTTATTTTAAAAATATCCCAAATTGTAGCGGAGTCTAATTTTAAATAATAAAAACCGCCAGCCCCTAATGTTGCGGCCTTTACATCCTGGCTTTCTTTGTTGCCGGATGAGTTAATTGTTGTGTTTTTATCATCTCCGGGTGTTTTTTTATCTTCATCTTCATCTTTTTTACTGCCACAGGAGATTAAATAGACTAAAAGACTAATAAATAAAACGGGTTGAAGTAAATTCCTTAGTGTTTTCTTTTTCATAATTGCTTTATTGGTGTTTAAAAATGGTGCTATAATTATCGCCGTGAATAAATTCTGAACTAAAATAAGATGACCCTTTCAACTTTCAATGGGTATAAAGCCAGATTGCGTAGATACTCCTGTAGAATGCGTAGTTGTACGCAGCTGTGTTATTTTTGTTATAGAAAAAGTTTCTAATTTGATTTACAAAAATGGGTTGTTTTTTATGATTTAAAGGGTTCGAGTTCTGTTTTTTTACTCGTGTAAAAAGCTAATGCGAGTAAAATACAAAAGACAACAAAGATGACCTGGTATACCCTCATCATTAAAAAGGCAAACGCCTGATCCTGATTATAATTTTTATCAAACATGGGGTAAATAAATAAAAAGATAAAAAACGTAATTGCCTGGTAAAGGCAAACCGCAGAACAAATAATAAATGAAGGATGTTTAAGCCAGTTGTTCTGGCTTTCCTCCATAATAGAGTGAAAGAAATAAAATAAACACAAGATCAGCAGAACAATACTGCCCGCAGTAAAGTGACTGGTACTTAATTTTAATACAGGCGATTCAAAAAAAGAAAAATTGATCAGCACATATGCCAGGTAGATCAGAACCAGGGATTTTAATAGAATGGTGTATTTGTATTTTCTTAGATTAATAATATAGCCACTGAAAAAAATGACCATCACGAATGAATGGAGATTATAAAAAAGACCGTTTCCCCATTTCCAGAATGAAATGAACAGGTCATAATATTCTACAGTAAATACAGCTAAGAAAATAAAGATAAAAGCGGAAATAACATACCATATTACCCATCCCAGGTGATTACCTTTAGGTTTATAAGCTAACAAAAGAATCAGAGGTATAAGCAAAGCCCATACCTCTGACCAGTCACGAAAAAACTGCAGTAATTTCATCATGGATGATTAGGAATTGTATCTATTGTTATTGACGGACCGCATACTTCACATGTTGGAGGCGGTGGACATGACGATTTATTACAATTTGGACACGGTGGGCAAGGAAGACCAATAGAAGCCTTCTGGGTAGTTTCCATGGTTGCTTTTCCCACTTGAATAATCGAAGTTATGTTGTAAGCTAAATAATCATAATGTGAAGTTGGGTCCTTATAATCATACGGGTCTAATTTCAGAAACTGAAGGCTATCATTCACCTGACCTTTGCTATCCAAAATTCCCAATTCAGACATAGTAGCCGGTATGGCACCGAAAAAGATAAACTCAGACAACTTAGCGACAGTTTTGCAAGTATCTATTGATTCTAATTCAGTCAGGCTCTCATTGACAAATGTGCCATCTTGTCTCTGACCTATTACGTATACTTTAAAAATTGATTCTGGAAATGCATAGGCTGTTCTGAATTGGACCGCTGTGATATAATCCTTTTTAGTAGAGTCGGTAAAACCACTTGTTACCCACTTTTGGATTTGTGCTTTGGTAAATTTTACACAGGTTGGATTTTTAGCACTTTTTCCGGGCTTGCAGGAAGTAAAGCCAGCCAGAGAAAATAATGCAATTGTAATTGAAAAAAAAATCCAAAAATTTTTTCTAAAAAAAAATTGACTTGTTCGCATAACAGTTGGTTTAAAGGTTAATAATGTGTTAGGGAGTTTTCAACTGGCGGGAATTCAATACTAAATTTAAGCTCTCATTAGCACTTTTCAAAGCCTTTCCGCATAAATACCGTCTTTACACCCTCTTTAACGGTACTAGTACGCAGCTGCCGGGAACCCGCATTCCTACGCAAGTGTTAACGCCATTTATCAGTTGAACTACCCTTTCTCTTTTTTACGCATTTCCTACCTTGTTTCAAGGCCATCTCTGACGAAAACTTGTGTCATAAAACGAAGCAATCATGACACAAAAAACCTTATCCAGCCTGATCTTCACGATCGTATTTTCAGTAGCAACTATTACAGCTGTTGCCAGTGGACATCCCGCTAAAAATGCAACAGAACAAACAAGTAAAGAAGTAAAAGCTAATCCAGCAACTGAACATTCTGATGATGGTAAAAAAATGCCCGTTTCAACTACAGATTCACATTCTAAAGTGCCACACGGTAAATCAAGTGTTCCACATTTTGAAGAACTGCCACATATTCATAAGTATCATAAAGAAAGAGTGAAAAAAATTAAAAAACACCATAGTAAATTATGGATATTGAGCCAGGCATTAGTGGTATTGTGCAACATTTCAATATTGATAATTGGATTCCTGCATGCTACTCACTAAAAGGAAGAATATTTTCAATATTTCACTAGCGGCGAATAATTGAAAAAGTGTCAAACTGTTGTAATGTAATATCTTGTATTTCAATTTCCTTTACCCTGGCCTTTTCCGGTCCCTTTCGACACCAGTCAATTAACCTATTTAACTGTTCTTTTGATCCGGTTGCTACAATATAAACGCTGCCATCTGCCAAATTTTGGACTTGACCAGTTAGCCCAATTGCAATTGCCATTTCTTTAGTGCTTTGGCGAAAATAGACTCCCTGCACATTACCTGAAATAGTGATGGAGGAGGTGAGCATAGCATTTAAAATTCAATCAGGCTGATGATTTCTTCGAGATATTGCTGGTCAGTGGTATCAAACTGGTCGTATTCACTACTGTCTACATCCAGTACAGCCAACACTTCGTTGTTGCGTATGACGGGTACAACGATTTCGGATTTTGACAAACTGCTACAGGCAATATGACCGGGGAATTTTTCTACATCAGGAACAATCAGTGTTTTGGCTTGTGCCCAACTGCTGCCGCAAACACCTCTGCCTTTTTTTATTCTGGTGCAGGCCACGGGTCCCTGGAAAGGAGCTAAAACCAGTTCATCAGCTTTTACAACATAAAAACCAACCCAGAACCAGCTCCCAGAGCCCTGTGGGCCAAACTGTTCCTTTAAGGCGGCTACAACATTTGCCAGATTGGCAACGAGGTCGGATTCTCCTTCCAGCAAACCTTTTATCTGCGGAATCAGGGATTGATATATTTCAGCTTTGTTGCCGGTAATGATTTGTAAATCTTCTGCCATTGGACAAAGATAAATGGACTTTAGATATGATGAAATTGTAAACGGGTTAAAAGGGTTTTCCGTGTGTTTGTTTTACCAGGTAGTTGATAAGTTTTGGAAAAGGCTTTGTTATTGAGATAAAAAAATTGGTAAGTTGTTTGCTGCCAAATAATCGTTGTATTCGTCTGCCCATTTTTAAACGATCAGCAAATTGCAGGTTCCATTGAAGAGTATAGTGCCTTTCCATATCATCTCTTGTAGTTTTGTTGAGTAAAAATTCATGAATATGAAGGGCGGCTATTTTACTGCCATGCAAAGCCATACTCATGCCGTTTCCACATAAGGGAGTGATCATTCCGGCAGCATCACCAATCATCAAAACATGATTTTCCACCTGTAATTTTTTATCAAAACTTATTTGTGAAATGGTGAGTGGTACAGTAAAAGTTATTTTACTTTCTGTCAGTATTTTTTTCAGATATGGGTTTTGACTTAGAATTGTTTTTTCCATCGCTTTGATATCACCTTTATTTTTCTGTAAATTACCCGCCGTTGTCAGGTAACATAAATTGTAATTATCGTCTTCAATTTTTACAATACCACAATAGCCGTTTTTAAAATTGTGAAGGGCAATCGTATCTGCAGGAAAATCAGTTTTTATATGATACTTTACGCCGATGTAGTTATTCAATTTATTTTTTGCAGCAACAGCGAATAACCTCTTCCATTTAATGTCAATATTGCTTCGTTTGCCATAGCTGCCGGTGGCCAATCTTGCCCTGTATTCTTGTCCTGATGTAGCAATAATAAATTCATCCCCGGAAAATATAATATCATTCACTTTTGTATTTTCCATTACAACCACTCCCTCCGCCTTTGCTATCTGCACTAAAGTATTATCTAACCTGTAACGGCTGATACCAAAACCACCAAGTGGTAATGATTGCTCCAGCAGCTTCCCATTAACGGATGATACTTGTAGTTTAGTGATGATGGGAACCTTGATTGCTTCGAGGTCAACACCCATTTCATTCAGAAAATCCCACGACTCCAAACTGATATACTCCCCGCATACTTTATGAAATGGATATTGTTCTTTTTCAAACAAAATAACAGTATGGCCTTGCCTTTTTAATTGTATTGAAAGGGTAAGGCCGGCAAGGCCTCCACCAACAATGGCAACATCATATGAATCGTCAGCAGCCAATTTTTATTTTTTTGCTTCAGCAATCACTAACCAGCGGAAAGCCCATTTCCAGGTGATGGTAAAATTTTCTACCCCGGATTGTTGAAATAATTGCTGCCAGTCTTTTTTTCTAAAGCTGCGGGCCACAGAGAGGCAGGCATCATTTTTTACAAGGTATGATTTGCTGAAAATTTTTGTAATGTATTTGATAAGGTAATAGGCCAGCCAATGCCGTTGCAGGTCGTTAATGAAAAAACCATTTCGGCTGTTATGTTGTAACCATTGCAGCATAGTCACCAGTTGTTCGTCGGTAAAGTGGTGACAAAAAAGGGAGGAGAAAATGATATCCGGCTTGTTATCCTCAAAATTTACTTTCTCATAATCGCTGCAAATCCATTGGCAGGGTAACTGCGGATATTGCTGTTTGGCGAATGCAATACATTCCGCATTCATATCAATGCCAATAAATCTGACTGAGATATTCTTCTTAGTGCAATATTTATAAATAGCAAAAAGGTTATCACCACCACCGCAACCAATTTCGCAGATGGTAAGGGGAAAAATAGTACCAGTTAATTCCTTTACGCCTTTTAAAGTGATAGCATGTCCTCCCAGTCTTGTATTAATAATGTTCAGCTCCTTTAATGTTTGTGCCATCGCATCAAAGGAGATGTTATCTCCATCCATTAATTCTTTCTGGTAGCTTCTCTTGCGGAGGTTTATCATGCAGATAAAATAAAAGTTTCCATCGTTAACCCCGGTCCGAAGGCTGCGCCGAAAATGGTATTCTTTTCCTTCCTATCTAAATTGGTCATTATTTTTTCCAGTACAAATAAAACAGTTGGCGAAGACATATTGCCGTAATCTTTCAGCACATCATAACAGGGCTGTAGTTGTCCATTGGTAAAGTCCAAACTTTTATGAACAGCCTCCAGTATTTTTTTCCCACCCGGATGTATACACCAATGGGTGATACTTTCTTTATGTAGGTTAGCGGCAGTCAATGCTTCCTGTACCAATACATTAAAATCTTCTTCAATCATATCGGCTACATAGCTGCTGAGTGTCATCAAAAAACCTTTGGACGAAAGCTCCCAGGCCATATCTTTTTTCCCTTCTAATGAAACTTTGGAGTAGAAATTGTCAATAGTTAATCCCTCTTGTTCTTCATCGCCGGTTACTAATACTGCCGCTGCTCCGTCTGAAAACAACATGCTGCTGGTCATATTATCAATCGTATGTTCTTTTTGAAAATGCAGTGTGCATAGTTCTGTGCAAACGATCAGTACGTTGGCGTTTTTATCAGCCTTGCAAAACGCATCCGCAATTTTTAATGCATGGATGGCCGCATAGCAACCCATAAAATTTACCGAGGTGCGGAAAGTTGTTGCAGGTAAATTCAATAATTCCAGCAGTTCAAGATCGAGGCCCGGGGCACTCATACCGGTACAACTAACGGTGATGAGGTGTGTGATGGTCTGTCCGGGAGTTTTTTCCATGCACTTGTTAATGGATGCCAAAGAAAGTTGTGCAGCATACTGCTGATACCATTGCATTCTTTTTTCCAACTTGGGAAAAGGCTCCAGATTTTCTGTTGGGGAATAAAATTCCCAGTCTGTCGCAGACAAACTATAATCGGGAATTACAGAATAGCGGTGATCAATTCCTCCCTGACGGTAGAGATATTTTAATTTTCGTTTATCATCTTCATCAAGGGAATAAACCCGTTGCATAAAATCCAGGATATCAGATTGGTCATGTTGATATGCCGGAACAGCTGTGCCAATGGATATTATCTTACTCAAAATTGTTCCAGATTAATAAAATGATAAATGCAATATTTGTACAGGTAGCAGCAATCCAGTTCATCTTCATGGTGTTTTTAAAATTGGCGGCTGCATTATTTTTTCTTACTTGTAAAAACCAGCTAATGAAATAAACGATAACCGGAAGAAAAAGGATGCTAACAACCCATAATTTGTTTATTTCTTTCATATGAATAAAGAATTGTGCCATAAATATCCAAGCACACAGATAAATAATGCCACAGAATACAAAAGTACCGGTATATCCGAGTTTATAACTGATAGTGGCCACCCCATCTGCGAGGTCCTGTTGATGCTGATAGATTTGTGTAAGGGGATAAAAGCCGCCAATCAATAAGGCACAGATAACCATTCCCTGCCACGGTACCCACCATTCATTGTTGGTATTGCTGCCATAATATACCAATGCAAATGTTAATGCTCCCTGGAAGATGATTACAGTCAGGTAACCAATAACCGGATATTTTTTTAACCGGATACCACGATAACTATACGCCTTGGAAGCTCCGATATATAGTACGGCGACAGCAGCAAACAATGAACTAATTAAAAAGCTCAACCCAATAGCGGCCATATCTAATACAATCGTAAGTAAATAGAGTTGCCGGGATGGAGGGGGAGGTTTTTCCAATCCACCAATACTTTCTGTATCCCGGTCCATATAACTGTTGTAACCATTGCTGGCAGGATAGATTAATAAGTGCAGTATTAAAAATATAAGTGTTGCTTTCGCCCAGTTAATATCTGGTACTTGTGATAAGGCAAAAAAATATAAGGGTGATAGAAAAACTGAGAAAGGTATCCGGAGTAACTTAATGGTAGATGCGGAAAGCATGTTGCCGGAAATGTTTTTTGAAAGGTAAGATGAATTATACTATGAAGCCCCATAGAATAAAAAGAATGATATCACCCCTGTAATACCTATTGTCATTAATAATTTCTCTTCGCTAATAGAAAATATCTCCCTGATAGTTTGTTTGCAAATAACAAACTGTGTACCACCCAAAAAGACTAATTGAATAATAAAGTTAAGTAAAGAAGGTCTTGGAAACAGGCCGTCAAATCCATTTGAGGAAGGTTTCCAGTTAATTGTCAGGAATAATACCCAAAGTACTCCAACAATTGAAGATGTGAGAAAAACAGTAAATAGAATCCAACCTATTTTTTTTCTTTTCCAGAATGTGAGAATTGCTATTGGGAAAATGATAAATGGAAAGAGAAATAATGCACTTTCAAAAGGGAATTGAATAAGGTCGCCTATAGATGCCTTTATCATTCCAAAGTTGCTGATTAGCTGATAAAGAAAAATTCCGCCGTATACAAGTATGATATAGCGTATTATCTTTTCAGTTGTTGGTATGCCGGATTGAATCGGGTTTAGTGTATCAATTATAATAGTTCCTGCACTTTTTACTTTTGCTTCAATCTGATTTATTTTTTCTTGTTGTTTTTCTTTCTGCAACTGTTTTTTAAGAAGAGGATGTTTAGCATCATTAATTTCTGTTTCAGAAAGTTGTCGGTTAGCAAATTCATTTTTAGCAGCCTCAATAGCAATTGGTAGATAATCGGCGGTATTTTCAAGGATACTTAATAGTTCCGTATTACTGATTGTTTTATAGTATTCCCCGAAATCGCTTGAATTAGTCATATGCATAACAGTCCAATTCTTGAATAAAACTAACTATTAGTCATTTCAATTCATCTCCGCATTCACTTCTACATTCAATCCACTGTAATCTTTTATCACTTTATATAATGTATCTCTTTCTACCGGTACTCTCTTAGCCTGTTTAATTAAAGTCACCAGCTCGGCAGTTGTCATCGAAGGAGTTTGTTCTTCCGAACCGGCCATGCTGTAAATTTTAGTTGTATCGTCAATCGTTCCGTCAATATCATCCACACCAAAGGAGAGGGAGAGTTGTGCATTCTGCCGACCCAACATCGGCCAGTAAGCTTTGATGTGGGGGAAGTTGTCTAAATAAATTCTGGCAATCGCATAGGTCTTCATGTCTTCTACCACACTGCTTTCAGGTACATAACTCATATCATTATCCTTGTTGCGGAACTTGAGTGGAATAAATGTATTAAAGCCACCGGTTTTATCCTGCAACTCTCTCAGCCTTCTCATGTGGTCAATACGGTGTGAATATGTTTCTACATGACCAAACAGCATCGTGGCATTGGAATGTAATCCCAGTTTATGGGCTGTTTCATGTATCAGCAACCAGCCATTAGCATTTACTTTATCTGCACAAATTTTTTCTCTTAATTCTGGGTCAAAAATTTCTGCACCACCACCGGGAATACTGTTCAAGCCGGCTTCAATTAAAAATTTTAATCCTTCTTCTACGGTCACTTTTGCTTTTCGGAACATATAATCATACTCTACCGCCGTAAAGGCTTTGATATGTAAATCGGGACGGTGTGTTTTTATCGCTTTCAATAAATCAGCAAAAAATTGTAAATCCATTTTTGGGTGTACACCACCAACAATATGTACTTCGGTAACCGGTTTGCCATCATATTTTTTTACCATATGCAACATCTGGTCAATACTCAGTTCCCAACCTTCGTCTCTTTTTGAATATAGTTTGCTGTATGAACAGAAGTTGCAACTGAACACACAGACATTTGTCGGTTCAATATGAAAATTGCGGTTAAAGTAAACTTTGTCGCCGTTCTTTCTTATCCGCACCTCATTGGCAAGGCTGCCTACAAAACCAAGGCTGGCTTTTTCAAAAAGCAATAACCCCTCTTCGTCAGTAATGCGTTGCCCGGCTTTTACTTTATCGGCTATTTGTTGCAACCCGATAGCTATCGGGTCGGTGGATATATCGGTTGTAGCTATCATAGTTTAAATAACAATTTTCTGGCGGTAAAGTTACGACTACGATAAAGAACTCTGCGCCTCCCCATCTCTGCGGTTAAAAACGCTAAAATCCTTATCTTTCCTTTTGAGTGCTTTTCATAACCCAAAAACTGCATCATGAATTTAAAACTCCGATTAACCGGCTTAAGCTTTTTACAATTCTTTGTTTGGGGTATCTGGCTTATTTCTTTGGGCGGTTATATGTTTGTCAGCTTTGGTACTGAGCCAAATATTGGTTTAAAAATCGGGAATACTTACGGAACGATGGGCTGGGCTTCGTTAATTATGCCTGCGCTGATGGGTATTTTAGCTGATAAATATATCAGGGCAGAGATTGTGTTGGGCATTTGTCACATACTTGGTGGTGTTGGTTTGTATTATGCCAGCACGGTGGATAGTGCTGGTGGAATGTTATGGGCTATATTTCTGGTGAGCTGTTTCTACATGCCAACTATTGCTTTGAGTAATTCGGTTTCATATAGTTTATTAAGCAAAAGCAATCTTGATGTTCAGAAATCGTTTGCTCCGATCAGGGTGTGGGGAACGGTTGGTTTTATTGTAGCTGAGTGGGCGGTAGACTTATTAGGATGGACAAAAAATAACAACCAGTTTTATTTTGCTGCTGTAGCTGGAATAATAACCGGCTTATATTGCTTTACACTACCCCGTGTTGAAATCAGCAAATCAACCGAGAAAAAATCCTTTGCTTCTCGTTTGGGTCTGGATGCTTTTCAATTATTCAGAAGCACCACGATGGCAAAATTCTTTTTGTTTGCCATGCTATTGGGAGCTGCTTTACAGATCACCAATATGTTTGGAAATCCGTTTCTCGGCGACTTTGGAAAAATACCTGAATATGCTGATAGCTTTGCGGTGAAGCATAGCAACATATTAATTTCTCTTTCTCAGATATCGGAATGTTTATTCATTCTGGCCATACCTTTTTTCCTGAAAAGGTTTGGTATCAAGCAAGTAATGTTCATCAGCATGGTGGCCTGGGTACTCCGGTTTGGTCTGTTCGGTATTGGCGATCCGGGTTCCGGATTATGGCTGCTTTTATTATCTATGATTGTATATGGAATGGCTTTCGACTTCTTTAATATATCAGGTTCATTATTTGTTGATAAGGAAGCTAAACCTGAGATAAGAGCCAGTGCACAAGGATTGTTTATGTTAATGACCAATGGATTGGGTGCTATTCTCGGTGGAGTATTTGCAGGCAAAGTAGTTGACTATTTTACTGATGCTGCCGGAAATAAAGACTGGCAAAATATCTGGTTCACATTTGCCGGTTATGCATTGGTCATTGCAGTAGCCTTTCTTGCTCTATTCAAGTACAAACACAATCGGAAGGAGATAATTGAGATTAAGCATTAAGAAGAAAATTATTTAGATGGTTGGGTTACTACTATCAACTTCATTACAAGTTTACCCTGAGTTTAGCGAAGGGTAAAAACTTCAGGATTCTGTTCGCTATTTGGCATTTGCGAAGAATCTATTTTTTGTTATGACTCTTTCACTGTCTATTTTACAGTTACATCGTCTTTCTCATTCGGACCCTTAAATCTTGAAGGGTCAATAGTAAAGTGACGGGTATAAATATTTGTTTGCTGAAAAATATTTTTTAACCAGGTCGCTGTTTGCACAAACCCTTTTGCATCTTTCGCATCATAATCATTTAGTTCTAATCCATTGGCTTCTTTCATCATTGCCTGTGGATCGTCTAAATAATAATACAATACTGCGAGGTTGAAATAACTGGCATACCTTATTTTTCTATCATGTTTATTGGCAGAAGGATATTTTTTCTTAATTTTTTCAAAATAATCAATCACTGGTTGTAGTTGCTCTCTTGCACCTTCAATAGAACTGTTAGCATCCATGCTGAACAACACTTCATTCATTTGCTGAAAAGCCTGTCGGTGTGCCTGGTATTCAGGATGTTTACGACTATCAATGATCCACATAAAATCGTTGGAGCTTGTTTCTCCAAATCCAAAATTATTGGTAATGCGGTCACTCAAATTATGCATGGCCCTGTTAACACAATTCCTGTAAAGGTCTTTGGTAACAGTTAGTGAGTTGATGGCAAAATAACCTTCTGCTAATACTCTTAATGCAAATTCAGGACTTCTATATGTTTGCTTGTAATTGCGACCAGCCAGTTCCTGGTCCATGATGTGCATTCCTTTGTAATCGTTAATAGTAGCAGTGGCTTCAAAACTATATACCACTTCCTGGCTATAATAAATCCTGGTACCGGTTATTTGTCCGGTTCTGTTTTTTATCGTTTCTGCTCTTTCTTTTACAGAAACAGATTCAGGTAGCAGATCACCCAATTTTATGCTTATAGTAATATGCCCGTCCTGCGGCAACTTTCGCCAGCCTTCCAGCAGCACCGTTTTTTCCGGCGACATATCCTGCAAAAAGGATTGCATCAGACGGGTACCTTCCACTTCTACATTATAGGTTCTGTAAGTACTATCCAGTATTAATTCCGGAAGTGAACGATACTGCACGGTAAAGCGGTAGCGGTCAAGGTCAACAGATTTTTGTGCATTAATAACAACAGGGAATAGCAATAAGGCAAAAAAGTAGATTTTTTTCACAGATTCGGATTTTGGATACCTCTAATAACGGAATAATTCCGGGAATATTTTTGAAAAAGCCCGGTTTTCTGGGGACTTAAAGGGAAAAAACTATTTAACCAGCGGTATTACTACTCCCGGATGAGGCCGGGACAGGTATCATCGTCTGTGGGGTTTACCCTGAGGTAACGAAATGTCGCACATTTGTTTGAAATGACACGGATGAGCATTTGAGAAGGTTACTATTGGTTATAAAGATTTCCTTAATTCATGCTGTTGGTCAGAAGAAAACACCAGCGGGGTAAAGTGTACTTTTAATTTGGAAATTTTCTTTATTTTATATCAATCTGGTCTTTTATACCTCTCTTTCATCATCTCAAAATAGATAAAGCCTGCTTTCTGGTACCAGTCCCACATGCCAAATTGTGCTTCGCATTGGTTTATCTCCTTGAGAGCTACTTCAAGGGATTCCATCATTTCAATATACTTGGCATCATACGTTTTTTTAAATTTTTCGTATCCTGCTTTTATTCCTACTCTTTCATTTTGCCATGCAAGACCCATTGCCCCGTGTATACCGGATACATTATCGCCAAAAGCAATGGCGGATTCAACATATTTTTTTGTATTAATCCTGAGACAACTAATACGAGCAAGATTTTTACGTACATTATTCATCCGGCTGATAGCTTTTTCATAACAGGCACTACAGGCAGCTTCTTCGTCGCAGCCGCTCGGCATCATAGCACTGGCATCAGTAGTAAGATCCGGAACACATTCATTATTGTCTAATGCATTCATGGCTTTATACAACGAACTGGCGCTGTTGACTGAAGAAAGTATTTTTCCGAAATGTCCTAACATTTGTCCCATTTGATTATTGATATCTTTTAATTGCGACATATTGTTCTGAACCCCCCTTATTTGGGATTCATTCATTTGCCGTATTATTGATTCTTGGCGTCCTATTTGTGCAGACTCAGCCCTGTCTATAGCATCTATCTGATCTAGCAATCCATCTGATTGTGCATTCAACCTTACATGGAAAGTGCAGATTAAGAAACCTGCTATCAGAATCTTATTTATTAGTTTCATTTATTTTTCTTTTTGAATTTTAAAAATAATAAAAGTACAGCTATTATCAGCCCTCCGATAATGATGTATAGTAGATTATCTTTTAAAAAATTGCCACCTTTTGGAATCGTTACTTTTTTAAATACAGTCGGCAACTCCATTTTAGTTTCATCACCTACCCACACCATCAGGTTATAAGCAGTTGGCTTTTCTTTTACAACTACCCGAATGCCAAAGTCATTCTCTGTTTTAAATTGTTGTTCCCAATGACCGGTTGCATTGGTAGTGCCGCTTCGTTCTGACCTTTTCCAACTCAATTTGTGCAACGAAATATCAATCGTACTATTAGCCGAATCACCGGATTGAAGCCCAACATATATCGAGGAATAAATGCTGGCGCCTTTTACAAAATAAAAAAGGGTGTCTTCTTTTTGCATTACTTCTGAAATGCTGATTCTGCCTTTTGCGTTGGGTTCTTTTGGCGGATTATATTTATACAACTTTAACTGCACCGGTTTAAATTTTTTATCCAGTGTAAAGGGTTGTGCCAATAATAAGGTTGAAAACAATAGCAGGTTGGTAATCAGTAAAAAATATTTCAAAGTATTAAAATTTAATTGTCATTTTGATAAATTTTACTAATCAAAACTATTCAAAACATAAACCTTAAAAATCCCCCGTTTATGGGGTTTTCTCTTTCCCGACGAGTCCCTCCTACGCAGAGTATGAAAGAAAAAAAGTTATCTGGGAGGAGACTCGTCGGGAAAGAGAATAAAAATTTTACAAAGCCACCAATGTAGTGGTATAGGTAATTTCTGCCTGTTCTTTACCGCTTACTCTTTTTCCAATAACGGTGGTGGTTTTTGTGCCCCAGGTGGTAGGGGATACACTTAAAAATAGTTTTTGCGATCCGGTTGGGCTCACATCACCACATCATCTCCACCACCACAAAAGGCATCGTCGTCATCCCATATTTCAATCCAAATGGGAGTTGGTTTTCCACCGGGTAGGGAGAGGCTTGCTACTTCCCAGCCCGGGCTTATATCATTGCCTTCCATTACTAGAAAGCTTTTTACAGTAACCCCGATCATCTTAATTTTTCCCATAAAATCCATTTTAGCATTGCAGGCATCTTTAGAAATGGCCTTTAGCCTGTCTATCCGTATGGTCACCTTCACATTAGCTGGCTTTGTATTTTTATTTATGGTAAAAGAGGAGAGTAGCGATACTGTTGAAATGAGCAGTGTTACTGCGATTATTTTTTTCATAATTTATTTTTTAAAGAATTCAATAATAGTTGCGCTGGTTGTTTTTTTTAAAAAGATGAACTCTTAAACACCTTGTTTTCATCCCATTCTTACTACCTGGCACGATGAATACGATTGCCGGCAGTAAAAATTAATGCCCGAAAGTATATCTATGAAAAGATGTACTACTACCAACACCGAATGATGTAGAGAGTATCATTTTAGTTTTATCTATCCAATGCACTGTATATATAATAGCAATTGGGCTTTCAGGTACGTTTAATTGAAGCTTTGTATCGTTGTTTTGAAAACTCCAGTTTGCGGTATTGCTTGCGTCATCTGAGAGACCACATTTATCAGTTCCCTGATATAACACATAAGTGGCATTTTTACGAAAAATACGTAAATCGTCTGCGCTACATTCAGGAGGGCCGGAGGTGAGATGCCATTCTTCAGTACCTCTTTTAATCTCATGTTTAACTTGTTTCCAAATGCCCTGTATCAAATAGGCTGTTCTTGTTGGCTCAATAATTATGGAATATTTTATCTGTGCTTTTTCGGTACCGGATCTGTGACAGGTTCCCTCAGAATTGAACTCCTGGTTTAAAATTTGCATACAATTTACAGTTTTGGTTATCACATTCGATGTACCCTCCACACAAACTCTATCATCTGCATCGCCACAAAACGGTCCGTCTTTATCCCATATTTCCATACTAACAGTTGCCTGCTGTTGCACGGTGGTTGTTGAAAATGACCAGTCCAGTCTCCTGTGTGGTCGGTCTCCTGCAAATGAAAATTTTTTTTCTGCACCTCCAATTTTAATGGTTGCAAAAAAATCCATATACTCACAGGCATCTATTGACAGTGCATGTAAGTTTATAATATTTACTGTAACTCTTGCCATGTCTTGTGACTGTACGGCAAATGGAGTTGCCATAAATAACATTAAAAAAAGTACAATTGCTGCGGTTATTCTTTTCATACTTAATACTTTTAAAGTGTTCAATATTTATTTCTTTTGATTGCTTAACAGCAATAAATACTTAAACTCCAAAGGGAGCCTCATTCCACATTTATTACTTGATATTAAAGCCCCTGCAAAACGATACCAAATTATCAATCCTTTACGCAGCGAACAGAAAAACCATCTTCCTTATTGTTGTTCGTCCTTTGATTGATACTATTGCAATTGGATAAATAGCGATACCATGCAAAAGTTGGACGGGACACATCATTTGCAGGAGTGGCACTCCAAAATTTACAGCCGCTCCCTATTGTGTAAAATGTTCCTCCAATGTTTCTGTAGCCGCCCGGCAAAGCTGTAAATCCGCTGCTGTTAGTAGCTCCTGTATTGATAGGTACCCAATGTGCAGTGCCCGATTCTTTCATGGCTGCTCCAGCTACAGCCTCACCTCCAAGACATTTAGTTAATATTGTCCATTCAAAATCGATGGGTATATGCCAGCCTGCCGGAGCTAAGCCACGGGCATCGTTTACTGCATACCAGTTGTAGAGTTTGCCATATATAGCGCCCATGGCAGGATCA
>JANNQR010000008.1:0-56957 GCA_031400855.1 Chitinophagaceae bacterium | reverse complement strand
AAGCTGGTAGTAATATGTTTAATGCAGAGCCGCCGATAGACAATTAGGAAATGTAAAATGCCTTCTTAAAAGGCCTGATTGGCAAGTAAAATAAAAAGGGCTTTTCTCGCTGGTAAACCTTATCTTTGTCCTGTTAATTTGAGTGATACGGCATTTTAGTAAGTGAACGATTTTTTCTGCTAAGCATTCTCTGCTAATTAGTTAGTCTTCTTTACCTTTGCGTTTTTCTCAAGAATTTTTAAAAGTTAATTTTTTTACATGAACATTTATGTTTCAAATTTAAGCTTCGCCGTAGTGGATGAAGACTTGAAAAGTTATTTTGCTGAGTACGGAGAAGTTACTTCAGCTAAAGTTATTATGGACAAATACACAAACCGCAGCAAAGGCTTTGGTTTTGTAGAAATGAGTGATGATGCTGCCGCACAGAAAGCAATTGCTGAACTGGATGGTGCAACAGTTGATGGACGTTCTATCAAAGTAAGTGTTGCCAGACCTAAAGAAGAAAGGCCTGAAAGAGGTGAAAGAGGTGCAAAACCTGCTTACTCAAATAATCGTTGGTAATAACAACAGATTCTATTGAAAAAGCCCCGCACAATCAATTGTGACGGGGCTTTTTTATTATAGCAATCAAAAAAAATCCTGTCTCGATTTGAAACAGGATCAGTATAGTATATTTAAAAAACGGTCTAAGCTCCTTGCTTTGCCTTTGCTTTTGCTGCTGGCTTTTTAGCAGATGGTTTACTCTTGGTTTTCTTTATTACTGCTTCTAATGCAGCACTCAGGTTGGCAAAAGTTGGTTTCAACGTAAAAGGTACATCGTTAATAAAAAAAGCAGGAATTTCCTTTACTCCCCTATTGATACCTTCTTTTAAATCATCTTGTACCTGCCAGCCATACACACCATTTACTAATTCATCGAGAAATTTTTTATTATTTATACCAGCTTCTTTACTATGCAGTTTTAAACTGGTGGTACCAAGATTCCGACGGTTGGCAAAAAGAACATTGTGCATTTCCCAGAATTTTCCTTCCTGACCGGCTGCAACAGCAGATTCGCTTGCCTTCAAGCTGCGCTGATGAATCAATGTCAATGGGAAATGACGAAATTGAAACCTGATTTTTCCATCAAATGCAACTAACAATTGCTTCACTATCTCATTCACTTTTGCACATTCCTCACTTTCATACTCGCCAAATTCAATCAGGGTAACCGGTGCATCAATATTGCCTACAAACATTTCTTTCGGTTCAATAATAATTACATCATCTTTCTTAAAAGCCATTTTAGTACTCCTTTTTTTAGTTCATTCCCAGAATGGGTATGAAAATATATTTACCATTAACAAATTTCCAGCCATATGGTTGTAAAGAAGGCAGTTATGCCAATACGGCACAAC
Organism: Chitinophagaceae bacterium; assembly: GCA_031400855.1. Taxonomy (GTDB): domain Bacteria; phylum Bacteroidota; class Bacteroidia; order Chitinophagales; family Chitinophagaceae; genus JJ008. The sequence continues at coordinate 55,560 of JANNQR010000008.1, read as the reverse complement.
CCGGAATCGGTTGAAGATAATATTTTTCTTCACCCTGCCAAATCCAGTTATTCCTAATTTCCTAACACATAAATTAAGTATTGATATTCAATGAATTATAATAAAAATAAAGCCAGGCACTTAGAAACAATGATGTTACTCCGGATTTCAAAATAAACAGAATGAATAACTTCTGCTTATAAATTGAACTATTTCATCCAAAATTGAGTTTGGCTATCTTTTAAAATAACCGGTTAAGTAATCTGATTATTAACGGATTAATAAACAACTACGATAGTTGGTAGTACGGATATGTATGATTATCTGGTTAGAATTTAAGAAAACCCCTACCTACTTTTACATCATCAAAGCAATAATCTGTTTGCTTTCTCCGGAAAAACCAACACCGGAAACTATAACTACACTTGCCCTGATGTTTGCCTTAAAATTGTTTTGGATTTATTCGATTGCTTGCATGAACCATTTTTTTGAGGAACTCTATTTTTAACTTTTAAAACTTTAATTATGAAAAAAATCGTCAGTAACAATCGTTTAATCGCTCTTGCTTTTTTTACCGTATTCTCTTTGGGCATGTCATCAACTGTGCAGGCAAATGACAAAAAACCCGGAGTACCAGTAGAATTAAAATGTACTGGTATCATTGAAAACCAGTTAATTTTTCAATTGGTTTTTACCGGTGATAAGGAACAGAATGAATTCACCATTTATATCAGGGACGAATATGGTAATTCACTCTACCGGGAAAACATCAAAGGTGAAAATTTTTCCAAAAAATTTTTATTCTACACTGATGAAATTGAAGACCGTACCCTGACGTTTGAAATTATGAGCAACAAAACCAGGAAATCGGTGATTTATCATGCAAACCGGAATAGCCGTTTTGTACAGGATATTGCAATTATTGAACAGAAGTAAGCTAACATTTTGATTAATCACTCTGCAGGGCTGTATGCCCTGCAGTTTTATTTTATCAGCGCAGCCAACTACCTGTAGCAGATAAAATCGTTGGGCTTTTATACATCACACAAGCTTTGTCTGCAGGAAATTTGTCTTCTCAAGATACTTACCAGCAGAGTGAAAGTTTCTTTTATTCAAGTTATTACCGGCTGGTTCTTCTGCTCTGAATTTCTTTCTAATTTGAAGATTTCGGTTCCTTACCTCCTGGTTGCAATAGGTATATTTCATATGATGACAGTTTCTTGTTTCCGCCTTCCACAATTTTGTATTGATAAGGTAATATCTTGTTATACTCAAAGGCACTTAGGATAGCGGCTTTGAAAATTTGTAACGCCGACTGTGTGGTATTGGCATTTTTATACAAAAAGATAAACCCGGTACCTGTATTTTCAGGGTCTTTTATCCCGGAGGCAGCAATAAATCGTTGAACGGCATTTTTAAGTTCCTGGCCATTGGTAAAAGTTCCTGATACTACCATTTGTGCTGAAGGTATAATCTCTACTGAAGAAGAAGCTGTTGAAACACACTTACCGGGCAGACCACCGAGTTCAACCGTTGCTGTTACAAATATGCTGTCAAGAATTTTTGTTTCTACCTTAAGCACTGTTGTGCCCTGCCCGGAGATGATCGTTCCGGCACTGATTGTCCAGTTATAAGTAACATTTGAAGGAGCATTTTTTGTTATTGCAATGAATACAACTGTGTCTCCGGTTGCCACTTCAAGTGAAGGGGATTGAACCAGTATGCCGGGGCAGTTTTGTGCCCGGGCAATTAATAAAGTGAAGATGGCTATTGAAAAGCTAAGTAGTTTTTTCATCGCTGTCTTGCTTTTGTACAACTAAAAATACAACAAATGCAATAAGTGATGTCTTAAGCGGGAAACCGGCGAGTCTGGCTGCTATATTCAATTATTGAAAGATACTATTGTCAGATACATCGCCTTGGAATGTTTATTATTGAAGACCCGGCAGAGAAGAAAGTAGTTCTGCCTTAGCATTAAAAAATAATTTCTTACAGTTTCTGTCGCTGGTGTATTTGCCTGGCTGTTTTACCTGCACACAACTTATCCCGCCCCATGCAGGAACACACAGAGACTGCGTACTTCTTTTAGAAGACCAGCAATGGTGAAAGTATACGAATTACCGTGAAGGTGATATTTTTTTTGAACACCTGCCAGAGCGAAGGATAATACCGCTTAAAACGAGTGTGGTATCTTCAAAAAAGCAATAACTTCATCAAGTTATTTTTTTTGAAAACAATTTTTATTAATTTTCTTTTTGAAAATTCTTAAACTTTTTAAACCATTTCTTTTATGTACCAATTATTAATAGCATGTACTTTCCTTATGTGCCCATTTATTAATTATGGACAAGTACGGAGTTGTGTTGATAGGCCTGTTACGAAAGGCGAAATGACAGGTGAGAGTGGAGTTTTTCAGGTAAATTCTAAATGGACAAATGGTTCTACAATTACCGTTAAATTTTTGGGAGGTGGTTCGTTTGTTCAGCAGAAAGTCGAATATTATGCACATCAATGGGAAAAGCATGCAAATATAAAATTCAATTTTATCAGTAGCGGTAATGCAGACATCAGAGTTTCAATAAATAAAGGAGGATCCTGGTCATATGCCGGTACGGATGCAAGAAACATAGGACAAAATGAGGCCACAATGAACTATGGGTGGTTTAATGAAAATACCTCAGAAGATGACTTCCGAAGCACCACTTTGCATGAGTTCGGACATGCACTTGGTTTACTTCATGAACATAAGTCACCATTTAGTAAGATTAAGTGGAATCTTCAGAAAGTATATGCTTATTATATGCAATCGCAGGGATGGTCAAAGGAGCAAGTGGATCAGCAGGTTATTAACCGTTATAGTGTTACGATGTCGAATAAAGATTATGATCCCATCTCTATCATGCATTATCCGATTGATCCTTCTTTGACAATTGATAATTATTCAGTTGGCTGGAATACAAACTTATCAGCCGGTGATAAATCCTTAATAGCTGAACTTTATCCTTATTCAAAAATTAAACCTTTCGATCCGGGAGAACCAATTACGGTTGGTGTGAAAGCTAGCAGCAAGTTGGAAAATTTTGATATTGAGCATAACGTTAATGAAAATGGTAAACTCGGGATGCGAATCAAAGCGTCTTTTCTGATATCTAACTCATTAAATAAAGCCTGCTATTTAGGAGCTTATTTTTATATGGCAGATGGCAGGCCCTTAAAAGATATTGACAATACTTATAGAGCAACAAATGGGAACGTATCAGTAGGGAAAAGGATAACTCCTATGTATCAATTAACAACTTTTACCGGGGAGCAATTATTTCTTCCGTATAACGAACTTCATATGTTAGATGGCAAGTTTAATCTTAAAGTAAGCATCTCCATCTTTGATAGCGAATCCAGGGAAATTGTACAAAGTGGTGCGGCTTATTTTTCATACCGTAAAGGAGCTCTTTTTTCAACTATCCAGAATGTGACAAGTTTTGACAATAAGCAACAAAAAATCATCGTAAAGCCTAAGTTCTCCGTGGAGAATGCAAAAGGGCAGAATTATCAGGCGGTTACTTATGTCCATTTTAAGGACGGACGCCAGGTATTGGTTTATAATAACGTTACCCAAAGAAATGAACCAATGGTTTTTTCTACTTTTTTTACTCCTTCATATGATAACACAACTTATAATTTTGGTTATTACAGTGATTTGTTTGTTTATATTCCATATGCAAGTTTCCAAATCTATAATCAAACTACTGATTACAAATTATATACAGCGTTTTTTAAGGATGGAAAACAAGTGGCAACAAGTACCTGGACCGATTTTTACTTAAAGAAATAATATATATTACCAACATTAACCGGCGTATTGTCCGTCATTATCTTTTGACGCTGATGCTTTTTCCAGTACTTCATCATTGTTCATTTACATTGATGAAGTACTACTGATTTTGTTGGGGAAAAACTATACACCAGTGGCAAACTGCAAATGAAGCTTCAACTATACCCAGGTAATAGGGGAAAAAGTATATACTAATTAATTAACAGCTTTCTACAGTTTATATCGCTGGTGTATTTGCCCGGCTGTTATACCTCGACACAACTCACTGCCACGGCGTGATGCTTTTTTGGGAACACCAACAAAGGCAAAAAAAATATCAGCGCTGCGATATTTTCTTCTGCATGATTAAAATCATATTTTCCAATCTAATTGACGGCTTACTTTTGTATGCCGCTATAAATTCCACTACAAGACCGACTAAAGACACATTCTTTTTTTAAGAATCGATATATGAAAGCGATTACTGCATTTGTATGTGCTGAAATGTTTGTTTTATCAGGGTTTGCCCAAAGAAAAATAATAAATCAGATGAAACAGGCAGATCATGAAATTAAACGGTTAAGAAAAAATCCGTTTTATAAGAAAACTGGTAACCTTGAAAAAAAGAGAGAAAACTCCGAACATGATAAAAATCATTACCTCAAAATTAATAGTGCGGTTACTTTGTATAATCCAGTTTTTACTTATAAAAAAATATTACCATGAAAAAGCTAACTACATTACTGATGCTCCTGTTGATAGTTTCAGGAAATTTATTGGCCCAATATTCTACTGACTGGATCAGGCCGGCAGAAAGTACTCAAAAAATCGGTGTTATGATTGCCAGGGATAACCAGGACAATGTAGTTGCTACCGGCTATTGGACCAGTTACAATATGTTTACCCGCAAGTACAACAAGTTTGGTGTTTTGCAGTGGGAAGCCGTATCAGCATCAGGTATTCCAAGCAATTATGAAAAGCCGCTTTGGGTAACTACCGATGACAACAACAATATTTTTGTAGCCGGGTATAGATACGCTGGAACCAGTTCTCCGATTGCGATCATTATTTTAAAATACAGTCCAGATGGTATTCAGTTATGGAAAAAAGTTGTAAGCCCTCTTAATGCTCTTGCAGGAATGAGCCTGAGATGTGAAGTGGATAATAATGGCAACCTGTATGTTGGTGCTTGTGGTGTTGGAGTACTGCCAGGGTTTGCCTTAATCAAACTCGATACTGACGGTACCATATTATTTACTCAAAACAGTGATGCAAATGCTCCCAGATATTTTAGTTCAATGCGGGTAAAAGGAAATAAAATTGTTTTGACTTCATCTTCAGGAAACCTCAGCCTTGCACCGATAGCAGTATGGGATACTACAGGTACATTACTATGGACAGCCGGTTTGTTGGGCCGGGGCGGAACTGATGTTGAAATTGATGATGCCGGTAATGTGTATTTACTTACAGGATATGATAACCAGGTTACTTCAACAAGTGCTATGGATATTGAGGTTTACAAATTTGACCCTTCGGGTACTCAGCTATGGAAAAACAATTTTGATTTTGGAGGATCCGACTTCCCTACCAGACTCACATTTGTAGCAGACAAGTTAAGTGTTATTGGATATGGCACTATCAGTGCATCCTATTTTGATTGGCTCACTTTTCAGATTAATACTACCGGTACCATGCTATGGAATACCCGCTACAATGAAACTTCCGGCAATGATGAGCAACCTTATTTTATTGCTGCAAAAGCCAATGGAGAAGTTTTTGTAACGGGTAAAGGCGGGCCTATGTTTACCCAATTCGGGTCTTCTTATTTACGAATGATTACTTTAAAATATGATAACACCGGTGTAAGGAAATGGGTTGATTCAGTAAATATTTATAGTGGCTGGGGTTATGCATGTACACTTGCCAGCGACAGCAGTTTGTTTGTTTTAAGTGGTACCAGTATGACAGCATTTCATTTTCTTGATCATACCGGAACAACGCCACCTCCGATTCCAACAAGTTTAAATGTTTCTAATATCGGAAATACCAGTGCAACATTTACCTGGACAGCGGTCAGTGGTGCTTATTTATATCATTTACGATACAAAACAACAGCAGAAACCAACTGGACCATTGCTTCTATAAATGTTCCTTTCATTAATATAACGGGTCTTTCAAATAACACAACTTATGAGTATGCTTGTGAAGCAATAGGCAATGGCGGACCTTCAGGCTACGGTGCAACACAAAGTTTTACTACCGGAACTGTCTTGCCAATAAATGGTGTTGATATGACGGCCGGGCGCCAGGGAGCAGATGTATTGGTAAGCTGGACCACACAATCGGAACAAAACAGTTCCTATTTCACTGTTGAAAGGAGTTATGATGGAATTGCCTTTACTACAATTGACCAGGTACAGGCAGCGGGATTAAGCAATAACATACGTAATTACCAGTTTACTGATCTTAATGCAGCAAAGTCAATGATCTTTTATCGGTTAAAATTGGTAGATGCAGATGCAGGTTACAAGCTAAGCCCGGTAAGAGTAGTTGCAAAATCAGACGGGGTTGTTAAGCAATTCCTGTTATATCCCAATCCCGCTACTTCCCATATAAACATAGTATTAAACGAAGCAGCAAAAGAAGATATGCTATTGCAGATAGTTAATCACATGGGTCAAATTGTAAAAAATGCCAGAATAGTTTTTGGAACACAAGTATTAAAACTGGAAGTAAGTGAATTGCCTAAAGGTATTTACATTTTAAAGTTAACTGGCAGTGATAGTGTCCAATCTGTTAAACTAATCATTATGTAAGGGAACCCGGATCAGGATAATTTTTTATAAAAGCCTGTTGTCTTATTTTACAACAGGCTTTTCTTTTATTCTTACGGCTGGTTCTTATTGTATTTTACGCAGTAGGTGATATGCCCGGCCATATGCAATGGCATCACCAACAGCCAGATTTAGTTCACTATGTTCATGTCTTTGGTGTCTTGATCTGCTGCTTTGCTTGCACACAACACACAACGACGGCGTACTTCTTTCTTAGAACACCGGCAAGGGCGAGACTGCGTACTTCTCTTTGGGAAGACCACCAATGTTGAAAAAGTTAAGCAATTTGAGAATTGACATGAAAAGAGTTTTCATATAAACTTGTATGCCAATTATCATTTTCATCTTCAATATTTATCCGATTTTGAATAACTCCTCTTGCATATTTTACTTCCTTAATTTTTAAGTTCATTTTTTTAATTATTTTTTCAATTTTCCTATCTCTGTTTTTTGGCTTATCATTCATATGAGGTGAAGTCATAAAAAGACTATCAGAGTGACTGGTATATTTTTGAATCATTTCAGCATTAGGCAACTTGGTCTTTCTATTCCAAGGAGTAAGCTTGGAAATTGGGTTGGCATGAAGCAGTTCTGTCCAAATTCTTTTATGATACCCATTTGAAGAACCATGATGAGGGATTTTGAATAAAGTTGATTTTTCCACAAGTTGGCTATGATCCAATATGTGAATCCATCCTTCTTTATCAGTTTCTTTAACTTCTAAATCTGCTCCAAGTATTGCTCGATGACTTCCAATTTTAAGAAATATAACAACGGATTTAGAATTAGGATCTTTTGCAATAATCTTTTTGGATGATGGCCCATATTCAGTGATTAAAGTAGAAATTTCCATATCAAACTCATTCATTGTAAAATCCGAAGGAGAAAGTGAAATCACCTCTGATGTTATTGTATCCGAATAAGAAAGGGAAAGCAAAGTTTTATCCACCTCCGCATTTTTTCTCAAATTTGGATTTCTTTGCTTAATGATATCCATACACTTTTTAAACTCAATAGTTGAAGAATTGGAGGCTTCAATATTTATTTTTCTATAATCAAGCTCAACAAGCTGTAAAAATTTTCTTAGATCATTAGGTCTTGCCATGCAAAAAACACAACTTTCGCATTTCTCAACAATTTGAGAAAGACCTAGAATATGATCATTGTGCCAATGAGTACAAATAACTAATTTCACATCCTCCTTAAGGTTGACTCCAAGTGAATTCAAGTATATAAGTGGTAACGATTCCTTTGAAACGGGGTCAATGCATGAATCAATTACAATCCAGTTATTACTCCCAAGATGAATTACAACGCTTTCACCGTACCCTCCACCAGTACCTATTAGTGTGATCTCAGCTATATTTTTTTGAGGAGGCAGGCCAAAAATCATTTTTACTCCCAATTATTCAATTTATGATAGAGTTCATCGGCGGAATCTATAATTTCATTAATATCTGACTCTTCCCAAGGCTTCGTCCTTTGAAATCTAATTAAGGATTTCTTTTCAATTTGGCCATTATCATTTACTTGCCCAAGACTCCAGTAAAACCCAGCCCCATTTGAAATAAACTCTCTGTCTTCAGGAGGGACTTCGTCAACATCAAATTCTGCAATTTCATAAGTAGTCGGATTATTAATATCATTAAGCTTTGCAGTTATTACTTCATCATTAAAATCTATAATATGCCCAACCCACTTTTGTATTTTAGAAAAATATTTACGCTTGTCAATAAATCCAATTGAAAATTTTGGTGTTTGGAAATCATAGTCTTGTTCGATTCCATCATCTAAAAATTTTTTTATCTCTTGATGACTCGAAAAAGTATTATCCATACCTATTTCTTTCAATCGCCGAATAATTTTTTCATTTAATGCAAATAAATTAATCTTATTCTTTTCTAAAACATCTTTGCCATCAGTTGTAAACTGACCTGTCTGCAGTATTTTTTCAACATAAGTATTTACTCCCATATAAAATTAATTATTTGCCTTTTCCCAAATAAGCTCTGTAATTTCAGAAGCCCTATCGAAAGAGGGTTTCCAATTTTCAGAAAACGTTTTCACAAAATCCCTTTCATTAATATCCAAATGATCGTTTACATTAATTAAAATTCCGTAAATAGCTGACAACTTAATGTCTGGGGGCTGTATTTTGATCCTAAACAGCCCTTTTTTCCCATCCTTTCTTTTTGTTTCAATTATTTCAAGAGTTTGCAATCTAGGATCTTCCAAATAGTCGCTCCAATTACTAAGTGGCGCAAGCTTATTTCCAAATTTATAATGTCGATCGGCATCCCGCAGGTCATAGTATTTTGAATGATTTGTTCCGAAACTTCGAATAGGAGTTTCTTTCAAAAGTTTAAAAATTTCAAGAATTAGATCCCTAACAGGTTCGAAATATGGTTCCTGAGATGTTTTCACAACAAACCGGTCTCTGGTTATTTCAAATGTTGCCCAATCAATACTGAATTTAGAAATTTCGGTATGAACAACCTCAATGTTTGCACTTTCGGCCTCTTGCTCACGAATCAGCTTCTTGTTAGCTAGCCAAAAAGGATGAACAATTGAGGGGTTGAAGGCACCAATAACTACGACACTTAAGGTATAGGCCTCTAAATTTTCGTTAGCCATTTTTACTCAAATCAATTATTTATTTTTAAATACCATGAGATAATATAAATGAATTCACCCTTATTATCTTGGTTCTCAAGAAATTAAAAATAATGATTTAAAACTCAAAATTTATACAAAAAACCAAATATTTTTTGATAATCTCTAAATTATTAAGTTTTTGAATGAAAATGTGAAATGAAATGAAAAATTCCAGCTTATGGTAGTGATTTCTATTACTTCTTTTTCCCGTTTTTCTCTAGTTCGGGTGCCTCATTCCGAAACACAACCACCCCGTCAAATACATCCACCAGCACCGGCTTGCTCTTATCAATATCACCGGCCAGTATCCGCTTGCTCAGCTGGTTTACAATTTCTTTTTTTTCTCTCCCGAGTCTCCCGCAAGGGACTCGGGAGATTAACGAAATTTTCGTTTCACAACTTCCCCGAGTCCTCTGCACACTCGCCGGGGGAAGACTCGGGGAGGAAAAAAGGCAAATACTACTCAATTAGCTTTCCGATAAATGGATTGATTGACTCAGCAATCCTTCTAGAAATTGTTTCACTTACTATCCCGCTAATAACCATTTCAGAAAGTTTCCCAGTCAGGAGTTGACGCCAATTCTTCTTATTTAAATAATACATCTCTTTTAATTCCTCTAGCTCCTCCTTCATATCAGTCCAGATAATTTCATTGCCTGTTTGTATTTTTTCAAGCTCAGCCAGGACTTTATCAATTTTAGTATTTATATCCTTTTTATCCCGTTCAGTAAATCCAGTCTCAAACTGAGATTGAGGACTCTTAAATAATAAGCCTTTACTCTTGGAAAGATGCTCAAAACGCTTTTTGCCAGCCGAACTAAGTTGATATTTATTATGATGCATTTGAATATATGCCCGCCATTCAATTTGTAGCATATGAATCAAGTCATACTCAGAGGATCCGTTTGTATATCTGGGAGCTTCGTCTTTAAGGACTTCAGGAAAATCTTCTATTGATAAAGAACAATCAAGTTCGTAAAGGAAGCGCATTAGAGCAAATTCATAGTCGTCATAAACATACTCTCTAATTCTATCTTCTTGAGCTTCCAAATATTTTTCTATCCATGCCCGCCCTTCTTCTGTAATAAAAACTCTGTCATTTTTCCACTCAGCAAGACCATTCTCATATTGTATTTGACAAAGTTCTTTCGCCTCCTCCCATGTCTTAAGTCCTACTTGAGTAGCAATATTTCCATAAATATTTCCATTCCCACTTTTTTGTTTGTGTAGATAGTTTAATACTATTCTTGAAGGTTCTGAGATTTTCATATTTATACTCTTGTAGGTTTTATGACAGCTTCGTAGAGGGCGGCTTACAATTAGAAGACCCAACTCTGGTCGAATCTTCTAATTTACTTCTTCTTACCGGTCTTTGAGAATTCAGGTGTTTCATTACGGAACACCACCACTCCATCAAACACATCCACCAGCACCGGTTTACTCTTATCAATATCTCCCGCCAGTATCCGCTTGCTCAACTGGTTCACAATTTCTTTTTGTATTAACCGCTTCAATGGTCTTGCACCAAACTGCGGGTCAAAGCCCTGCTCGGCCAAAAATTCAAGGGCATAATCGCTGAACTGTAATTGTATGCCGCTGTCGGCAACAAGTTTCTTTAATCCGTTCAATTGTATTTTTACAATGCCTTTTATCTCCTTCATCATCAATGGGCGGAACATAATTATTTCATCTACCCGGTTTAAAAATTCAGGCCGTATGGTTTGGCGAAGCAACGTCATCACTTCAACTTTTGCTTTGTCCGTTACTTCTTCCACATTGTCTTCCTTCACTTTTTCAAATGCATCCTGAATCAGATGGCTGCCGATATTGCTGGTCATAATGATGATGGTGTTCTTAAAATTCACCACCCGGCCTTTGTTATCGGTTAAGCGGCCATCATCCAATACCTGCAGCAATACATTCCACACATCGGGATTTGCTTTTTCAATTTCATCAAGCAAAACAACACTGTAAGGTTTACGTCGAACCGATTCTGTTAACTGTCCCCCTTCATCATAGCCCACATAACCTGGAGGTGCACCAACCAATCTTGACACGGTATGTTTTTCCTGGTACTCACTCATGTCAATCCTCGTCATCATACTTTCATCATCAAACAAATATTCTGCAAGGGCTTTTGCCAGTTCTGTTTTGCCAACACCGGTTGTTCCGAGAAAAATAAATGAACCAATTGGTTTCTTCGGGTCTTGTAGTCCTGCACGGCTACGGCGTATAGCATCAGCCACCGCAGTGATGGCTTCTTCCTGTCCCACTACCCGTTCATGCAGGTGGTCTTCGAGTTTTAATAATTTTTCTTTATCGCTTTGCAGCATTTTTGTTACCGGTATACCTGTTACTTTGGCAATGCTTTCGGCTATGTCTTCTGCATCTACTTCTTCTTTGAGTAAACGTTTCTCACCACTCTCTTCTATTTGTTTGGTGATAGTGGTAATTAATTCTTCCTGTTCTTTTATCTTACCATAACGTATCTCAGCTACCTTTCCATAGTTACCTTCTCTCTCTGCCCTTTCTGCTTCCTGTTTCAGTTGTTCCACTTGCTCTTTTGCAGCCTGCACTTTTTCTACCAGTTCTTTTTCCTGGTTCCATTTTGCTTTGTACGTATCTCTTGTTACGGAAAGATTGGCGATCTCTGTATTCAGTTCTTTCAACTTTGCTTCATCATTTTCCCTTTTAATAGCTTCCCGTTCTATTTCTAATTGCCGGATCTGTCTTTCCAATGTATCCAGTTCTTCCGGCATAGAATTCATTTCCAAACGAAGCTTTGCGGCACTTTCATCAATCAGGTCAATTGCTTTATCCGGAAGGAAACGATCGGTAATATAACGGCTGCTTAATTCCACCGCTGCAATAATGGCTTCGTCTTTTATTCTTACATGGTGGTGAGTTTCATAACGATCCTTCAAACCACGAAGAATAGAAATGGCATCTTCAATATTTGGTTCATCAATTATTATTTTCTGAAAACGCCTTTCTAATGCTTTATCTTTTTCAAAAAATTTCTGGTATTCGTTCAGCGTTGTGGCACCAACGGCTCGTAACTCACCTCTTGCCAATGCTGGTTTTAAAATATTGGCTGCATCCATGGCACCTTCGCCACCACCTGCACCAACAAGGGTGTGTATTTCATCAATAAATAAAATAATTTCTCCATCGCTGCCAGCTACTTCTTTCACCACACCTTTCAAACGTTCTTCAAACTCACCTTTATATTTTGCCCCGGCAATGAGTAAACCCATGTCGAGTGCATAGATGATTTTTGATTTCAGGTTTTCCGGCACATCCCCATTTACAATTCGGTGGGCAATACCTTCAGCGATGGCAGTTTTACCAACGCCGGGTTCACCAACCAGTATCGGGTTGTTTTTTGTTCTCCTGGATAGTATATGTAAGGTTCTTCTAATTTCTTCATCACGGCCAATCACGGGATCTAATTTTCCCTGCCGGGCCATTTCGTTCAGGTTCTTTGCATATTTATTCAGTGCATTAAACTCCTGCGATTGTGTTTGTGAAGTAACGGTTTCGCCTTTTCTTAATTCTTTGATAGCTGTCAGTAATCCTTTTTCCGTCAGGCCGGTATTCTTAAGCAACTTAGCCGGCGCATCATTACCCTGCACGATGGCTAATAATAAATGTTCCGGTGTTACAAATTCATCATTGAATTGTTTTAATACAGCACCTGCCCGCAACACCACACTATTTGCATCACGACCAATTTGCTGTGCCGGTTCGCCTGAACCTATTTTGGGTAATTTATTAATCAGTTCATCCAGCTTGGTATCCACCAGGTTCACCGTTACATTGTTTTTCTTCAATAAGTAATCAACCGGTGAATCCTGCTGCTCAAGCAACGCCTTTAATATATGCTCCGTCTCAATGTTCGGGTTCTTTGCGTTAAAGGCAATTTGCTGCGCCTGCTGAAAGGCTTCGGCTGCTTTTATGGTGAAGTTTGCTAAATTCATGTTTTATAGATTTTAAACCGCAGAGATGCAGAGGCGCAGAAATAAATATACTTTAATCTTTGCGTCTCCCTGCCTCAGCGGTTATGATTTCAATTATCTTTAAACTCTATACACAAATAAGAATCCAACCCAGCAAATTCCGTTACTATGTCATATAAAGTTAGTTCTATCTGCATGAAAGTCATATCTGTAGTAAGTTTCCTGCTATTGTTGCAGCCTGCCATTGCCCAGTACAACTGGACAGAACTGGATGCTGAGTTACAGGCAAAGCAACAATTGTTGGGGAATAATGTCGTCACCCTGATCTGGAAAGGCGATTCGCTAGTGTATAAAAATGAAATGGGTGGTTTTAACAGCAAAACACAGGCACCGATTGCCAGTTGCAGTAAATGGCTGACGGCTGCATTGGTGATGCAGTTTGTGGATGAAGGAAAATTATCCCTTGATGATAAAGTGGTGAAATATATTCCTGAGTTTGGGAATTATTTTAAGAATTACATCACCATCCGGCATTGCTTAAGTTATATGACGGGCATTGAAGACGATGATAAGTTTTTACGACGAATACTGGAGCGTAGAAAATTCAGTTCACTTGAAGAAGAAGTAAATGCATTTGCAGCAAAAAAGATAAGAGCCAATCCCGGCACTGATTTCTGGTATGGTAATGTGGGATTGAATATTGCCGGCCGTATATTGGAAGTGATCAGCAAGAAAAAATTTGAAGTACTTATAAAAACAAAACTCTTTACCCCGCTTGGAATGGCGAAGACAACTTTTGCAGATGTGAATGGTGGCCCGGTGAATCCATCCGGCGGTGCCAAATCCACTGCGGATGATTATATGAAATTTTTGGTGATGCTGCTGAACAAAGGAAAGCATAATGGTGTGCAGGTGTTGAGTGAGAATGCTGTGAATGAGATGATGAAAGTGCAAAATACCCTTGCCCAAATTAAATATGCACCAAAAGCTGCTGAAGGTTATTTGTATGCCTCTGGCAGTTGGGTGATGGAAGAGAAGAACGGCGTTGCCACTGCATTAACCTCACCCGGATTATTCGGCACCTGGCCGATGATAGATTACTGCCGGGGATATGCCTATATTGTTTTTGTAAAAAACATGCTGGGCGATGAAAGGGCTGATGCACACCGGCAATTAAAAAAGATAGTTGATGAACAAATTACTGCAGTTTGTCGTTAAATATCCTCAAATGAGTTTTTCCTTCTTTAATTTTACTAAAACAATTTTACATGCAACATTTCAAGTTACCGGTCATTACCCTTTTCGTTTTACTTTCAATAAATAGTTTTGCGCAGCAAACAAAAATTGACGTTCAAAAAGGGCAAAAGTATAAAGTAGAAACCACTACCAAGCTGACCACGGCTGCTGAAGTAATGGGGCAGGTCATGGAGAATAATTCAGATACGAAAAGCACCACGATGTATGAAGTATTGAATGTGGGGCCGGAAGAAATCAAACTGGAATCAATCATGACAAAAATACTGATGACTGCCAGCATGATGGGGCAGGAAACGAACTTTGATAGCGATAAAACAAATAATGAAGGCCCGATAGCAGATATGCTTTCCAAGATGGTGAACAAAGCAAAAAGCATTAAACTGGATAATAAAGGCAACATCACCAAACAGGATGTAAGTGATGACGGCGATTTACAGAGCAGTTTTACAGGAGCTGGCGGGGGCCGTAATTAAACAATCAGTGATTTATTTATTCCTGCATTGATGGGTAAAGAGTTAAAAACCGGTGAAAGTTTTACTGATATCGTTACAATAAAAAAAGAAAAATTCGATTCACGGGATTCCGGCACTTATAAAATAACAGCTATAGAAAACGGGGTTGTCAGCATTTCGTATACCGGCACACAGGTTCTATCCTTAGTGATGGAACAAATGGGTATGGAAATGATGATGAACAGTAATAATGTGGTAAAATCTGAAATTCAGATGGACATAAAAACAGGTTTGGTGCTGGTTAAAGCGACAGTATTAGAATCATCAGCAAATATAGATGCAGGCGGCATGACAATACCTTCTAACGGGAAAACAATAACGACCATTAACGTATCCCCGGCGATGTAATTATTGACAACAGTTAATTGCTGTAAAGCAAAAAGGATTGGTAACTTTAGTGATACCAATCCTTTTTTTATGTACGAACACCGCAGGCAACCGTTGGCTACCAAAGCCACTTTCTACCAACGGATATTAAAGAATATCATTATTGCCTTATTCATCATGGCTGTTTGTCTTGCCATCGGCGTGTTGGGCTATCATTACACCGCCAATATTCCCTGGTTGGATGCCATCCATAATGCTTCTATGATACTAAGTGGTATGGGGCCTGTTGTAGAAATAACAAACGTCAGCGGCAAGTGGTTTTCATCGGCCTATGCACTTTTCAGCAGTGTTGTATTTATTACCAATGTGGGAGTTATCCTTGCACCGGCAGTGCACCGCATCTTTCACCGGTTGCATCTGGATGATAAATAGCAATGAATCCCGGATTGTTTAAAATCCTTTCGTCGTTTCATTTTTGACCAGCACTACTTTATTCCGGTCAGCTTTATAAATAGCTTCATAAAATTTCACCAATTCGGGATAATCTTTGGGAGTAAACCTGCCAGCATACCGTTCAATATTGCGATAATAAATTAATTTATTAGTTGAATATTTTACTGAACAGCTATACTTTCCAAACTTAGTAGAAACAGATACATCCGCAGGTATGGATTCAGTAGTATAACCCGAAGGAATTGTAATTTCTACTGAATCCATGTCAGTATACGCTACGCTAAAAACAATATCTGATTTCCTTTCTTCGTCATTTGCAATTTTCCGGTTACTTCTATTCATAATGTTTGGAACAATAAACAAACGTTTGCCGGTAATGGTAGCATAATTACTGACTGTAATATTAAGTAACTCATCAATGGCAGGAATGGTCTTTTTTTCTTCTTTGTACTTAAAGTTACTGATATCATAAGTGGCAAATTCAAGTTGCTCATGCAAATATTCTTTCACTTTATCTGTTGAAAGATTATTGATTAACAGGTGGATGTTGTCCTGTTGCAACCCGGTATAATATGTAGCTGCAACAATTTCCAATGTGCCTTCTGAATTTAATACAGCTGTTATATTTCTTTTTTGAAGATTTTCCTTTATTCCATACCTGGGTGTGCTTACTAAAGTTCCTCCATTTTCATCTACCGCCAATGCCAACCGGTTACTGTTATCGCCACCAAGATAACCCGCAGGCAAAGTTTGACTTGTACATTCCAGCCAGGTGGTATCATTTTCCAACGGCACAAACAATATTGCATGGTTGAATTGTGAACAAGGGAGGTCTGTCAAAAAATAATTTATATTATCCCCCCTGCCAGTAATCGTATATACCGACCTTATTCCGGCTTCCTTCAGCAAAGCATACATATAATTACTCAATGCTTTACAATCACCGTATTTTTTGGCTGCAACATATTTTGCATCAAATGGCTGCCACCCCCCTACCCCCAATTGCACACTGATATACCTTGAATTCTCCTGCATATAACCGTACAACCTGCTGATTTTTTCCCGGTTGTCAGTGATCCCTTCTATCAGCTGATGCACTTTCTGTTTTGTTAGTTCCGGCAATTCATCCCGTCCTTTTTTTAAATCATAAACAAAACGACCGAATTCTTTCCAACTTGCATTGCTGCCTTCATAATCTTGCAGCATAAATTTTTCGGTAGCCATAAAAACACTGGTTGTCATTTCAAACCAATCTGTTGAAGCATATTCAGTTTTAACAGCAGCAATATCTTTTACCATCCAGGTATAAATATTATTCGATTTAGTATCATTTGTAATAACAGGTTCATTTTTATAATTAAACATTTTATATCTTAATAAATTCGACACCGGGGAAATAACTGTTATCCTACTTTGTTGTACAGCCATTACCGGTTTTTCCTGCGGCATCCAGCGGGGTAAAAACATGGTACCCTTATATTTAACCACCACTTCATATTCTACAGTATATGGATAAACTTTATAAAAAAAACTATGCCATTTTATGCGAAAATCGTCTGCAAGGCTTTCCTCACTGCTACCCGATTCATCTTTCAGGTCTGCTTTTTTAAGGGTTTTAATTTTATTACCGGAGGCATCAAATAATGTTCCTTCAAATGATTCGATACTTCTCAACTTATCATACCCCTCAGAAAAATAAGCCCATCTTTCACCGGCTTCGTTTAAGATTGTATAAGCTACTTTATGAATATATCTTGCACTGTTTTTCTCCGTAATTTCAAAACGTTGTTCTTCCGATCTTTTAACCACATCAGCTCCTTTTAATAGAAAAGGAGGGATGTTTGAAACAGCATATTCTCCCTGTCCTCCAAATAATTGGTGACAAAGCAAAAAATAAAGTATACTTAAATAAAGTTGTCTTCTCATTAATTATTTTTTCTTTTTAAAGACAATCTGCTCAGCTTGCTTTTTTACAATTAGGTTAAAAAATTCCCGAAGTGCCTCATATTCTTCCGGCATAAAAAAAGATCGTTTGAATCTGACACGGCTGCGCAAGGAAATATTATCTCCGGATTGAGAAATACGGTATTCAAACATACCATCATTCTGGTCATTCATTTTGACAATGATAGATTGGGGTAATTCGTCCACCACATATCCATGCGGCACTTCCAACTGCAGATTAACTGTTTCATCCATTGCATAAGGCATCTCTACCGGGTAAAACCTTTCTGCTGATTTAAATGGGTTCTCGTTATAACTTTCTCCAAAAAGTGGGTTCAGGTAAATAATTTCTTCTTTCTCATCTTCAATATCAAAGTCAAAATGAATGCCCAGTTCATTTTCATATTTATCTAATGAGTCTATTTTAAAATTAGTGATGACTATTTCTGCTCCAAAAAGCTTTTTTACATCTTGTTGCACCTGTTCTTTTCCTTTCTCTTTAACCTTTTTCCTCAATTCAGTTGATTCATAATAACCCGGATTCTGATGCCAGCTTCCGATGAGTTTACCTTTTTCATCGTTGATAATAAATAGGGTGGTAGTTTTTGTTTCTGTAACTTCATCACTGTTCAACTCAACTGCTTCTGCTGCTTTATTGACTACCCTTGCATGGCCATTATAACATTGTATTGGCAAATTCCCGAAACCGATATGTGGCTCACTGGCATCAAGGTAAAAAGTTTTACCATCAATGATTGTTCGGCAAATCACATAATTGAATTTACTTAAGATCGGATACATTGAAAAAGTGTAGCCATTGGTACGGGTACTGAGAATAACCGGGTCAGCTTCTATATCTGCATATTTCATCATGGCAGTAAGCAACAAGTTGATCTCTGCCACATTACCGTTATGAGTTTTTACTACATTTTTTAGTGTTTGATCCATTGAAAACCTGTTATGATTGGTACAGGTAAAATTATTCTGCACATAGGTAAATATTTTCCTGGCCTTATCGGCTTTACTTTCTGTAGTATTTAAAAGCGGAGCCATCATATCCTTCAGCCACCCATTATCTTTGTTAACCTGCAAACTGAAAAAATCGGCATTCATCAGGTCCTCAGTAAGTTTTGACCATGTTCCCATGATGTTCCGGTATTGCAGCGGATCTTTGTACTCAGATAGCTGAAATTCAATTTTGGTAATATGATTATCCAACGTAGATGTATAATTTTCTTCCTTCAATGGTTGTACATTTTTTATTACCCAGCGGTAATCATCCACATTACTGTTAAATGAAAATCTTTCAGTGGCACCGGCACCACGACTGTCAACAATCTGAAAAGATTCATTATGCTGTTCTTTATTTTTAATATCATAGGATTTATACCCCTGTGATAAAAAAACATAGCCCAAAAAAGCAGGTACCGAAAGATTATATTCACTCCAAAGACGGGGATAAGCTCCTTGAAATTCCCATGGCTGCAGGTTAGTCAAATAATCAGATACAATCGTATATTCATATTCGATAATAGAACCTTCTTTCACATTGGGAAAAGTAAATTTATTAACTACCCTGTTCTTACTGACCTTATCTTTAAACACATTATTCTTTATATCCAGTTTTGTTTCCACTACTTTACCATTCTCCAGATTATAAGTAACTGCCCTCAATCTGTCCAGTTGCTCCTCATCACTCCCCTCCGTATACAATGAAATAGAGACATTGGCAATATCATATCCATTCTTGTTCAGAATATGTATCCGTTTAAAATGTTTGTACCTGAGGGAGAACCATGCTTTATTATTACCTTCAATATTGCTGGAACCAATATCAGCAATCACTACAGCATTGGCATTACTATCAATAGAGTAGGTACTGGTTGCAAAATCTTTTGTGGAGACATCACCAAATTTGATCTTATTTTTCTCCTGGGCAGAAATTTGTAATGAAAGCAAAATGCAGAAAAAAACATAACAAATCAGTTTTTTCTTCATGATTGATGGTTGTGGTGCAAGTTCCGGAAGTTTAATAGCTAATTTAGGAAAAAAAACAAGCAGGCATAAATAATGTATCATAGTCACCAAAAGTTCCGTAAAAAAGACAGTTCTAACTAATGAATTCGTTGCAACGACATGCCAGTTTTATTAAAGAATCAGCTAAAAAACTGGGGTTTGATTTTTGCGGCATCGCTAAAGCTGAAAAACTGAACGATGATGCCCGTAGGCTTGAGCAATGGCTGAATAATGGATTGCATGGCCGTATGCAATACATGGAAAAATACTTTGACATGCGGGTTGACCCGGCCCGTCTGGTACCAGGAGCTAAATCAGTGATCACTTTATTAAAGAATTATTACCCTTCGATACAACAGGAAGAAGGCATACCTAAAATTGCCAAATACGCTTTTGGAAAAGATTATCATGAAGTGATCAGGAAAAATTTAAATGGATTAATTGAATTGATTAAAAAAGAAATCGGTGAAATTCATGGCCGTGGTTTTGTAGACAGTGCTCCGGTATTGGAACGTACCTGGGCGCAGCGAAGTGGTTTAGGATGGGTTGGGAAAAATGGAAATCTGATTAATAAGCAAAGTGGTTCGTTTTATTTCATTGCAACTTTAATTACCGACCTCGAACTAATTTATGATGATCCTTTCGCTAAAGATTTTTGCGGCACCTGCACCCGGTGTATTGATGCATGTCCTACAGATGCTATTTTGCCGGGAAAAGTAGTAGATGGAAGTAAGTGTATTTCTTATTTCACTATTGAGTTAAAAGAAATGCTGATACCCGGCGAAATGAATGGAAAATTTGACAACTGGATGTTTGGCTGCGATACCTGCCAGGATGTTTGTCCCTGGAACCGTTTCAGCAAGCCGCATCAGGAGATAGATTTTACACCTATTCCTGAAGTGTTGAATCTTTCAACCAAAGAATGGGAAATGATGACTGAAGAAAGTTTCAGGAATATTTTTAAAGATTCTCCTTTAAGACGGTCTAAATTCAAAGGCATTCAGCGAAACCTGAAGTTTATTTCCGGCGACTGATCAAAAATCATTCTCCTTAATGATACATAGCAATTGTTTGGCGAAGGCATCCCAATACTTTTAAAAGCATATTTATAACTTACTATTTACTTATTGTAGTAATTGGTACAATTATCTGTATTAAATCCCATTCAATCAACAAGGAGCCGTCATCTGCAAAGCGAATAGTTAATTGTTCAACAGGTGTTTCAGATTTATGAACCGGAACTATAACCTTTGCCAAATCTTTTTCTTTATTTTTCTCGTAAGAGAATGCTCCCCATTGGCCAGGTACCAAATTAAAAATAAGGGTCCATTCATTTTCGTTAACAAGTGTAAACAGGGTGTAAGTTCCTGCCGGAACATTCACCCCGCCAAATTTTGTATTATTGGCAAAACTGATAGTTGTGGCTTCATCAGCGCCAAGCCGCCACACTTGCCCGAATTTTACCAGCTCCCCAAAAATTGCTCTTCCGTGCATAGAAGGACGGCCGTAAGTGATTGTTATATCCTTTGCACTTACAGTATCGTGTGGGCTTTTGCGGCTTTGGGAAAAACCGGTAACAGCAATAAAAAATGATAATATCGCTAGTAGTTTCCTCATATAAGATTTTATATAAAGTTAGTTTGTTTAGAACAAAAATGTTCTTATCGATTATCCTCTTTCTCCAGTAGTTTTTTCAGCTTTTCAAGCCCCTGTTCCATCATCGGGCCATATCTCTTTTCAAGCAGAAGGCTGGAGAATTTTTCCCATGGGTACCAACCAAGATGAAAGTCCATATACCATTGTAAAGTGAAACTATTTGGAATGTGATTGGAAAAAATATTCCAGCCTGACTCTCCTCCTTTTGAGTTTGGCCCCACATTGATTGTCAGCACAGCACTATCATTGACTTCCTTTATCATCAGCCCCTGCATGCTACCGGTTTCGATTCCTTTTATTTTGTTTTCAATAATTAATAACGGAAGTGTGTCGGCACCCGGATACCATTTCTTCCAGTTAACAGGGTTATTGAGTTGTGTAAGAATTGAATCCTTATTGGCATTTATAGTCGTGGCCCTGGATATATGGATATGAGATGGGAAAAAAAGTGAGATGCCGGTAATTAATAGGGCAAAAAAAATAAGGCTGATAAATCCAAGTTTGATTACTCCCATTTGAGAACTCTTGAAGCTATAAAATAAATGATGGCCATCCAGATGCCAAGTACCCCTATCTCTTTCAGGCAATCAAAAATACCTAAACCTTCAAATGATATTTTCCTGATCGCATCATTATATTGTGTAAGTGGTAAAATTCTGCAAATACTTTGCAGCCATTCGGGAAAAACTTCGATGGGGAAAAATGTACCAGACAACATCATTTGCGGAAACCCGAAAAGGTTTATTAAAAGGGGTATGGATGTGTCTGTCTTTGCAATGCTACTGAAAATAAGTCCTACCCCCATCAAAAGGAAAAGCATCACGATTGTCATGAAAATAATTCCCAGAAAAGTAAGTAGACCATGATGCAGGGTGAAGTTCAAAACAAAATACCCGAATAAAATCAAGACGACAACACTGAGTAACTGGAAAAACAAACGGCTCATTCCAATTCCCAATAAAATATTGATTCGTTTTACCGGTGATGCATAAAACCTTTTAAGCACCAACTGTTCCCGTAATCCAAAAAAGGTGAAAGCAACTCCAAATAAGGTGGAAAATAAAATGGAAAATCCCAGCTGGCCGGGCAGAATAAAATCTATCGGGCGATATTTTCTTACTTTTTCAACTATCGGGTCTTCTATATTAACAAAATTCTCTGATCCGGTATTCATTACTTTTTCCAGTTGCAGTTTCACCAGGTCCAATGCACTTCGGAAAGAATAAACTGTATTTGAACTGGCTGTTGTTGATCTAATACCAATCTTATAGTGTGCCTTGTTTGCAGAATCGGAATTACTTTGAATAGTAATAATAGCGGTCAACTTTCCTTTAATAAGCTCTTTGTTTCGTGAAACAGTATCCTTGTATTTAATAATTTTCACCCCTGGAATTTTAAGTAGTTGCTTATAAAACACTGTAGTTGTATCGCTACCCGGTGCAAGTGCAATACGATAACTTATTCCATTCCCGCTACCAAAGGCGCCGAAAATGAGCACAAAAATGATGGGGAAAATAATACTGAAAATAATTGCACTGGGATTGGCAAAGATGGCTTTAAAACTTGCCCTGGTTATTGCCCATAACGCTCTTGCCTGGCTGTAAGGTTGTTTTACTGAATTCATGGTAGTTGGCAAATGTATTTAAAAACATATTACTTTATAAAAAATCAACACAAACACTAAATTGCACAAAACTGCAACTAACAATCGTTGAACTTTTTATGAACCAGGCTTATTTACTTACCGGTGGCAATCTGGGTGACAGGGAACAAAACCTTGCTACTGCCAAAGATTTAATTAATGATCAACTTGGCGTTATTACGGCTGCATCATCATTATACGAAACAGCTGCATGGGGAAATACCGATCAACCTCCATTTCTTAACCAGGCACTTGAAATGTCCACTACTTTAAATGCCCGTCAACTTATCCGCCGGATATTAAAATTGGAAGAGCTGATGGGAAGAGAAAGAAAAGAAAAATACGGCCCCCGGGTAATTGATATTGATATCCTTCTGTTTAATAATGAAAAACACAATTACCAGTTATTGAAGCTGCCGCATCCTGAAATGCAAAACCGGCGTTTTGCTTTACTACCATTGGCAGAAATCGCAGCAGAGAAAGTACATCCTGTATTTAAAAAAACAATTGCCCAAATATTGATTGAATGCAAAGATGAGCTGGAAGTAAAAAAGTATTCCTGATTTTTTCCACAATCGTCGCTTAATAAGTATTAGCCCTGACAATTACATTATTTTGCAAGTTCTAACAAGACAATCTGATCACTTTTGATTATTGACCACTCACCTGTTAAATGAATTATAACTTC
Organism: Chitinophagaceae bacterium; assembly: GCA_031400855.1. Taxonomy (GTDB): domain Bacteria; phylum Bacteroidota; class Bacteroidia; order Chitinophagales; family Chitinophagaceae; genus JJ008. Next base: position 31,827 of record JANNQR010000008.1, on the reverse strand, counting down.
ATCACCATAGAAGGAAACATCGGGGCCGGAAAAACGACGCTGGCACATTTGCTATCAAAACATTATAATGCCCGGCTGATACTGGAAGAATTTGCAGACAACCCATTTTTACCCAAATTTTATGAGCAGCCAGATCAATATGCATTTCCACTGGAACTTTTTTTTATGGCAGAACGCTTTAAACAACAAAAAGAATTGTTACAGCAAAAGGATATGTTTCAATCTCACACTATTGCAGATTATCTTTTTACCAAATGCCTTTTATTTGCCAAAGTAACCTTACCAGACGATGAATTCCGGTTGTACCAACGGCTATTTGACATCATCAATCAGCAATTAACAAAGCCTGACATTCTTATATACCTTCATGCCCCGGTTGTGAAGTTGCAGGCTAATATCAAAAAAAGAAACCGTTCTTATGAACAGAATATTTCTGACGAGTATTTATTTAATATACAGGAAACCTATACACACTATATTAAACAGCATCATATCAAAACTTTATTTGTAGATGCCAGCAATGCAGATTTTCTTGGCAATGAAAAACATATCCAGATAATCCATGAAGCTCTTGAAAAGGACTATGATGAAGGGCAGCATTACCTGACGTTGCCATAAAACACACTGCACATCAGTGAAACCCTGTTAAATATTGATTGTGTATTATTTTTTAGAATAATCAATATTAAATGTTCAATAAACAATTTTCAAGTATAGAATTGCAGTGTGCTTATCTTTGCTATAATGGACAGCAACTCTCCTGTCACTCAAATCACCAACGAGCCTTTCGCAGCAATCCGTATACCTGAATTTAAAAATCTGATGTTAGGCAGATTTACTTTCATAACCGCACTGCGGATGATGAGTACATTAGTAGCCTGGTGGGTATATGAACTAACCGGTGATCCTTTTGCCATCGGTCTTGTCGGTTTGGCAGAAGTTGTTCCCGCCCTTACCATGGCACTTTATGCCGGGCATATTATTGATAAAAGTGAAAAAAGAAAATTATTATTGACAGGTGTTTTTTTCTACACATTTTCCGCAGCTATACTTTTATTCCTATCCAGTTCCTATACCAGTGATCACTTATCCAACCATTCCATTACGATTTGTATCTATGCAGTCGTTTTTTGTACTGGAATCATCCGTGCATTTACGGGCCCTAATTTTTCTGCTATGTTAGCCAGTATAGTACCACGACATTATTTGCAATCTGCTACTACCTGGACACAAGGCACCTGGCTGATAGCTTCAGTAACCGGTCATGCAGGTGGCGGTTTACTGATCTGGAAGCTTGGTATCTCCGGAACATTGATCACCGTATGTAGTCTGCTTGTTTTGGCTTTCTTTTTTCTTAAGCGGTTGAAACCAAAACCATCTATTGTACAAAATATTGAAATGAAAACCTGGGAAAGCATGAAAGAAGGATTGCGGTTTGTGTTCAGAACAAAAGAATTATTAGCCGCTTTTTCTCTGGATATGTTTGCTGTCTTTTTTGGTGGTGCAGCAGCAATGGTACCCGTATTTGCCAAAGACATTTTAAAAATCGGACCCCAGGGATTTGGCTGGTTGAATGCTGCCATTGATATTGGTGCAATTTTTATCATACTACTGCTTGCCATTTTTCCCATGAAAAAAGCGCAGGGTAAAAAACTGATGATTGTAGTGGCCGGATTTGGGATTTGTATTATCACTTTTGCCTTATCAAAATGGTTTTTACTTTCCTTCCTTGCATTAATGATTGCCGGCATGCTGGACGGTATCAGCATTGTAGTCCGGGGAACTATCATGCAGCTAAAAACCCCTGATCATATGCGTGGAAGAGTAAGCAGTGTTGGATCGATGTTCATCAACTCCAGTAATGAACTGGGGCAATTTGAAAGTGGTGTGGCTGCTAAACTGATGGGTGTTGTTCCTTCGGTAGTATTTGGAGGTTGTATGACGCTGGTTGTAGTAATAATAACCTGGTTCAAAACCCCGACTTTGCGGAAATTTGAATATTAGATTTTATCATCGCCATTGTTCCTTGATTGAAGTTTTGTTGCAAGTCTATCAAGAGTTTACCGAAAGGCTCCTTCATTCGCCCCTTCCTACGGAGGAGGGGCAGCAGTATTTTATAATAAATGAATTTTAGAAAGGGGGTGGGTCAATTAAAACAAAAACTCATTAACTTGTAACAAATAAATTCTCACATATGAACCGTCGTTCCTTTCTCCAAAACTCTGCACTCACTTTTGGTGCACTGACATTAGCACAGCAAAATCTATTATCTTCTTTTTTTGAAGACCCCTGGAAGATTACTATGCTAACCGATAAGCTTGGTATTTTTGAAGAAAGGGGTGGCACAATTGCTTTCTTGCTTTCAAAGTCTGGAATCGTTGTAGTCGATTCACAATTCCCTGACCAGAGCAAACACCTGATTGATGAATTGAAAAAGAAAACAGAAACGCCTTTCAAACTTTTAATTAATACACATCATCATGGTGATCATACAGCGGGTAATATATCCTTTAAAGGGATAGTAGAAAATGTAGTGGCGCATGAAAATTCAAGGATCAACCAGGAAAAAAATGCCAAGCAGAATAAATCGGAAGAAAAACAACTGTACCCTGATTTGACTTTTAAATATACCTGGGGACGAAATATAGATAAAGAACTTATCCGTCTTCATTATTTTGGTGCAGCACATACAAACGGTGATAGTTTTGTGCATTTTGAACATGCTAATATTGTGCATTGCGGCGATCTGGTTTTTAACCGTCGTCATCCTTTCGTAGATCGTAGTGCCGGAGCCAATATGAAGAACTGGATGGAGGTACTGGAAAATGGATTAAATAAGTTTGACAGTAAAACAAGGTATGTATTTGGCCATGCCGCCTCTGGTTATAAAGTAATCGGTACTGCTGATGAACTAAAAGCCTTCCGGGATTATTTAGGTAATATGTTGAAGTTTGTGGAGGGAGAAATAAAAGCCGGTAAGACAAAGGAAGAAGTATTAAAAGCTACGTTGATACCTGGTGGTGAGGAATGGAAGACTGATGGGATACAGAGGCCGTTGGGGGCGGCGTGGGATGAACTAACAGCCAAGTAACATGAGCATATCATACTATCGAACCATTTCATTTTCAGGTACACTCATCGGTCATGAATAAACTTCCTTTTTTCGTCCTTTTATTCCCCTTACTTCAAATCAATACTGCCAGTGATTTTTCAGTTGATATAAAACTGGTTGCGCCTTTCAACAAGGAAAATATCCAAGTCCAGGTCGTTATTAAAAATTTATCGGCTACTCCGGTCAGGATTTTAAAAAACAGGAAGCAAGATTTCAAACGTAATAGTACAATAGCAACAGGGAATTATATTATTGAGCTGGAAAAATGGATGGGCAATGGGTATTATTTGTGGGAACCACCCACTGCCGGGATAATTCCTGTGCACCGGATCGAAGAAGAATATATCTTTTTACAAAAAGAAAAAAGCGTCACGGATATTCTTACTATAGCAGGATATTCTTTTTCCAATGGTTTACCCTCACCCTTTACCCCGGGTCTGTACAGGCTAAGGGTATCATTTAACCAAAGCGAATCGGGCTTTGAGCAAATCAATAATTCCAATTGGATCGAGTTTGCACTACAATAGAAAGTAACCACGGAGGCAAAGAGACAGACTCCTTTCTAGCTGGGTGACAAAAAAAATGTTACACCTTACCCTTTTCCGCCACTGTTGGTGTTTTCTTTTCACCAACATCATAAACAAGGTATTTGAAACCAGGAGTAAACTCCGCAAATGTTCAATAGCGGATAGAACGTACAAGAGTGCGACCTAAGATGATAGTAGTGATACAGTTGGTACCTTTCGGTATAGCTCAGGATTTCACTCCGCCGTTACCGGGCTTATCATATTCTTTATCTCTTCTATCCGGTTGGCAGGAAATCCTCCTTTAGTGGCATGTTCTTTAAGGATTTCTTTATTGGGTGCATTATACACACAATAAATTTTATCCTCCGTTACATAACTTTCCACCCATTGAATGGAAGGCCCCAGTTCTCTGATTACCCCGCAGGATTTTTGGGAAATACCATGAAGTTCTTCAGTTGTGAGTTTGCCGGCACCAGGCAACTCTCTTTCAATAACATAACGTGGCATAGTACACAATTTAGAGCAAAAGGTACGAAGAATTTACTTCCCCTTTTCCGCCGCTATCAACTTCTCAATTACATAATAAGTAATCGGGCAAAAAGTAGAATTCTTTAAGGCCAGCGGTTGCCGCTTCAGCATAAAATCATTATCCATATAAGGAAACCGGGCACAGTCAATGGGACGAACATCATAAATACCACACTTGTTGTCTGAACCTAGAAATGGACAGGGCTTTGTTTTCGTTACATTATCACCCTCATCGTCCTGTACCAGGTAGGTTTCTTTAAACTCCCCATCTTTTATTCCAAGATATTTGCTGATACGTTTTATATCGGGCGGGGTAAACCGGGGAGAGTAACTTTTGCAGCAATTGGCGCATTGCAGGCAATCTATTTTTTCAAAGGCTTCTTCGTTCAGGTCGGGTAATTGCCGCAGCACCGCATTTTTATTGGCCCGGTGCAAAAACTTCTTATACTCTTTTTGCCTTTCACCAGATTTTTTTTCCCAATTTATTAAAATATCCTGAGCCATGATGCAAGTTACTTTAAAATGGCGCAAATGAAATTTTTAGACGTAGAGACGATTGTTGCAAGCAAACCCACCAAGACGCAAAAAAAATTTATATATTCAATAAATAGCGGCTTTGCGCCTATGCGTGATATTATTTTCAAGACAATCAGGTATTTTTGCCACCGCATGGGAACAGCCAGGGAACAATTATTGATTCTGATCACCACCCCACTCTACTTAGTAGTGATTGGGATAGAATTGTTTCTTAGCAAACTCCGCCAACAGGCTACTTATTCTGTCAAGGATACGGCACAGAATATTTATTTCATGCTACTCAACGGAGGTATTGATTTACTGTTCCGCATTATCTACATCGGTTTTATCCTCTCCTTTTTCTACGACCATCGTTTAGCAGAGCCAATCACCAATCCGTGGATATATTGGATTGTATTAATAGTGTTTGAAGATTTTATGTATTACTGGCTGCACCGGGTGGATCATGTGTGCCGTTTGTTCTGGGCCACTCATGTTACACATCATTCATCGCCCAAGTTTAATCTCACCGTTGGTTTCCGTTCTTCCATTCTAGAACCATTGTATCGTTTTGTTTATTTTATACCAATTGCTTTACTCGGTTTTCAACCAATTGATATTGCTTTCATTTATGCGGCCACACAAACATGGGGCATACTGGTACACACTGAAAAAATAAATAAGCTGGGTTGGCTTGAATATATTTTTGTTACTCCTTCTCATCACCGGGTACATCATGGTTCCAATCCAACATATCTGGATAAAAACATGGGCATGTTCCTTATTATATGGGATAAACTATTTGGAACATTTCAGCCGGAATTGTCTGCGGAACAATACCAACCAATAAAATATGGCCTTACCAAACCATTGGAAAAAGACGACCCGGTAAATATTGTGGTGCATGAGTGGAGGAGCATTGGTAAAGACCTCCGTAAAAAAGGCCTGACTTTTAAACAACGATGGAATTATCTCTTTGGCCCTCCAGGCTGGAGCCATGATGGAAGCAGCCATACCAGTGATGAACTTCGCATGATGGAAAATATGCTAAAGGGGAAAATATGACCCCGTTTAAACACTATGTGTAACCTATGCACCTATCTTTCTATGTGGTAAAAGTTTGAACCACATAGGCACAATAGAAACATAGAAATCCACATAGTATTGTCCGAAATGGCCGCCTGTAGCTGATTTCACCTCTTATCCACCGGGTTCAACAACTGGCAGTTTTTATGCTTACCTCCCCGTAACTTTGCCCATCTTTTTACAAATAAGGAAATCCATTTATGAATCTTTTTGAACAACAGGCTAACGAGTTTATCCCACGCCACATCGGACCCAATGAAGCTGACACCAATAAAATGTTGAAAAAAATTGGTGCGGAAAGTTTAGACCAGTTAATCAGCAACACCGTCCCCCCTGCTATCCGGATGAAGCATTCGCTGAATATTCCACCAGCGATGAGTGAACATGAATACCTGAAACACATTAAAGAAGTATCGCTGAAAAATAAAGTATTCACCAATTATATCGGGCAGGGATATTATGACAATATCGTTCCGTCTGTTATTCTTCGGAATGTTTTTGAAAACCCGGGATGGTACACTCAGTACACGCCATACCAGGCAGAAATTTCGCAAGGCCGTTTGGAAAGTTTATTAAACTACCAGACAATGGTGAGTGATCTGACAGGCTTGCCCATTGCGAATGCCTCTTTATTAGATGAAGCAACAGCGGCGGCTGAAGCAATGACGATGTTTTTCAATTCGTTGAACAAACAAGATCATATTGAACGACCAAAATTTTTTGTTGACCGGGAGATATTCCCGCAAACAAAAGATGTATTAATGACCAGAGCAGTGCCGGTAGGTATTGAAATTGTAGAAGGTGATTATAAAACAACAGCGATTGATGCTACTTACTTCGGAGCTATTGTTCAATATCCAAACAACAAGGGCTCTATCGAAGACTATTCAGGTTTTATCAATAAAGTTCATGCAGCAGGTGCATATGTGGCGATGGCATCTGATTTGTTAGCTTTAACATTACTCACTCCTCCCGGAGAATTAGGTGCTGATGTTGCCATTGGTTCAGCACAACGTTTTGGAGTGCCATTAGGTTATGGCGGCCCCCATGCGGCTTTCATGTCCTGTAAAGATGATTTTAAAAGAAATATTCCCGGCCGCATTATCGGCATCAGTATAGATGCACAGGGCAACAGAGCTTTGCGGATGGCCTTGCAAACAAGGGAACAACATATTAAAAGAGAAAAAGCCACTTCGAATATTTGCACCGCACAGGCATTGCTGGCTAATATGGCTGCGATGTATGCCGTATTTCATGGCCCGGACGGATTGAAAAATATTGCCAAGAGAGTTGCCTTATTAACGCAAACTATTGCTGATGCAATTTCAGCAAGAGGTTTTGAATTAGTATCCGACAATTTCTTCGATACGATTGTAGTGAAAGTAAAAGATATTACAACAATAAAAGAAAAAGCAGAACGTCAGCTTATCAACCTTCGCTATATTGACAACAACCATATTGGAATTTCATTAGACGAAACAGCGGATGTTGGCGACCTGTACGACCTGATCAATTGTTTTGAAAACGACAAAGACACGGTGGCGTTTGATATTCACCATGATGTTGAATTGCATCATATTCCTTCTGCATTAACAAGAACATCTTCATTCTTATCTCACCCGGTTTTCAATACGCATAAGAGTGAAAGCCAGATGATGCGTTACATCAAACAACTGGAGAACAAAGACCTTTCACTGAACACTTCGATGATTTCGTTGGGCAGTTGCACCATGAAATTAAATGCAGCCAGTGAAATGATGCCATTGAGCTGGACTCATTGGGGAAAAATTCATCCTTTTGCACCATCAAACCAGGCACTTGGCTATAAATATATTATTGATGAATTGGGGAAATATCTATGTGAGATAACTGCCTTTGATGCATGCAGCCTGCAACCGAACAGCGGCGCACAAGGAGAATATGCCGGCTTACTTACTATCAAAGCCTGGCATGAAGCCAACGGACATCACAACAGAAATGTAATGCTGATTCCGATTTCTGCACACGGCACCAATCCTGCAAGTGCTGTAATGGCAGGAATGAAAGTGGTAGTAATAAAAGCATTGGAGAACGGATATATTGATGTGGAAGATTTAAAAACAAAAGCTTCGCAATACAGCAATGACCTTTCTGGCATCATGATTACTTATCCGAGTACTTATGGGGTGTATGAAGAAACAGTAAAAGAAATTACTGATATCATTCATCAGCATGGCGGACAAGTGTATATGGATGGTGCCAATATGAATGCACAGGTAGGTTTGACAGCTCCGGGTTTGATCGGCGCAGATGTTTGTCATTTGAATTTGCATAAAACATTTGCAATTCCGCATGGTGGTGGTGGACCCGGTATGGGACCGATTTGTGTAAAAGAGCATTTAGCAAAACATTTGCCGGGACATGTGAACTTAAAGGCACAAGAAACAAGGAACAAGGAACAAGAGAGAAATAATGCAGTAAGTGCAGCGCCATATGGAAGTGCTTCAATATTACTTATCAGTTATGGTTATATAAGAATGCTGGGCAACGAAGGTGTAAAATCAGCAACAGAATATGCCATTCTAAATGCCAACTACATGCGGGCAAGATTAGACGGAGCTTATGACATCTTGTACACCAATCACAATGGACAATGTGCCCATGAATTTATTGTTGATCTGCGACCGTTCAAAAAATCAGCCGAGGTAGAAGCAGAAGATGTGGCAAAGCGGTTGATTGATTATGGTTTTCATGCACCTACTATGAGTTTCCCTGTTCCGGGCACTATCATGATCGAACCAACAGAAAGTGAAGACAAAGCAGAACTTGATCGCTTCTGTGATGCATTACTTTCTATCCGGGAAGAAATAAAAGCTATCGAGGATGGCAGGTTGGATAAAAAAGATAATGCATTGAAAAATGCGCCACATACACAGGCTGTAGTAACAGCGGATGAATGGAAACATACTTATACCAGACAAGAAGCGGCTTTCCCATTGTATTATGTTACATTGAATAAATTCTGGCCAAGTGTAGCAAGAGTAAATAATACACATGGCGACAGGAATTTGATATGTACCTGTGAACCGGTGGAAAGTTATATGGAAGCAGAAGCCTGATTGTCATCTAAAGGTTTTACACCATACTTGCATACTAAGAAAGCTGTGGAAGTGATTCTAAATGTAGCCACATTGAGCAGATAAAATCTTCTTTCAAGGCAGCATTTTAAGTATCAATTACTGCTGCCAATTCCTTGCACAAATGTTCCACTTGTATTGTAAGTATTGATCGTACCATTTTCGCCTGTTGTTCCTCCTAATTCAACGATCATGGTCTTATTGTTATTTTTTATTTGAAAATTTCCTGCGGAACTGCTGACAGAAAGCCTTACCCTTTCATCCCCTTCTTTATTATTAACATACAGATCGCCATTTCCGCTGCTGGTTTGTGTAAGCTTCACTGCTGTATAACCCGAGGAGTTATAAAGTCCCAGGAAGCCTCCTGCACTGCTATTGCATTGCATGACAGCTCTTGTATCTCCGTTACTATTTCCAACATAAATATTGCCTCCACTGTCATCATTACAGATGGTCAGCGTCCTTTTACCAGTAGGATTAAAAATACCTATATACCCTCCGCCACCATCATTGGAACTGCTAAGCCGCATCGTTTCCTGCCCAATGCCATCTTCTAATCCAATATAACCTTCCTGGTTGCTGGTATAAGTGATGTTCACTAATTTTTTTCCTTCTTTATTATAAGTTTTAATTATTCCTTTTCCATCATCCTGAGAAATTATAGCCAGCACTTTGCCATTATTATCTACTACTTCAAACCGCTTCGCCTGTAAAACATCCGGTATTGTTTTGGGGCTTTTGAAGGCCATAAATATGGTAGCAAATGATGCAACCAAAAGAATAATTGTATTTCTATAACGGCGATTAGTTGTTTCCAGTTTTTGAATTCGCATTTCAATAGTATTCATATCATATAATTTAATAAGAAAAGGTACAATATTTTAAAGTAAGTAAAGTTGCAATTTCATTTTGAATAAATTTTACAACTGATTGATTCAAAGTTATTTGAGCATGAAAGTTTTTATTGTAAGCGTTCCAAGAGTAAAACACTACCTTTGCCCTCTTAATTAATAATACAAAACACAATGAGCGACAAAAACCAAGGCACCGTCAAATTTTTCAACCGTGAAAAAGGATTCGGCTTTATCAAACATGATGGCTCCAATAAGGAGACGTTTGTTCATTCAAGCGGCCTGATTGATCAGGTGGATGAAGGAGACAAAGTTGAATTTGAACTTCAGGAAGGTAAGAAAGGCTTGAATGCAGTAAATGTAAAAAAGGTCTAATAAGATATTTTACCCCAAAAACATTTCAAACAAAGAGGCTGTCCCAAAAGGATGACCTCTTTTCTTATTTAAAGCCCGTTTCAAGATTCAGATTTTTTTGTGTACCCGAAGCTGTGTGTGATTTACAATGAGAGTCGATTTAAAAAGACGTTTTTCCCCGCCTTATGCTGCGATTTTCTTTAAATTATGAGCTATACAGATCAGCCCCCACTCGATCTCTGTTTTGTCGATTCCTTTTAGCAAAAATCGCTTAAAGTTTTTATTGTATTTGATATTACCAAAGACGGGCTCTACATCGGCGGGCCGTTTCTTTCGGTAATAAATTCCTTTTTCAGTTTTTAATCGTTCACCAGCCTCTTTTCTAAGTTGCCGTCCTTTGTGGTTTATTTGAATAATCCGGTTACCCTTTTGTTTATGACAGGCGTCTTTTAGCGGGCACTCTTTGCAACCTTTGGCTTGGTAAAAAGCATACGTTTGAACAAAGCCCCCTTTTTGCTTTTTACTATATCCACCAGTACGCTGCATTGGTTTACCTGCAGGACATATGTATATATCTTTAGCCGGATCATAATCCAGATACTCAGTAGTAAAGGGGTTGGGCTGCCATTTCTTTTTTTGCTTTCTGTCGAAGTCTGTTGGCTTTATATGAGCTTCAATACCTTGTTGATACAGATATTGATAATTTTCTTCACTGCCGTAACCGGCATCAGTGACTTGCACTTCAGGAATACTGTTGTATAAAGCTTTGTATTGTTCAAGGTGAGGAATAAGAGTTTTTGTATCGGTGGGATTGGGATGCAAACTGTAATTGACGACAAACTGATCATTGGTTGATATCTGCACATTGTAGCCGGGCTTAAGCTGGCCGTTTCTCATGTAATCCTCTTTCATCCGCATGAATGTACTTCCCGGATCGGTTTTACTGTAGCTATTGCGCCCCGACAGTATTTTTTCCTGCCTGGTATACTGTTTTAATTTAAGCGGCCATTGCTTACGGGCATAATTCAGCTTTTGCTTTATTTCCTTGCTCACTTCCTTACCCTTCAGTGCTGCATCTATTTTTTCAATCGTGGCTTTTACATTCTTGCTGTCTATTTTGTCAAAGTCCGGAGACGTGTCATCATCGTTTTCCACAGCCGCCAGCTTTTGCGTATAGGACCACAGCTCCTTTAATTGCTCTTTGATTCTTTCACGACTTGTCTTAATGGCTTTCCCCCATACAAAACTGTAACGGTTGGCCACACTTTCTATCTTGGTACCATCTGTATAGATTTCCTTTAAGCTTACATGTCCGCTGTCCACCAGCAGCAGCACAATCTGAGCAAATACTTCCTTTAAAATATTGCGAAGGCGTTCACTGCGGAACCGGTTGATCGTCCGGTGATCAGGCTGAGACATTCCAGCCAGCCACATAAAATAAATATTCTCTTTTACAGAAGCTTCTATGCGACGGCTGCTGTATACATTATTCAAATACCCATATACCAGCACTTTTAAAAGCATCCTAGGGTGATAACTGGTTGTTCCCCCACCTTTATACTTTTTGATGATAATATCGATGTCAACACGGTCGATCACTTCATTAACCACACGTACAGGATGGTTGGCATCAATCATTTCCTCAAGACTTGGAGGAAACAAAAAGCGCTGATTCTGAGAATAGGTTTTGAATAGTGGTTTTGCCATACAATAAGTTGTACAGCAAAATTTAAAAATTAATAAGGCTTTTGCAACTACATTTTATACAACCAAAATGTGAATAAATCGCCTCCAAAAACTAAAAAAGGCCACCCCTTTTGGGACAGCCTCTTCTATTTCAAATTTTCTTATTTCACCTCCTCATACGGCACATCCGTCACATTATCCGCCCCAGCCGTTGCACCTTCAGGTTGTGCTTGTTGTTCAGCACCCGGTTGTTGTGGCGCACCGTCCTGTGTATTCTTATACATATCCTCACTCGCCGCAGTCCAGGCTGCATTCAATTCAGTCATCGCTGTATCTATCGCAGCTAAGTCTTGTGACTTATGTGCTTCTTTCAACTTCTCCGCTCCCACTTCGATGGCTGTTTTCTTTTCTGCCGGTATTTTATCACCGTATTCTTTCAATTGTTTTTCTGTCTGAAACACTAAGCTATCGGCCTGGTTCAGCTTCTCTACTTTTTCTCTTTCGGCTTTATCACTTGCTTCATTCATTTTTGCTTCGGCTTTCATTTTTTCCACATCTTCTTTGCTTAAGCCACTGCCTGCTTCAATGTGTATCTTTTGTTCTTTGCCAGTTCCTTTATCTTTTGCAGTCACATGCAAAATGCCGTTGGCATCAATATCAAATATCACTTCGATCTGCGGTACACCTCTTGGTGCCGGTGGTATATTATCAAGGTTAAATGTACCAAGGCTCTTGTTGTCTTTGCTCATGCTGCGTTCGCCTTGCAACACATGTATCTGCACACCCGGCTGGTTATCGCTGGCAGTAGAGAACACTTCAGATTTTTTTGTTGGTATCGTTGTATTCGAAGGGATCAACGGTGTCATTACTCCACCCATTGTTTCTATACCGAGAGAAAGTGGTGTTACATCGAGTAACAACACATCTTTTATATCACCGGTCATTACCGCACCTTGTATAGCTGCACCTACGGCTACCACTTCATCGGGGTTTACACCACGATTGGGTTTTCTGCCAAAGAATTTTTCTACTATCTCCAGCACTTTTGGAATACGGCTGCTACCTCCTACCATGATTACTTCATCAATTGCTGATGCTGCTAATCCTGCATCTTTCAATGCAGCTTCGCAAGGCTTCAAACAACGGGCAAATAAATTATCTGCCAGCGATTCAAATTTTGCACGGGTCAATTTTTTAACTAAGTGCTTCGGCACACCATCCACTGCTGTTACATACGGCAGGTTAATTTCTGTTTCGGTAGAAGATGATAACTCTACTTTCGCTTTTTCAGATGCTTCTTTCAACCGCTGCAATGCCATCGGGTCTTTGCGCAAATCAATGGCTTCGTCTTTTTTAAATTCATCAGCCAGCCAATCCATGATCACTTTATCAAAATCATCACCACCGAGGTGCGTATCACCATTGGTGCTTTTTACTTCAAATACACCGTCGCCTAATTCCAGTACGGAAATATCAAACGTACCACCACCAAGGTCAAACACAGCTATTTTCTGGTCATGTTTTCCTTTATCCAATCCATAAGCCAATGCAGCTGCGGTTGGTTCGTTCACAATTCTTCGAACATTCAAACCGGCAATTTCACCAGCTTCTTTTGTTGCTTGTCTTTGCGCATCGTTGAAATAAGCAGGCACGGTAATCACCGCCTCTGTCACTTCATACCCAAGATAATCTTCAGCAGTTTTCTTCATTTTCTGCAGCACCATTGCCGAAATTTCCTGAGGCGTATACAACCTGCCATCTATGTCAATTCTGACAGTATTATTGTCACCTTTTGCCACTTTGTAGCTCCAATGGCTTATTTCTTCCGTTACTTCATCAAACTGGCGACCCATAAAACGCTTTACCGAGCTGATGGTATTATGCGGGTTGGTGATGGCCTGGCGTTTGGCCGGGTCACCCACTTTACGTTCGCCATTTTTCAGGAAAGCCACTACAGACGGGGTTGTGCGGCGACCCTCGTCGTTGGCAATTACCACTGGTTCGCCGTTTTCCATGACGGAAACGCAGCTATTGGTTGTTCCTAAGTCAATTCCTATAATCTTTGCCATATTAGTTATGTTTTAAAAAGCCTGCCTGTCGGTAGGCAAGTTCAGACAAGATAGTCAATCATTATGCCGTGAGGGGGGAAAGTGAAAAAATGGCAGTGAAATTTAACCGCAGAGGTGCAAAGGCGCAGAGCTGAACTGTATTTTCTCCCCGTCACTGCACCTCTGCGGTTTCAAAGCAAGATTCAATAACCACATTTATTCAATCCATCTTAATTTTAAACCACAAATCAACTGGCATGGCTAATTCCATTTCCGACAAACTAAAGATCAAAGCAAAATTTACTTTGCTAACACTGAATGCTCCAGCCAATTTTAAAAAAGGATTACTAGGGTTACCACCGGAAGTAAAAATTGCGAACACTGGTACAGCGTACGACCAGGTTCACTGGTTTGTACAGAACAAAGCTCAACTGAAAAAGGAAATGAGCAAAGTGATGAAGCTGGTAAAACCGGAAGTAATTGTGTGGGTGTACTATCCAAAAGTTTCATCGAAAGTGCAAACTGATCTGACAAGAGATATGGGCTGGGATTGTTTATTGGCCGAAGGCGATAAACTTACCTGGATAAGTTTGATCTCGTTTGATGAAACATGGAGTGTGTTTGGTTTTAGGGCGAAGAACGAAGCTGATAAAAAGAAAGAAGCCAAACCAACAATGCAAAGAGAAATTTTTAATTGGGTTAATCCCACAACCAAAGAAGTAAAGTTGCCGGATGATTTACAAGCTGCATTAAAAAAGAATAAAAAAGAAGCTACCTTCTTCGATGCTCTTTCGTTTACCAATAAAAAAGAATACATCGGGTGGGTAGTAACAGCGAAAAGGTCAGCAACAAGAACTGAACGAATAAAAGGAGCGATAGAACGATTAGGCAAAGGATGGAAAAACCCTGCTAACAGTTAAAATGGTTACGATTAAAAGAACAAATAGCAACGATCCGGATTTTTATTCCCTGGTTGAAAAACTTGATAAAGATTTGCAGGACAGGTATGGAGACTTGCAGACTTTTTACAACAGGTTTAATAGTATAAAAAATCTGCCCACTGTTGTGATGGCTTATTTTGAAAAGCAGCCAGTTGGATGTGGTTGTTTTAAGAAATTTGATGATGGAATTGTTGAGATTAAAAGAATGTATGTTGCCAATGAACAACGTGGAAAAGGAATTGGCGCCGCCATACTCGCTGAATTAGAGAAATGGGCTGCTGAATTAAAGATTGGTTCAATGGTGCTTGAAACTGGCTATAAACAACCGGAAGCAATACATCTTTACGAAAAAATGGGTTATACCGTTATTCCTAACTACGGACAGTACTCCGGTATGGAGGAAACCAGCATTTGTATGAAGAAAGAATTGAGCTAAGAGTTTAAAGGAGAAGAATGAGAAAAAGAGAAATAGTAATTATTGAAACACCTACTTTTTCTCAATAGAATCCGGAATAATTTAGTGATACAAAAAATGAAACCTTCAATTATAAACCAGCCCTCCTTTCCTCTTTTAACTCTTTTAAACTCTTAGCCTATGCAATTAACCACCGACATATACCAACGCATAGTAGCCGCTAAGGTTTTTATTGACACCAACTATCATGAATCAATAGACCTAGAACAAATATCAAAGCAAGCATTCCTTTCCCGGTTTCATTTTCACCGGATCTTTACAAGGGTATATAAAAAGACACCGCATCAATACCTTACACAAATAAGGCTGGATGCAGCTAAAGAAATGCTGGCGAAAGAAGGTATCAGTATTACCGATGTTTGTAACAGTATTGGGTTTGAAAGCCTCGGCTCATTCAGCAGCCTGTTTCGTAAGCAAAGTGGCTATTCCCCACAGTACTACCGCAATATTGCATGGCTAAAAAAGAAATTAGCAAAAGAAGAACCGAAGAGGTTTATTCCGCATTGTTTTATTGAGCAGTATAAGTTTGCCAAATAAGCAAGATTCAAGAAGTCATTTTCCGTTCTCTATCCTATCTTCATTGTATAAAATTAATAGTATGATAACAAAATTCTCCCACACTACTCTATTTGTCCTTGACCAGGATAAAGCCTTTGATTTTTATGTGAACACACTTGGCTTTAAAGTACATACCGATTCCACGATGGAAAGTGGTTATCGCTGGCTTACAATCACTGCACCGGAGCAACCCGACCTGGAAGTGGTGCTGATGCCGGTATTACATGAGAGTATGATTAAATCGGAAGCATCTCCTCATGGCTTTGATGAGGAAAGCCGTAATGCTTTTAAAGTATTGCTGGAAAAAGGAATCATGGGTGCCGGTGTGATGTACACCAACGATTGCCGTGCGGCGTATGAAGAATTAAAATCAAAAGGTATCAATATAACTGAACCAAAGGAACAATTTTACGGCATTGAATGTGTGGTAAAAGATGGATGTGGCAATTGGTTCAGTATGACGCAGCCCAAAGAAATGCCAAAATAAAATGAGTGAATTCCGTAAGATACATCCCGACTTTCTTTTCCATTTGGAATTTAAGGAACAGTCACTCATTGAACTGTTTAAGGATTTACGAGAGTATATACTTGAAATTTATCCGGAGAGCAACGAATTGCTTTATCAGACACATGCCTTAACAGCAGTATTTTCCATTTCAGATAAACTGGGCGATTCATTTTGTATGATTCCTATTTATACAAATCATTTAAACTTAGGTTTCAATAAAGGAACGTTGATTAAAGATCCGCATAAACTACAGTCGGGAACAGGAAACCTGATACGGCATATTCCAGTAACTGCTCCTGCTGATTACAGAAACAAAAAAGTAAAAGACCTTATCAAATCGGCGGTAGATTTTGCAAAGAGGGATATGGAGAAGGCGACTAAGTTAACTAGCCAAACAATCTCGAAAATTAAAAAAATTAATTAATTATCCTCCTATTACAACCTTAAAATTGAACCACATAGTCACATAGTACACAACAGAAGAAAACACATAGACCTGACTGCCGTCAGCCAGGTTTCTATGTGAAAAACTATGTTTCTATATGCTTATGTGGTTCAAATAAACATGAGCTTGCATTTATGTACAGGCAATATGCCAGTACCATAATATCTTCACATTTTCTTTTCTATTCTTTAGTTATTTTTGAATATTAAATACAGCCATGAAAGAAAAAGGAATTCTTTTTTTATTAGTAATTATTGTTGCAACAAATTCATACTCTCAAAAAATTAACCCTGCCAATCCGGATTTATCTCCTGGTAATTTCAAATTGGATTCATTACCGAGTTCTGAAATTAACATTCCCATTCAAATAAATCTTAAGCCTGTTTATTCGATGGCGGAGAAAAGTGTCGATACGTTGTTTACCTCTCCCGGCTATCCTGATGGATGGGTACAGGAGGGTTGCGATACCCGTTTCAAATATGTTTTTCGGCGTAGCAAGCTGGCCATGACAGTAATTGGTACTTCTATGAACCTTGGCTTTACCGGCTATTATAAAATTATTGGGGCTTCAAGGGTATGTGTTGGTGGCACAGTCATTTCGCCCTGGTCTCCGGCTTGCCGCTGTGGTTTTGGCAGCGAAATGGAAAGAAGAATAAACGTCTCATTTACCAATTCCCTGAGTATTCAACCAGATTTTAAAGTAAAGCTGGGTATCAAAAGAAACGAACCTCAGCCTTTAGATAAATGTGAAGTCTGCTTCTGGGGACAGGATATTACCAAACAAGTGATAAAAGGATTAACCGTTGAGCTGGATGCTGCTAAAAAGGATCTGGAAAAAAGTTATGGGACTGTTGATCTGAAATCCCGTTTTCAACAAGTATGGAATGAGTTAAATAAGGGCTATAACATCTACGGATTGGGTTGGCTAACTATTAATCCTCAAAAAATCCGTATCAATAATTTATTTGCTATCAATGATTCATTGAATATCTTCCTTGGTTTATCTGCAAAGCCGGTGATTAGTTTTGAAAAACCCATAGAAAAAACTTCTGTCGTACCCAATATGGGCTCATTCAGCCGGCAATCCGGCTTCAGCATTTTTCTAGATGCTGTATTGAGTTATGATTCCTTGAGTAATATCATGAATCAAAATCTGGTGGGCAAAGAGTTTGATTTTAAAAAAGCTTTTATCAAAAAGAAATTTATTATTGATGAATGTAAAATATATGGCGGTGGTTTTGAGAAGATGATTATTAAGATAAAGTTTTCCGGTACCAATAACGGAGTGGTTTATCTTGTTGGCAAACCTGTCTATGATAAAGATAAAAAGACCATAGAAATAGCTGATATTGATTTCGATATCAAATCCAAAAACGTATTACTGGGTTCTGCCGACTGGATATTTGATAAAAAGATCACTAAAGAGATCAGCAAAAATGCCCGGTTTGAGCTGGGTGATTATATTGACAGCGCCAAACTAAACATCAATAAAGAGCTAAATAAGGAATGGGTAAAGGGCATCCGCAGTTATGGCAAAATCAACGATATTTCTATAATCGGAATGTATCCGATGCAGCAACATCTTATTATCAGGAGTAATTGTGCCGGTGATTTATCTGTGAAAGTGGAATCAATCAATTTTAGTCTGTAGTTTCTTCGTCCGGGTCGGTAGCTTTAAATGAAAAATTCCGCTGCGCTATATAGCTAAACATTACAACAATAGCGATTGTAATAACCTGGGCTAAAACCGGGTAGATATTAAATTTCTCCACAAATACTTTTAACAGAATATAGTTTAACACAAGATTAAAAAGACAGATCATAAAATAGCGGAATAGCTGTATCCTGCCTTTCATTTTCGAATCGTTGAATACTACATATTTTGACATAAAGAAACCTACCGGAAAATTAATACAGAAAGTAACTATCAATGCTGCTATGTGTCCTTCGAATGCATAAAAACTGAAATAAAATATTTTTTCTCCAAAAATATATTTAAAACTGATGTAATAAATGATCAAACCCAGCATTGTGTTTCCCCCACCAGATGCTACATAACGGAATGTTTGCAGATTCATCAATTTCTTAAACGGGGGGTAAAAGAAATCAATAATGGGCAGCACCAGATCCCTTGCACTATGTATGTGTTTTCGCATAGATGTGAGCAAAGGTAATAGCTGAGAGGTGATTTGAGAAACCTACGCAAGTGCAGCCGGGTTCATAGAGGGATTATTTACAATTGTGTAACATTTTCTGCTTTCCCTGTTTACCCTGCGCAAATCTGTATTTAGGTAGTAGCCGCTTCCTGTTGTAAATTTGCCGGATAAACAAGAGAAAGAATGAGCATTATAAACCAGATAAAACCACTTGTCATAAAAGAATTAAAGAATTTGTACGGCCAGGACCCGATAGCTATCGGGTTTCAGGAAGCTGAATTAACTATCAACAATACCAAACCAGAATTTGAAGGTGATTATACCCTGGTGTTGTTCACTTTTGTAAAACAATTGAAGAAATCACCTGAGCAATTGGGTAATGAAATTGGTGAAGCATTGGTGAAAGCCAATCCGGATATTTTTACGGCTTATAATGTTATCAAAGGATTTCTAAACCTGACCATTTCTGATAATTACTGGCTTGGTTTTTTACAATCAAACTTTTCCAATACAAAATTTGGAAATCAGCCTGCAAATGGCCGGAAAGTAATGGTGGAGTACTCCTCACCAAACACTAACAAACCGATTCATCTTGGTCACCTGAGAAATAATTTTTTAGGCTGGAGTGTGGCACAAATTTTAAAACAAAGCGGTTACGAAATAATTAAAAGTTGCATCGTTAATGACCGGGGCATTCATATCTGTAAAAGCATGATTTCATGGCAACTTTTTGCTAATGGTGCTTCTCCACAATCAACGAATACAAAAGGCGATCATTTTGTTGGCGAATATTATGTAAGATTCAATGATGAATATAAAAAGCAGGTGGAAGAATTAGTGGCAGGTGGAATGAAAAAAGAGGAAGCGGAAAAGGAAGCCCCTATCATGAAAGGCACGCATCAAATGTTGCTGGATTGGGAGAATGGCAAACCGGATGTAATCGAGTTATGGAAAACTATGAATGGCTGGGTGTATGAAGGATTTGATGTGACGTATAAAAGAATCGGCAGCGATTTTGACAAAATGTATTACGAAAGCGAAACCTATATCCCGGGAAAGAAATTTGTTGAAGAAGGATTGAAAGAAGGCACATTTTTTAAAAAAGAAGATGGTAGTGTTTGGATTGATCTGACTGCTGAAGGTCTGGATGAAAAATTAGTGTTGAGAAAAGATGGCACCTCTGTTTATATCACACAGGATTTAGGATTAGCTCAGGAAAAGTATGAGGATTTTAATTACGATGAAAGCATTTATGTGATTGCTGATGAACAAAATTATCACATGAAAGTGCTGAAACTGATTTTGAAAAAACTTGGTAAGCCATATGCAGATGGTATCGATCATCTAAGCTATGGCATGGTAGAACTGCCAAGTGGAAGAATGAAAAGCCGGGAAGGAACAGTAGTAGACGCTGACGATATGGTTGAGGAAATGGTGAATGTGGCGAAGAAAAAAACCGAGGAACTGGGAAAAGTAAAAAATTTTACTGAATCAGAACTGGTGGAATTGTATGACATCATTGCACTGGGAGCTTTGAAATTTTTCCTGCTGCGGGTTGATCCTAAAAAGAGAATGATTTTTAATCCGGAAGAGTCCATCGATTTTCATGGTTTCACCGGACCATTTGTTCAATATACTCATGCAAGGATTAAATCTATACTTCGTAAGGGACAAGGCAAAAGAGAAAAGGCACCAGTCGGCAACAGTTTATTAAAACTGGAGAAAGACCTTATTATTTTATTGGAACAATACCCGGCTATTATTGAACAGGCGGTGGTCGAACATAATCCATCGGTAATTGCAATTTATGTTTTCACCCTGGCTAAATCATTCAATACGTTTTATACCGAACATTCAGTGATGAATGCAGAATCAGAAGAAAAGAAACAACTCAGGTTACAGCTTGTTGAAATGACAGCGAATGTCATTGCTTCTGGAATGAGTTTGCTTGGGATCAGGGTGCCTGAAAGAATGTAGAGTTTGCTACTTTTGAGATACTCAATAATCAGTCTATGAAAAGTGGCGGTTTAATTGTAGCAATGTTTCTTGTCCCTATTATTTTAACTTTAATCGGAATCGGAGCAGAAATAGATTTTTTACTTAAAGGCGGCCTGTTTATCTTTTTGTTTTTCATAGTTCTTGGAGTTTTTTATGGCCAAGACAAGTTTAATAAGCGGTAGCAAACAATTCCTGAATAAAAAAGCAATCAATAAAATTAATTAATGATTGCTGAATATTTTTTGATGGCTCCAGACTAACGACTCTTCTGCTCATTACATCCCTACCAACATCCTTTTTTGTTTCAACCCGGATAAAGATGGATCTAATTCAATTGCTTTATCACAAAGTAAAGTTCCTTTATTCAAATTATCTTTTCCACCTTTTTTCTGATAGGACATACCAATCATATATAAAGCAGAAGCATTTGCTTTATCATACTCCATCACTTTGTCCCAATATTCAATGGCAAAATCGAATTTTCCTTTGTAATAGTAAGACTCTGCTACCATGTTAAGGATATTCAAATCACTGGGTTTTCTGATCAGGATTTCGTTAAGGATCTTTACCCCATCTTCCAGATTACCAACATTCAGATAAGCTATACCCAGATTTTCCAGGTAATCATTATCCCTTTTATACCCTTTCTCAGCCGCTAACAGCATATATTTCAAGGCGTCCTTATCGTTGTGTATTGCATAAAAGATCAGGCTTAACTCATATACCCAGTAACTTTCTGTTGGCTTTAATGCGATGGCTTTTTGAAAGTAAGGAATTGCCTGTTTGTAATTCGTCATATCAGTGTAGCTATGCGCTATCAGGTAAGGGATTTCAGCATTAGTGGGTTCTTCTTTTTCTGCTGCATTCAGATATTTAAGGGCTTCACCATAATTTTCATTATCATAATGCACCCGACCGACATAATACATTAATTTTTCTGATGGATCAACTTTCTGTAATTTCTCGGCATAGAGAAGCACATCATCCCTTTGTTTTAATTGAAACGAAAGAGTTAGTATTTGTTTATAAGTAGCTGCTGAATTGTCTCCAAGTGTTTCTAATTTTTTAAAAGAAGCCCGGGCCTGCCTATACCGGTGAAGATCCAGATAGGCTGAAGCAAGCTCAGTGGTTATTGTTTTACTATTACCATCGTATTTATCAGCTTTCTCAAAGTTTTTTAATGATTCGAGTCGACGGCCATTTTGCTTTTCCAATAAACCCTTTTGAAGGAACAAATCGGCGCTATCAATGTATACCTTGATTGCCGTAACAGAAGTTTGTGCATTGGACATCATTGTAGCCAGTACAAAACTGATGGTTAGGATTTTACGAAACATAGGGTATTTTTTAGGATTGGATTGAATACAATTGCTTACCACAAAGTAGAATTTGAAGTTTACTAATCAAAATTTAACCTCCTTAACCTATGCGAATATCGTTCCAAAATGGTATTATTTCAGTATGATTCCACCCAGCGGTGGTAAATTTACTGACAACCTGAATTTTTGTTGACCCTTATCAATCATTTCGCATCTTATATCCGGATTATACACATTACCAGTACCCCAATAAATCTTCTTGTCGCTGTTGAATATCTCCTTCTTATAAGGCTTTCCACTTACATAAATATCCCAATCATTTCTAACAACCGGAGTCATGTTTAGAATGACTAACAAATCATCTGCTTTCTTTTTCCCTTTCCGTTTGAAAACAATAACAGACTCAGGGCGGTGGTCTAAGTCTATCCACTCAAATCCTTCCTGACTAAACTGGTTATAATGCAAGGCTGGCTCCGACTTCAACAAACTATTTAATTCTCCCACACAATCTTTTAGTAACCGATGACCATCAAATTGTAACAAATCCCATTGCAATTCTGACTTATAATTCCACTCAGCCGTTTGCCCAAATTCATCACCCATAAATAATAACTTGGCGCCGGGATGAGTCCACATATAAGTATACATCAACCGGAGATTGGCAAATTTCTGCCATTCATCTCCGGGCATTTTATAAAGCATGGGGCTTTTGCCATGTACTACTTCATCATGACTTAGAGGTAGCATAAAATTTTCATCATAATAATACATCATGCTGAAAGAAAACTTATCCTGTTGAAATTGGCGAAGCAATGGATCGCATTTAAAATAATCCAGTGTATCATGCATCCAGCCCATCATCCATTTCATTCCAAAGCCAAGACCATCCTCAGTTGTTGGTTTTGATACTCCCGGCCAATCCGTTGCTTCTTCTGCTATTGTTTGTACATCCGGAAAATCCCGGTAAATAGTTGCATTTAAATCTTTAATAAAAGCAATGGCTTCTAAATTTCCATTACCACCAAATTCATTAGGCTCCCACTCCCCTTCTTCTCTTGAATAATTCAATTTCAACATCGAGCTTACGGCATCTACTCTTATTCCATCTATATGAAACAAATCAAACCAATACCTGGCACTGCTGATAAGAAATGATTTTACTTCTCCCCGTTTATAATTAAAAATATAACTGTTCCAATCCGGATGGAAACCTTTTCTCATATCTGCATACTCATAAGTATGTGTTCCATCAAACATAAACAGGCCATGTGCATCATAGGGAAAATGAGAAGGCACCCAATCTACTATAACTCCGATACCTTCCTGGTGAAAAGCATCAATCATTCGCATCAAACCCTGTGGGTCTCCAAACCGGGATGTGGCCGCAAAGAACCCAGTACACTGATAACCCCAGCTACCATCAAAAGGATGTTCAGTTACAGGCATCAACTCCACATGTGTAAATCCCAATTCTTTTACATAAGGTACTAGCCTTTCTGAAATCTCCTCATACGTATTATAAGTCTCTTCATCATGTTTATCTGGTCTTTGCCAGCTGGCCAAATGAACTTCGTACACACTCCAGGGAGCATTCAGGGAATTTTTCTTTTTCCGGTTCTTCATCCAGATAGAATCCTTCCATTCATAATACATATCCCAGGTAATACTGGCTGTTTGCGGTCTTTTTTCCCAGAAATTGGCAAAGGGATCCCCTTTATCAATCTTTCGTTTTGCGTAGCCGACGATATGATATTTGTATGCTTCGCCTAATTTAAAATCTGGAATAAATCCTTCCCAGATTCCGCTTTTATCCCAACGGGGATTCAATTCATACTCATGATTTTTCCAATCGTTGAAATTGCCTTTCACAGAAACTGACGTACCATTGGGTGCCCACACACAGAAATACATACCCCATATATCATTGACTTTTATGGAATGTGAACCAAATTTTTTATATAACTGATAGTTGGTTCCGTTTTGGTAATTAGTTACATCTTCATCTGTCAGCAACGAATAATTCCAAACAGATTTGGATGTATCAATGAAATTGGTTTCTTCGTAGCGTTTGGGTTTGATTTCGGCATGTTTTACGGCTACTTCTTCTTTTTTATCGATAGTCATATCCGGGGAAGCAGGTTTTTTATTTTTTGCCATAACGTAATTTACAGCAAAAACTGTATAATAATACCCCTTCTTGATATTACTAAATTATTCATTTGATTTAAAAAAAGTAGCAACAAAAATTAAAAGTCAAGCTTTAAAAGAAATAACTAAAATTCTTTCAAATACTTCACTCCCACTCTACCTGTAAATTTTGTAATTGGCGGATTTAATTTAGAAAGGGTTATCTCAATTTTCCGGATAGAAGGATAAGTGCTATGCAACAGATCGGTTATTTCCAAAGCAAATGTTTCCAGCAGTTTACGGGGCTTCTGCATTTCATCTTTAAGAATAGCAAAAAGGCTTGCATAATTAACGGTTTCAGATAATTCATCTATCATTGTATCACCCGGATCATAAGATACAAAAAGATCTACCTCAAACTCATTACCAATTTTTTGTTCTTCTGCGAACAAACCATGCTTTGCAAAAAACCGAAGCCGGGTTAATTCTATCGTTATCATTCCACTCATGTTAGTACTAATGGTATTCTTTTGCTCCCAGGTAACGTTCAGCATCCAGCGCCGCCATACAACCGGTACCAGCTGCAGTTACCGCCTGGCGATATACTTTATCCTGTAAGTCGCCGGATGCAAACACACCGGGAATAGTTGTTTTAGAAGTGCCGGGAATAGTTTTTACATATCCGGCATCATCCATTTCAAGCCATTCTTTAAAAATTTCTGAATTGGGTTGGTGACCGATAGCTACAAAGAATGCACTAACCGGAATTTCTATCTTCTCACCTGTTTCATTATTTTTAATCCGAACGGCTTCTACTTTCTTATCGCCCAGCACTTCATCCGTTTCGCTATGCCAGTATATTTTGATTTTGGGTGTTTTAATAACCCTGTCCTGCATTACTTTACTGGCTCTCATTTCGCCCCGGCGAACAATCATGTGCACCTGTGAACATATTTTGGATAGATACAAGGCTTCTTCTGCAGCCGTATCACCGGCGCCAACAATGGCCACTTCTTTCCCTTTAAAAAAAAATCCATCACATACGGCACAAGCACTTACTCCAAAGCCATTCAATCTTTGCTCACTTTCTATTCCCAGCCATTTAGCTGAAGCCCCTGTAGAAAGAATGACTGCATCTGCTTCTATCCATTTTTCTTCATCAATCTGTACTTTATGTGTATCACCCGAAAAATCAACTTTGGTAGCTAATCCGTAACGGATATCTGTACCCATACGGGCAGCTTGTTTTTCAAAATGAACCATCATTTCCGGCCCCTGAATACCATCCGGATAACCGGGATAATTTTCTACTTCAGTTGTAATTGTCAATTGTCCACCAGGTTGTATGCCCTGATATAATACAGGATTCAGACCTGCTCTGGCTGCATAAATAGCAGCGGTGTATCCGGCCGGGCCCGAACCGATGATGAGGCAATGAACTTTTTCGTTTGTTTCCATTCTGGTTGTTTTAATCCCTTTATTTTAGTCTGTAAAATTAACGCTTATTCTCCAACGAATAATGTCTGCCTCACGACTAAGAAGGACATACAGATTCAATTAAAGAAATATTAATAAAAAATATAGGGCAGAATTAACAAAGATTGAAAGTTTTCTTTTGTGACTGCATACTTTGAAGAACATAGATTTGATTACTGGTACTCAAAAATTAGGCATTGAGGCAGGCTAAAACTCTGCCATGAGTGATCAATGTTCATCCATGGTTTCTGTTTAATCCAAGTTGCAATTCTCACCTATGAACTGATAAACTTATCGGGGAATAATAATAGTGCGGTACTGTGCCGCATATCCACCAAAATAACCAAGACCGCCACCTTTGATATTACTGACAACTTTGGTGGGTGATGAGAAGGGATTACCAACCGTAGAATAGGTGTATTCCATTGTTCTCCAGAAATCAAAGGTTGCCTTATCAATATTGCAAACTTTCAGTGTAACTGTATCTCCTTTATTAAAAAAAGAATATCCATCCGGATTATCAGCGTTCCGGTCAACACCTCTTTCCACTTGCACCTCGTAGCTGCTGCCGTCAATCACCTGGTCATCATACACAGAGACAAGGCCGGGATAAAAAGGTTCGTTGTTTCGCTTAGTGAAGTAACGTACATAATCACCATATCCGGGTTGATCATAAGCCCTCACCATTACAGCTACTTTCTCAGAAGGATTACCGGGAGGGGCTGGTTTCCAGAATAAAGAATCAATCCGGCGGTTGGTACTGGGGATGGTAGTTGTAGCTGAATATTCCTTTCCTTCTGACAATATCCGCAAAGAATATGACTTATTTAATTCACCTGCAAATGCAGTAGCCGGTGTAGAAGGATCAATTGAATAATAATAAAAATTAAATCCGCCACCTGCCGGTATGGTGTACTCTTTCAGTTTATGTGTCAAAGTTCCATTAGAAACATAGACCTCCGCATTACGAACAAAACTATTGGCTAATGCGGCCAGATCTATCTTTGAAAAATAACCCTGACTTTTTGATAAATAAACAACAGGAGCTATGCCGTTTTCGATAGTGGCTTCTACTACTAATTTTGAAGTTACTTCATCCAGCTTAAATTCGACAGCTCTTTCACAAGATGAAAACATTAGTGCCGTAACAAAAAAGAAGGCAAATGATTTAATTTTCATAGCTGATACAAAATTAACCATTAAACGGTGAAAAAGTTTACAATTGTCTTAAAGTCAAACACCGTTTGATTTTTTTAGGCAACGATAGCACACAAAAAATTACCCCGACAAATTCTGTCGGGGTAGCTTATACAAAACTCATTAAAAGTAATAATTAATTAACCGAGATAAGCTTTCAAGGCACTACTGTACCGGGCTTTTTGTAACCTTTTAATAGCCCTTTCCTTGATCTGGCGGATACGTTCTTTGGTCAGGTCGTATTTCTGCCCGATCTGCTCAATGGTAACACCATTTTCACCGTCAAGTCCGAAATAAGCGTTTACGATCTCTGCTTCTCTTGGGGATAATGACTTCAATACACGACGAATTTCATTTCTCAAAGAATCCTTCATTACATCATCATCCGTATCATCACCACCCTGCAATAAATCACCCATAGCTACATCTTCTGCTTCATGCACTGGTGCATCAAGTGAAGTATGACGGGTGTTACTTTGGAAAATGTTGTTGATCTCGGTTTCACTCATCTCCAGTAATTCAGCTAACTCTTCCGTAGATGGCTCTCTCTCATGTTCCTGTTCGAAAGCCATGTAAGCTTTATTAGCTTTGTTGTAAGTACCAATTTTGTTTTGAGGCAAGCGGACTAATCTGCCCTGCTCTGCCAACGCCTGCAGTATCGATTGGCGAATCCACCACACAGCGTAAGAAATAAATTTGAATCCTTTGGTTTCGTCAAAGCGTTGAGCCGCTTTGATCAGGCCGAGGTTTCCCTCGTTAATCAAGTCACTTAATGACAATCCCTGGTGTTGGTACTGCTTTGCAACAGATACCACAAATCGAAGGTTTGCCTGAACAAGTTTGTCCAAAGCCCGTTGAGAATCAACTGGGTTTCTTCCAAACATCTTGATACGCTGTGCAAGAGTGGTCTCTTCCTCCGGCGTAATCATCGAAATTTTGGAAATTTCCTGTAAGTATTTTTCAACTGCCTGCGAATCCCTGTTGGTGATCTGGGTAGCAATTTTGAGCTGCCGCATAACTAAAATGATTTAAGTATCAACGAATAATAGACAGTCTTTGTTTGCAAATTGTTGCAAACGGATAGTTAATTGCAGAATATTTATAATGTATTTTACCGTCCAAGACCGTATACAAAAGTAACTATTTCAGGCCGTATCTCATAGCCTTTAGCCGTTAAAAATTACACACAAGTTCTACGCAAACGATATCTGTTTTAAAAAATAGCATAAAAAGCAGTCCTGGTAAGGCTTTTAGCAATAAAGTATTTTGAAATTTAACAGAAAAATAGTTGATTAGGAATCTAGTTGTTCAAGGGGGGCTTTTTTGCCTTTCGGGCTAATATTATCCAAATTGTAAGCCCAGTTAAAAATAACAGACTGGAAATAACCTCAGCCTGGGTAACTTGAAATCCTAAGAAGTCTATGCGGCTATTTACTCTTATTTTCTCAATAAAAAACCGTTCTAGACCATTTAACATCAGATATAACCCAAAAATAGTACCGGGTATCTTGAATTTTTTTCTTAGAGACCAGATTACCAGAAATAGGATAAAACAAATAACGATTTCATAGAATGGTGTTGGGAAAACACCTACTTCAAGTTCATTACAATATTTACCCACACATCCGGGAATTTTTACTAACCCTTCCTCATTCACATTATGCGGATAAGTGTATGACCACATCCAATCAGGCAACCAGCTAAAAGGCTTAGGATTTGTATTGTTAATGCCCCAGTCACCATCTCCAGAGACCTGGCAACCAATTCTGCCTAAAGAATAAGCCAGCATCATAGTTGGTGCCATGGCATCATTTAAATGCCAGAAACCGATTTTATGCTTTTTTGCGTACCACCAGATGGCTAATGCGGCACAAATCAGCCCCCCGTAAAAGGTTAAACCACTGGCTGAAAAAATGTAATCTGAAGGGGTTTTTAAGAATCCACTCCAATTTTCAAATATGTCAAATAGTTTGGCCCCTAATAAACCGAATATCAAAGCAAGAATCGTTATTTCTCCTACCCTGTCCTGTGGCCATATCCTGACGGTTCTTTTTTCAGGTTTGGCTAATTTTTGTTTGTTCTTCTCCCACCATTTTAACCCGGCAAATAACAATCCAAGGGCAATTCCGGCCGGCCAGCTTCCCCGTGATGAAAAAATGAATGCCTGCGGGTCATCTGTTGCAGAACTGTCCATAATAAAAAGAGCTACAATTTTAAACCCCAGTAAAAAGCCAAGCAGAAAATTAAGTGAAATATCAAGTAAAGTAGCAGGTTGACCCACCATCACCTGCATTTCGGTCGGCTTAAACAGTCCTTGTTTGCTTTTCCGGCGCAATTCATTAGCTAGCACAATGGCAGAAATGATAAATGCAATGGCAACAAAAAAACCAAAAGAATTGACGAAACGAAGAAACTTCCACTCTACACCGAACAGGTCTTTAAAAGCGTAATAAAGATTGGGATACATGCTGTTGTTTAAGGTAGGCGAATATACTAAAGAAAGTTTCGAGTTTAGGGCTACGGGTTTAGGGTTTTTGCCTAGTGACGGCAAAATTCAAACTGAAGGCCCGATACCTTTAACGCATTACTGGTAGCTACTTCAATTACAATGCTGATCAAACGCAGCAATCAGGCTTTGGGCTATCATTTGAGCTGGTCTTCCTTCTATCTGGTGCCGTTCGATGAAATACACCAATTGCCCATTTTTGAACAAAGCAATCGCCGGTGAAGAAGGAGGATATGGCATCAGGTGCTGGCGCAATGATTTTACTGCTTCAACATCAAAGCCGGCAAAACTGGTCGCCAGATAGGTTGGCTTTTGAGTGGCATTTGCAACCGCCATCAATATACCGGGACGGGCAGAACCAGCAGAGCAACCACAAACTGAGTTGATCATGACCAAAGTGGTTCCTTCCTTAGCTATCTGCAAATCAACATCAGCAGATGTAAGAAGTTCTGTAAAACCATTTTCGGTTAATTCTTCTTTCATCGGGATTACTATTTCTTCAGGATACATGTGTTTTTTTTTATTGAACTGCAAAAGTACTGAAAATGTTTACTGTGTTGTTACTGTAAGCTCGCCTAAGAAAATATGGCAGCAGAATTTCCTCTTTTCGGAAATTTTGTCTTCAAAAATGAATTGCATCAGACAATAATGACATGAAAATAGCCGGAAATTACCAGTGGTACATCGTTTGACATCAGTTAACGTATTTCAAAATTTAAAAAACATAAAACTAAAAAACTATGACAAACGTAAAGTTTAATAGAAAGCCTTTTGAAGGAACTTTCAACAATTTAGTTGATGACCTTTTTACAGAATTGCCTTTACTATTTAAAACAGAATTTAACAATGTTGAAAGAAAGGGATCTGTTCCTGTCAACGTCAAAGAAACAGAAAAGAGTTATTTATTAGAAGTAATAGCACCGGGTTTTGAAAAAACAGATTTTAAATTGAACCTGGATCAGAACCTGTTAACTATTTCGGGGGAAAAAAAGAATGATGCAAGTAAAGATAGCGTCGGCTCTGCTTCGCAACATAAAGAAATCCGTAACGAATACAGGTACCGTTCTTTTAAGAGATCTTTCACAATTGATGAGAAGATTGATGCAACAAATATCGATGCTTCCTACGTCAATGGAGTGTTGACATTAAACCTTCCGAAGAAAGAAGTTGTCAAAGCATCAGCCACAGAAATTGTGATCAAATAAAAATATTCGAAAAGTTTCTCATAAGCAGTTGGTTTTGGTTTAAATCCTCCCGTTTCCACGGGAGGGTTTCTTTTTTAAGACGACTTCTTTCCGATAATAATCGGGACAGGCTCTTCTCCGAAATAGGGAACCATCTACTCAGAGCCCTGGCTTGTCTGATATTCTTTAAGGCCTTAAGACAATCACTATTCTTATTCGTTAATATCTATTAACCAGTTGGCAGAGTTAAATATTGGGAATGTACTTATAGCCCCGTAGGGGCAAAATGCTAGTAGAAAAAAATGTAAAATGGCATTTTTAGCTCCGTAGGAGCGACATATAATATATTTCGCCCCGATGGGGGCTCTGAAATTTATTATTAAATCGCATTCGCTATTGACATATCGCCTCTCCGAGGCTCAAAAAATTAACTCCGCCAACAGGTATCTATTAATTATCATCTACTCACTTTCACATCCCACTTTTCTTCTCGTATCAATCAAATATTGAATTTTCCATTCTCCATCGAAGCGGACTAATTGAAAAGAATTAACTCCGCAATGGCTGAATTTTCCTTTGTAATAAAAATTGTACGGAGTCCAGGCAATTGCCAAGGGACCATCTGTTTTTACAACATCAAAAGTTATTCGTTCGTCGGCATTGCCTGGCAATTCCTTACTGATAAAGTCTATAAAACCGGCAGGGTCTTCATTAGTTACAACCAGCTTACCTTCTTTGTTCTTTACAATGGTTTGTAATACCATACTGTCAGCAAAACAAGATTTGAGTAAAACCGGGTCTGCACTTTTCATACTGGTGAATAGCTTGTTTATAACTGCCTTCACAGAATCTTCGGCAGTCTGAGCATTTGAGGTTACTACACACAACATTATTGTTAAGACTATGAAAAAGTATTTCATGTTTGCAGATTTTAAGAATTTATGGCAAATGAATTGAGTTATTATATCGTTACATTAGCGTCCTAACATAGTTAGAACATTTTCAATTGATTATAGTTTTGTTCTTTGACATATTGTAATAAAGCGTCTTGAAATAGTTGATTTACGGGGGTTTTATTGATTAAGGCAATACTTAAAATCTGTAATATTTGAT
>JANNQR010000007.1:0-82611 GCA_031400855.1 Chitinophagaceae bacterium | reverse complement strand
TAATCTGGGCAAAAACATATTTTCCGGTATTCATCGCCCAATTTGGACAATTTCAAATCGTTTGAATGCTTTTTTAGCCGCAAACGCTTTATTTATCAATATTTCAAAGAACTTTAATTTTCGTGTTTAGGACGTTAGTGAAGGAATATATAAACTAAATTTAGACCTTCCACCGATAGTAAAAAAATGATTATTGACGGGTGGTTCAATTGTTTTCATTTCGTCCATCGTTTGCGTTGGTTTGTACAAAACAACCTCTACAGAAAGCCGTTTACTTATCTTTGCCAACAATCGGAAAACTCCAAATTTCAGGTTCAAACTCATAACTCAAAACTCTCAACTCGAAGCTTTAATATGGACCGTATTTATTTCGATAACGCCGCTACCACCGCACTTGATAAAGAAGTGCTGGATGCTATGTTGCCCTACATGACCACTCATTTTGGCAACCCTTCTTCTATTTATTCGTATGGAAGGGAAAGCAGAATGGCGATAGAAACAGCCCGGAAAACGGTGGCGAGAATCCTGAATGCCCATCCGGGAGAAATTTTCTTTACCAGTGGCGGTACTGAAAGTGATAATATGGCGATTACCGCCGCCATTCATGATTTGGGATGCAGACATATTATTACTTCAGCCATTGAACACCATGCAGTATTACATGCTGTCGAACATTTAGATAAAAAAGATGTAGTAACAAGCAGTTTTGTAAAACTGTTACCCGATGGTCATATTGATTTGAATAATCTGGAAGAACAATTAGCTGCACATACTGAACGTTGCTTTGTAAGCCTGATGCATGCCAATAATGAAATTGGCAACATTCTGGATATTTATGCGGTAGGGGAAATTTGCAAAAAGTACAATGCAATTTTTCATTCTGATACAGTACAGACCGTTGGGCATTACAAATTAGATCTGCGCAGCAAGCCGGTGCATTTTGCTACGGGTGCAGGACATAAATTTCACGGCCCGAAAGGTGTAGGCCTTTTATATGTCAATGATAATATCAAAATAAATCCAATCATTTTCGGGGGAGGGCAAGAGCGGAATATGCGGGCAGGAACTGAAAATGTTTATGGTATTGTAGGTTTTTCCAAAGCTTTGGAATTGGCAGATGCCGGTATGGAAAACGACAGTGCTTATATTCAGTCGTTGAAAAATTATATGATTGCACAATTGAAAAAAAATATCCCGGCTGTGCAATTCAATGGTGATTTTGCAGGTAAGTGCCTTTATACCGTATTGAATGTTGCTTTTCCTAAAACAGAAAAATCAGAGATGTTGCTTTTTAGTCTTGATATGCAGGGTATTTGTGTATCAGGCGGCAGTGCCTGTAGCAGCGGTGCGGATGTGGGCAGTCATGTTATCAGGGCTATCAGTAATAACCCCAATTTAGTTCCGGTCCGCTTTTCCTTTAGTAAGCATAATACAAAAGAAGAAGTGGATGCAGTAGTTGCCAAACTTCAGGAGCTGATTTAATCCTTTCACATTTTATTAATAAAATAAATTTGGTCAGTTACGAAATTTTCGTAGATTTACGAAAATTTCGTAGAAATGGAAAAATTAACCCATGTAGAAGAAGAAGCCATGCAGGCCGTTTGGCGTACCGGAGAAGGCAATGTAAAAGCCTTTATGGAACAGTTGGATGAAGCTATTCCTTATACTACCGTAGCCTCTACTATTAAAAACCTGGAGAAGAAAGGGTACCTCAGCAGCCGGTTGGTGGGTAATGCTTATTTATACAAACCAGCCGTTACAGAAGCGGACTACAAAAAGAAATTTATGAGTGGGGTGGTGAAAGAATATTTTGATAACTCTTACAAAGAGTTGGTCAATTTTTTTGTGGAGCAAAAAAAATTATCTGCCAAAGAACTGAAAGAAATTATCAGGATTATCGAAAAAGGAAATAGTTAACCATTACAAATTATCTGTATGCCATTTCTTTTTATCTACATATTGAAGCTGTCAGTCAGCCTTGCAGTCGTATTTCTTTTTTATCATTTTGTACTCCGCAAACTGACTTTTTATAACTGGAACCGCTGGTACCTTTTGGGTTATACCTTGCTTTCTTTTGTTATTCCGTTTATTAATATTACACCTGCCTTGCGCCAAAACGAATTGACGGAAAGCAATATGGTGCAATGGATACCCTTGCTTTATAATAAACACGCAACTGATTCTTCGTTTACTATCGGTAATATCCTGTCGCTGCTTATGATTACAGGGATACTGATTATGCTGATACGGCTGCTACTGCAATTTTTTTCATTCCGTCGCCTGATGAAGAAAGCAACATTTATTTCTGATCAGGGAATTCGTCTTTACCAGGTGGATGAATCTATTATTCCTTTTTCATTTGGTAATGCTGTGTTCATTAACCGCCATCTGCATACTGTAGAGGAGCTGGAAGAAATTCTCCGCCATGAGTTTGTACATGTAAAACAGCTGCATAGCACTGATGTTATCCTTGGCGAAATTCTTTGCCTGCTAAACTGGTATAATCCTTTTGCCTGGATGCTCAGAAAATCAATCCGGCAGAACCTGGAATTTATAGCCGATAATAAAGTGATTGAAAACGGCTTCAATAAAAAGCAATATCAATACCTGTTGCTGAAAGTAATTGGCAACAATCAATTTAGTATAGCTCCTAAGTTTAATTTTTCCTCATTAAAAAAACGTATAGCCATGATGAACAAAAACAAATCAACAAAATTGCACCTGCTCCGTTTCTTGTTTCTGTTGCCGGTGCTGGCCTTTATCCTTGTTTCTTTCCGCAAAGAAATTGGGGATACATTAACCGGAAAACAAAAGCAATTGCAGTTATTACTAGTAACTGATGCAACGGACACTATTCCGGAAACAACCAAGCCTAACAATAAAGGCTACATTATTAATGTAAAAGATAAAAAGGGTGAATGTTTGCTGGTGATAAAAGATAAAACCGGTAAAGAAGTTAAACGATTATTATTGACTGATTGGAATACAGCTTCTGAAAAATATGAAGCTCTTTATGGCGCAATACCACCACCTCCACCACCTGCGCCACCGAAAGCACCAGCGTCAGCTACAGATGCTATTGCACCTGTCGCACCAATATCACCCATAGCACCTGTGTCAGCCACTGCACCTATTCCACCCGTGCCACCAGTAGCACCAATCAAAAACGAACAGTTGAATTCGGTGGTTGTTGCACTTAAAGAGAATCAAAAAGTTGTTGATGCCTCATTAGAGGGGCCGGGTAATCCCAATTCAGTTTATATAAAAGGTTCGATTAAAGTAAAAGGCGATTTGCCTGAGAATGTGCTGTATATAATAGACGGTATTATTGAAAGTAAAAAAGTGTTGGATAACTTGGATCCCAAATCTATCGAATCAGTTAACGTTCTTAAAGGACAGTCGGCAACTGCACTGTATGGAGAAAAAGGTAAAAATGGGGTTATTATTATTGCAACTAAGAAAGGTGTACCTATAAAAGCGAATCCTGTTCAACTATAGTTTTACCGGTTTTATTGCTGAATTTAGATTCACTACAAATAATACCACGGATTCCGCTTCGCTGCCCAGATATACCTCCGCATATTCCGCCAGAAAGCCAACACCATATAGATAATAATCGGCGAGCCCATCGTTAAGAGAGAAGTGTACATAAAATATTGCCGTATCCTGCTGGTGGCAATACCCATCCTGTTGCCAATGGCCGAACAAACGCCAAATGCGTTCCACTCAACAAAGCTTTTGAATTTGTTCATATGCTAATTTAGTGGATTGTTATAAAAGAAGCAAGAAGGCTTTATTCACACCCTGTTTTTTCTTAATTTCGCAGCTCCGAAGGAGTCCTTTGGACATCTTTTACTCACTTCTTAAAGTTTCGCCATATGGTATTCGATTTAGATTTAATCAAGAAAGTTTATGCTGATTTGCCAGGTAAAGTAGCCGCTGCCAGGAAGTTGATAGGCAAGCCTTTAACTCTGACAGAGAAAATTTTGTATGCCCACTTATATGGTACTCTGCCCGCCGCAGCCCATAGCCGTGGAAAAGATTATGTGGATTTTGCCCCAGATCGTGTGGCTATGCAGGATGCTACGGCTCAAATGGCATTGCTTCAGTTTATGACGGCAGGCCGCAGCAAAGTAGCTGTGCCTTCTACGGTGCATTGCGACCACCTGATACAGGCCAAGATTGGTGCAAAAAAAGATTTAGAACTCGCCATAGAAACAAACCGTGAAGTGTATGATTTCCTATCAAGCATTTCTGATAAATACGGAATCGGTTTCTGGAAAGCCGGAGCCGGTATCATTCACCAGGTGGTATTAGAAAATTATGCTTTTCCCGGTGGTATGATGATTGGAACTGACTCTCATACCCCGAATGCCGGTGGGTTGGGAATGGTGGCAATTGGTGTTGGTGGTGCAGATGCAGTGGATGTAATGGCTGGTTTGCCATGGGAATTAAAAATGCCAAAAGTTATCGGTGTAAAACTCAGTGGTAAAATGAGTGGCTGGACAAGTTGTAAAGACGTAATTCTTTGGGTGGCCGGACAACTGACTGTAAAAGGCGGAACCGGTGCCATAGTTGAATATTTTGGTGAAGGTGCGGATAGCATGAGTGCTACAGGTAAAGGAACAGTGTGTAATATGGGTGCGGAGATTGGAGCCACCTGTTCATTATTTGCTTATGATGAAAAAATGAGTGCTTACTTAAAAGCAACTGGCCGTGAAGAAGTAGCTGCATTGGCTGATGGTGTTAAAGAACATCTTCGTCCGGATGCAGAAGTGTATGCTGACCCTGCAAAATATTATGACCAGGTATTGGAACTGGATTTAAATACACTGGAGCCTTATGTAAATGGTCCTTTTACGCCAGACCTTGCAACGCCTATTTCAAAAATGGCAGCTGCAGTAAAAGAAAATGGCTGGCCTGCAAAATTGGAAGTGGCATTGATTGGTAGTTGCACCAACTCTTCTTATGAAGACATCAGCCGCAGTGCTTCTATTGTAGAAGATGCTGTCAGCAAAGGACTGAAAGCAAATTCTGAATTTACCATAACTCCCGGTAGTGAATTGGTTCGTTTCACTATTGAAAGAGATGGCTTCATTAATACATTTGAAAAAGTAGGTGGTGTTGTATTGGCAAATGCCTGCGGCCCTTGTATTGGTCAATGGGCAAGACATATAGATGACCCGAACAGAAAGAATACGATCATCACATCTTTCAATAGAAATTTTGCGAAGCGAAATGATGGTAATGCCAGTACTCATGCCTTTGTAGCAAGCCCAGAGATAGTAACGGCAATGGCGATTGCAGGAACTATTGCTTTTAATCCATTAACCGATAAATTGAAAAATGCAAGCGGTGAAGAAGTGTTGTTAAAAGAACCAACCGGTTTTGAATTACCACCAAAAGGTTTTGCAGTGGAAGATGCCGGTTACCAGGCACCTGCTGCTGATGGTAGTGGTATTTCGGTAAAAGTGGCGGCTGATTCAAAACGCCTGCAATTATTAGAACCATTCAAAGCATGGGAAGGAACAGATATTAAAGGATTGAAATTATTAATTAAAGCGAAAGGGAAATGTACCACTGACCATATCTCTATGGCGGGTCCCTGGTTGAAATTCCGCGGGCATCTGGATAATATTTCGAACAACATGCTGATTGGTGCTATCAATTATTATAATGAGAAAACAGATACGGTAAAAAATCAGTTGACTGGTGAATATGGAGCTGTGCCTGCAACGGCAAGAGCCTATAAAGCGGCTGGTGTTGGCAGTATCGTTGTTGGTGATGAAAACTATGGTGAAGGTTCATCAAGAGAACATGCAGCAATGGAACCAAGATTCCTTGGCGTAAGAGCAATATTGGTTAGAAGTTTTGCACGGATACATGAAACCAATCTGAAGAAACAAGGAATGCTCGGATTGACTTTTGCCAACAAAGAAGATTACGATAAGATACAGGAAGATGATAGCATTGATATTACTGGCTTAACTTCTTTTGCT
Organism: Chitinophagaceae bacterium; assembly: GCA_031400855.1. Lineage (GTDB taxonomy): Bacteria > Bacteroidota > Bacteroidia > Chitinophagales > Chitinophagaceae > JJ008. Next base: position 76,612 of record JANNQR010000007.1, on the reverse strand, counting down.
CCCGGCAAACCATTAACGGTTGTATTAAATCATAAAGATGGTTCTATTGAAAATGTTATGGTGAACCATACTTATAATGAACAGCAAATTGAATGGTTTAAAGCTGGTGGTGCATTGAATGTAATCAGGTCGCAAGCGGCTAAATAAAATCAGTTTGCTATATACAATATTAAATCCCGTTGCGAAACGGGATTTTCTTTAAGATACCTATTTTAGCTTTTCTTCAAAGCCATCCATGTCCACACAGCACCGGCAAGGTCGGCTGCACCGAATACAATTAATACAGGCGAAACATAATCAAGCAATACAAAGATTGTAAAAGCAGCAAATACAAATAACCTTGTTGGAATGGTGTGTTTGAGAAAGGCATGAATATTTCCTGCACCTGCACGATGATAATAGTAGCCGATACAAAAAGCCAATACCCCAACCACCCGTATCCATACTTCATTTGTTTCAGGCAATTGCATTGTTTTGAGCAGGAGGTTGGGAACGGCAATCAGTGTAAGGCCCACTACATACAGGTAAAAACCGAAATAGCAAACAGATTTGGCAGCAGCAGTCATTGTTGTTGGTTTTGATGTTAAAAAATGTATTACAGCGTTGCAATACAAGTTAGCAAAATTCCTGCTATCTGCTGGTAGTTACCGGGTCGTTGGAAAAACATCCAAAGACCCGGTAACATGTTATTGTAATCTTGCAGTACTACCAACAGTTGTATTGATGGATGCCAGCACCCGGCCTTTTGGTAATTCACTCGAAGAGTAAAATATTTTTAATGTGCTGCTGCTTCCTTTTTTCAAATTCAGAATTTCTTTCACATTTACTGCCATAGCTGATACAGGTGTAGCTGCATCTGCATAACGGAATTCTTTCAGCACTTTGTTTTGATTGTCTTTAATTGTGATAACCCTGTTTTTACCAACTTTACCACAATGGTGATACTTAATCGTTAATTTGTCATTGGATGAAGTTGAGTTCAGTTGCAGGCTTTTTACAGCATTCATCTCGTTACCGTATTGTTGAAGCAGTACCTTGTTGTTCAGATAAATTTCAAATCCTTCACCTCCAGGTTTTGGTGAAAAGGAAAACAGTGTTGCGCAAATGACAACCAGTACCATTGTTTTGCTGGTAATTGATTTCATAACATATACTTTTTAGGTTAAAGAATGAGTGAAACGATTGACAGTACAAATGAACGATGCGGAAAGGCCGGATAAAAATTCCTTTGACGAGTAGTATATTGGGCTTGATGTATTGCAATAACCGGATACAAAAGCGATAGCTTTTACTTATTTTTGCACACACTTTTTTATGCAAAGGCTAAAACCGGAGGTAGATATTGTTCTTGATATTTTAAAAGCGGTGCTTGAGGCACAGCCGTTGTCTTCATTTACCCAAAGCTTACTTTTTCAGTACCAGGAAAGGGGAGGGCTTAGTAAAAAGCAATTAGAAGGGTTATATAATAAAGCAACAAAAGTAAAAACAATTCCACCCGGCAAGATGGCTACACTCGAAGCCATTATTTTACAAAAGCATTCAAAGCATAAATCTGAGTTGCCTGCTAATGCCCCCTTATATGTAAAAGATGAAGAAACAGGTAAAATGATTGAAGATATACTGACAAAGTATCCGCAACATAAACGGGTATTGTTCTTCAAATCGAAATATGATAATAATGAAGTGCTTACTACAGCAGAAATAATTGATTTGCAGAAGCTTACTAAACTCCTGACATAGGATCAAAAGGGAATAAGGAACTCCATAGAAAATGTTGGAATATGGCTAACTTACTGAGGCTTTGCTTTACAAAAGGCAACCTTTCAAAGCCGTAAACCGATTTGTAAACGAAACACTACCTAAACTTGCTATCTGCAGACGAACTGACCTATCATGTTGAGGCTTGTGCACTCAATAAGAGGGAGAGCCAGAAAGTATTATACTGCTCTTTCTATGGGTATGCTATGGCCATCTGCGACCGCTATACCAGTAAGCAAGATGATGCGGTAGAAATCTTAAACGACGGGTTTCTTAAAATTTTCAAAGAGATACATCGTTATAAACCCGCTTATGCTGATGTGGTCAGTTCTTTTAAAGGATGGCTAAGAAAAATTATGGTTTACACAGCTATTGACCATTTCCGGAAAAATCATAAACATCAGCTGGTTACACATTTGGATAATGTAGTGTATCAAGTGGCCACGGTTAGTGAAGATGCTATAGATAAATTATCATATGATGAGATTATCCGGGCTGTACAGGAATTGTCGCCCGGTTACCGCACTGTTTTTAACTTGTTTATAATAGACGGATTGAGTCACGAGGAAATAGCTACACAACTTGGTGTTTCTATCGGCACCTCAAAATCCAATCTTTCTAAGGCAAGAAAGCAGTTACAGAAAATTCTATTTAAGCAAAACGAAATACAAATAGCAAGAAATGCAGTTTGATAAACTTGATAAAAAAATAAAAGAAGCAGCTGATCACCATCACCCGGCTTATGATGAACAGACATGGTCAAAGATGGAGAAGCTGCTGAATAAGCATCTGCCTCAAAAGGAAGATGACAGGAGAAGGTTTCTTTTCTTCTTCTTATTATTTATTAGCTTGGGTGGGGCAGGGCTTCTTGTTGCCAAACCATGGAAAAGCAGCAAGGCTATAGTAGCTAAAGAACAAACTGTTCAGCAAAAGCAGACAGCCCTGCCTCCGGCAACTGCCCGGACAGATGGAAAAGCAATCAAAAAGAACGATGTGCTTGTATTTAAAAAGAATGATGCAGGCAGCACTGTTGCGATTGATAATAATAAACCTGGTGCCAACGCTACGATAGCCAAGGTGGCTGATAATTTGTACACAAATAAGCGAACAAATAAAAATAGCATCACATCAACCACTTCTTCCTTTAATCCAAAAGCGAAGAGAGAGCAGCCGATGGCAAACGCTGATAACAAATGGCGGCAGGCTAATGATAAAAAAGATAACCCTACTGAGAAGCGAACAACAAAGACATCAACGATAATAAGTACAACGATCCCTGCAAGTGATGTTGCGAGTACTGAAAAAAAGCAAAATGAACAGGTTATCACCGCTAATCCAATAGAAACGAATACTACGAAGCCTGCTGCAAACGAACCAGCAAAGACTGATGATATAAATAAGGAGAGCCAGCCAGTAAAACAAGGCATTGCAAAAAAAGAAAAGCTCAAGACCAAAAAGGGGAACTCATTTTTCTTTACTCTTTCAGCAGGGCCTGATGTAAGCTTTGTTGGTGGAGATAAATTAGGAACCACAAAATTGATTACGGGAGGAGGAGTTGGATACACTTTCAACAATCGCTTTACTATCCGGGCAGGGTTTTATGCTGGTAGAAAGGTTTACTCAGCCTCGCCGGATGCTTATCACCCGCCTGCAGATTTCTATACATACTATCCTTACCTGGAAAAAGTGGATGCCGACTGTAAAGTGTATGAACTTCCTTTATCCATGAGCTATAATTTTTCTAAGTCTGTAAAAAAATCATTTTTTGTTTCTGCGGGAATTTCTTCTTACCTGATGAAGACAGAGAAGTATAACTATTCCTATAAATACTACCCTGCAGGCCCGACATTAAACAGAGAATGGACAATTAAAGATGAGAATAAACATTTTTTTTCTGCACTTACTTTATCTGGCGGATACCAGCAGAACATCAACAAACACATTTCATTGATGGTGGAGCCGTATGTTAAATTGCCACTAAGTGGTATTGGTTATGGTAAAGTAAAACTGAACAGCGGCGGTGTTTTGTTTTCAATTGGTATTAAACCATTCAATTAAAAGTTCTGGGGAAATAGGAAAGTAATCTGGCAACCTTTGGAATCAAGCGAACGATTATTAAAAAAAATGCTTATGAAATTTTTTAACTTTACTTCTTCAGCTATCCTTTTTTTTATAGCTACTATTTTAATCAGTGGCTCATGTGGAAAGGGGGGGACACCACCGCCTCCAAACCCCTGTAGCGGCGTTACTGTTGCTGTTAGCGGTACCACTGCCAATCCTACGACACTCACTGCCAGCGATGGTAGTATCACCGTTACTGCAACTGGGGGCTCAGGATTTACCTATAATCTTAATGGTGGAGTTTTTCAATCATCAGGAAGTTTCACCGGGCTCGCAGCCGGTTCCTATACCATTGTTGCAAAAAACAGTAATGGGTGTACTGGTTCGTCTACGTTTATATTAGTAGGCACCAATCCTTGCGCCGGGGTAACGATAGCAGTAACGGGAACAACAGTTAATCCAACATCAACAATAGTTAGTAATGGAAGTATCAGTGCGGCTGCTTCTGGCAGTTCTGGTTTTACATTCAATCTTAATGGAGGAGCCTTCCAGGCATCGGGGAATTTTATAAACCTTGCTGTCGGTTCTTATACTGTTGTGGCTAAAGATTTAAATGGATGCACCGGGTCTGTGGTATTTACATTAACAGCACCAAATCCCTGCACTGGTGTTACTATTACAGTTACAGGCACAGTTACTAATCCTACTACATCCGGAGCCACCAATGGCAGTATTGTTGCATCAGCTTCCGGAGGTTCTGGTAGTTATACTTTTAATATCAACGGAGGAGCATTCCAGGCATCGGGAACTTTTTCCAACTTAGGTGCCGGCTCCTATACCATATCAGCGAAAGATGTAAATGGCTGTACCGGATCAGCTGTATTTACGTTAACAGTACCTAATCCTTGTGCCGGTGTCGCTATTGCAATATCAAATGTTGTTATTGGTAACAGGCCTTGTGAATCTGCCAATGGCTCAATTACCGCTACCGGTTCCGGTGGAACAGCTCCTTACACATACAGTTTAAATGGTGGTCCTTTCCAGTCGTCAAATATATTTGCTAACCTGCCTGCGGCAAATTATACCATCGCTGCAAAAGATGTAAATGGATGTACAGGTAACAATAATGCGACTGTAATCAACCTTACTGCGGGACCATTATTTCTTGCAGTTAAAAACGTACTGGATAATAACTGTGTGAGTTGTCATAATAGTGTGCAGGCTGAAGGAGGAATGAATTGGACGATTGAATGCAATATTGTGACTTTTAAAGACCGCATTAAAGTCAGGGCAGTGGATGGTATTCCATCTGCTATGCCTCCATCAGGCCTTTTGCCTGCAACTGAGAGAGTAAAAATTACCAATTGGATAAATGCAGGAGGAAGATTTACGGATTAAGTAGTGTTTAATAATGTGTGTCTATGAAAAAGAGCCCTGGTATCTACCGGGGTTCTTATTTTCCCCACCGGAAGCTCTTACTATCAAAGCCGGCAAGATCAAGCACCCTGTCTACAACTGTAGCAGCTACTTCTTCAATGGTGGTTGGACGACTGTAAAAAGAAGGTGTTGCAGGGCAAATAATTCCACCAGCCAGCGTAACAGTTTCCATATTGCGTATATGAATAAGACTATATGGTGTTTCTCTCACAACACAGATCAACTTTCTTCTTTCCTTTAATACAACATCGGCAGCTCTGGAAATAAGATCATTCGAGATGCCGGTAGCTATCCGGCCAAGTGTTCCCATGGAGCAGGGAATTATGATCATTGTATCATATTGACCTGATCCCGATGCGAATGGTGCTGTAAAATCTGTTGTGTCATAAATTTTAATAGGTAATTTTTCCCAATCATCATTTCCGAGTTCTAATTTCCAAACCTGTTTGGCATTGCCGGTCATTACTACTGAAAGGTCTGTCCATTGTTCTTTGATAGCCATTAATTTTCTTAATAAATTATCAGCATAGACTGATCCGCTGGCCCCAGTTATCGCTACTATTACTTTTCTCATATTGTATAAAAATACATCCGTATAGTTCCTGGATGATGATTGAATGATTACAAACACAGCAATCGTTTGCACAAAATATTTGTAGATTTAAATCTACAAATATTAGGTCGAAATATTGAGGGTAATCAAGTATTACTATTTATCAACAACATTTTTGTATTTGTGTTCAAAAATAGCAAACAAATTTTTTGTGTTATCGTTTTATTAACGATATTAGCATTGAATTTTCATAGGATAAGGTTTAATGGTTAATGGTTTTTGATTAGGGCCCCCGACTTTCGAGTCGGGGTTCTTTTTTTTAGGCCACCGGAACTCCGTTTCCGGTCATATTTCCTAAAAAAAATGCTTTATCAATAGTTTGTAGGTTCGAAATATAAGGATTGATAAATGACGGAACAGAGTTCCGTCTTCCAATAAAAATGCCCCCATTTCCAAGAGCCATTTAAAGTTATTCTAATCAATTTTATTAAAAGCCTTTAAGTTGCTTAACAGGTGCAGGAGGTTTCTTTGTGTTCTCATTACCCATATTCTCCATTATCCAATTGGTCATTTTGCCCCATAAGTGCATGGTGGTATTGTCCAGCTGGCCGCCGATGCCGTGGTTCTTATTGGGATAATAAGCACTTTCAAAATCAATATTGCTTTTTACCAGTGCTGTTATCATTTGCGTGGCATTTTGAAAATGTACATTGTCATCTGCTGTGCCGTGGATAATCAGGTATTTCCCTTTTATTTTATCAGTGAAATTAATGGGGGAGTTATCATCATATCCGCCGGCATTTTCCTGTGGAGTTCGCATATATCTTTCTGTGTAGATATTATCATAGTACCTCCAGGAAGTTACAGGCGCTACAGCAACTGCAGCACTGAATACCTCATTCCCTTTTGTAATAGCTAAAGAACTCATAAAACCACCATAGCTCCAACCCCAATGACCAATATTATCTTTATCTACGAATGGCATATTCCCGATATACTTAGCAGCATCAATCTGATCTTCTATTTCAAACTTACCAAGTTGCAGGTAAGTTTTCTTTTTAAACTCTTCGCCACGAAAACCTGTTCCCGTATTATCTACACTAACTACAATAAAACCTTTTTGCGCCAACATCTGATGCCATGCGCTAACTGCACCAAAACGGTTGCCAACCTGCTGCGAACCCGGTCCGCCATAGTTACAAAACAATACAGGATATTTTTTAGCAGGGTCAAAATTGGAAGGCTTCAGCATCCAGCCGTTTAACGTATCGCCTTTGCTGTTGGGTACTTTGATAAACTCGGCCTTCCCATACCCATATTCAGCCGTTTTTGCTTTTAGTTTAGCATTTTCATTTAATGTTTTTACTGCGACGGCAGTTATATCATTATTGTCAGTCACTACAATATTGTTCAGCGATACAGTTTGCGGAGTGTTTAAATCAGATTTATAGTCATAAAACTGAGTAAACTTATCATTTATTTCTGTTCTGTGCCATGCTTCGCTTTGCGTAAGCTGGTAAGTTTTTTTACCATCAAAATCGGTTACAAAAAGATTTCTGTCCATTGGCCTGGGGTATGCCATCGTATAAAAAATTCTTCTGCTATTTTCATCTACTCCATTGATGCCCGTTACTTCAAAATCTCCTTTACTTATTTGTGTTTTTGATTTTCCATCTATACTATAAAGGTAGATATGGTTGAACCCATTCATTTCACTGGTAAGTAAATAGCTTTTTCCGTCTTTTAAAAACTGCCAGTCGTCGTTAATGTCCACATAGTATTTATTTTTTTCCTGGAACATGGTGGTGGCGGCACCGGTTTTTGCATTAGTGAGTAAAAGCTTCAAATCATTCTGGTGACGATTCATCCAGAATACAACCAATGAATTGTCATCCTGTGTCCATTTAATCCGGGGAATGTAAATATCCCCCTGTTCATATTTGGCTTTGGCTTTGGTGCCGCTGGCTACATGATAAATAAAAATATCAACCGTAGAGTTACCATCTCCGGCTTTCGGATACTTATAAGTGTACTGTTTATTGTGTGTATTGTCAAACTGGGTAAACTGATATTCTTTCACTTTACTCTCGTCAAAACGATAATAGGCAAGATAATTTCCCTTTGGGCTCCATTGGTAGGCCTGGGTAAATGAAAATTCTTCTTCATACACCCAATCGCAATTGCCATTTATTATTTTATTCCATTTCCCATCAGTCGTTATAGCTTTTGTTTTCTTTGTGGTCATGTCAAACAGATAAAGATTATTATCTTTTACATAAGCTATTTTACTGCCGTCAGGCGAAAAACTGGCATGCATCAGTTTGGCTGTATCTAATTTTTGTAATTTTTTTGAAGCAAAATCGTAAACATAGCTATATGCTTTTGAAGAGTGACGGTAAATACTTTCCCGGTTATTGTAAATCAGAACTCTTTTTTTATCGGCACTTACTGTATAATCTGATACGGAGATTTTTTTATCATTCTCTTTAATGTTGGAAGCCTCCAGCAAACTATCCATTGTTTCGCCGGCAAATCCAGGAACAAACTCGCCACGGAAAGTTCCTTTTTTATAGATGTCTTCTAAGGTGATTTCTTTAGTCTGTGCTGATACAATTAATGGCAGCAAAAAAAGGAGTAAAAAAAGTTTACGCATACTGTGAATTTTTATGGTTGTAAATGTAGTGGAAACAAGGTAAACCGGTTTGCCGTATATATAAAAAGACGGCCTCTTTCGAAAAGATGCCGTCTCGGAAAAGTTAATTTATTTAATTAGCGTCAGCCATCCTTCGCTTCACTCAGGATGACAAAGGGAAGCATATTATTTTGTGTCAGCCATGTCAGGTATAGCTTCCACTTTATAATCGCCTGCATCTAATTTCTTCTTGGTTTCAGAAAAGGCTATCAACGTTTGCTGAATATCTTCATCTGTATGTACCGCCGTTGGAATGAGGCGATAAATAATATGCCCTTTTGGAATAACCGGGTATACCACTATGGAACAAAAGATATGATAATTTTCCCGGATGTCCATTACCATGGCTGTGGCTTCCGGAATATCCCCTTTCATATAAACGGGCGTTACAACGGAGTCTGTTTTACCAATATCAAATCCTCTTTCTTTTAAACCCTTTTGAAGTTTCAGGGCATTCTCCCACAATTTTTCCTTTAGGTGGGGTTGAGTTTTTAGTAATTCCAACCGTTTCAGGTTGCCCACCACCAATGGCATCGGTAAGCTCTTGGCAAATATCTGGCTGCGGATATTATAACGGATATAATCAACGATCTGTTTATCACCGGCAATAAAAGCACCGATAGAGGCCATTGATTTGGCAAACGTAGAAAAGTATAAATCAATTTCATCCTGGACACCCTGTTCTTCACCTGCACCGGCACCTGTTTTACCTAATGTGCCAAAGCCATGTGCATCATCCACCAGCAAACGGAATTCATATTTATCTTTCAATACAGCAATATCTTTCAGGTTGCCCTGGTCACCTGCCATTCCAAATACACCTTCAGTAATAACTAATATGCCACCTGCCTTTTGTTTTTCAATTAATGAAGTGGCCCTTTGCATTTGTTTTTCAAAATCTTCTATATCATTATGTTTGAAAACATAACGATGTCCGGGATGTAACCGAAGGCCATCAATGATGCAAGCATGGCTTTCGGCATCGTAAACAATAATATCATGACGGCCGCAAAGCACATCAATAATGCTGACCATACCCTGGTAACCAAAATTCAATAAGACAGCATCGTCTTTCATTACAAAAGCAGCCAGTTCTTCTTCCAGTTGTTCATGAAGGTTGCTGTTACCGCTCATCATCCTTGCACCCATTGGCAGAGCCAATCCATATTGTGCTGCACCTTCTGCATCTGCTTTTCTTACTTCCGGATGATTGGCCAAACCGAGGTAATTATTCAAACTCCATACAATCATATCCTTACCACGGAATTTCATCCTGCTGCCGATTTCTCCTTCTAATTTTGGGAAAGCGAAATAACCATGTGCTCTTTCACGATGCTGACCGATGGGCCCGGCATGCTTTAATAAACGTTCAAAAATATCTGCCATAACTATGTACGATTTTAGAAATAAATAAGTACTGATAAAGTGCGGCAAAGGTAAGGTTTTCAATGTTTTGGGAAAAGCCAACTTTACCTGCATTATATTTATGAGAATGAGGGATTTAGGTTATTTGCCCATGGGTTCAATTAAATCCCAGAGATTACCATAGAGGTCTTTAAAAACAGCTACAGTTCCATACGGTTCTGTAACCGGTTCTCTTACAAATACAATTCCTTTTTCCTGCATGATAGTATAATCTCTTTGAAAATTGTCGGTGTAAAGAAAAAGAAAAACCCTGCCGCCGGTTTGATTGCCTACTCTTGATAGTTGCTCATCAGTTGCCGCTTTGGCAAGCAGTAACTGACATCCGCTAGAACCTGGAGGAGCTATTAATACCCATCTTTTTGTTTCAGACAGAATTGTGTCCTCAATAAGAGTAAAGTTGAGTTTTTGAGTATAAAAGGTAATCGCTTCGTCATAATCTGTTACAACTAATGCAATATGGGCAAGTTCTTGTTTCATTAAAAAAATTTATCACACAGATGAAAAAAAGGAAATACTAATACAGGTTATAAAATGTGAAGCATTATGCTTTTTCTGAAGGTAATCTCTTTTTCGAAAAGTATTGTGCTATAGATTTCTTTTGCAATTACTCTATAGAATTAACAAATGATGAATAATGCGTCGCTTCGATATCATGGGGAAACTCCGCAGACGATGATAATGTTATTGTAGCTGAGCTAATAATTTTATATCTACCGATGCTCAGACGCATACTTAATTAAGCCATTAAAAAATATAGAGTTTGTTTTCTGTATATGTTACAAATTCAACACATCTTTCATTTCAAAAAACCCATTTTTCCCTTTCAAAAATTCAGCAGCAAGGACTGCACCGGTAGCAAAGCCTTTTCGATTATGGGCTGTATGAATAATTTCAATATCATCAATGGCCGAAGAATACTTAATGCTGTGAGTGCCGGGAGCAGGGTCTATTCGTTGGCTGATGATTTCAAGGTCTTCGGGATTATCACTTATTTCATTTACCCATTGCTTTTTTCTTTTTACCTGTTCCAGTATTTGTTCAGCCAGTGTAATAGCAGTTCCGCTGGGTGCATCCTTTTTCTGAGTGTGATGGGTTTCTTCGACTATCACTTCATACTCCTTGTGCGGAGCCAAAAGTGCAGCTAATTTTTTATTGACTTCAAAAAAAATATTTACACCTACACTGTAATTGCTTGAATAGATAAAAGAGCCATTTTTATTGGCACAAATAGTTTTTAGTTCATCTAGCCGGTCTGTCCATCCCGTAGAACCACAAATGACAGGCAGGTCAAACTTAATACATTTTTTCACATTATCATAAGCAGTATGCGGGCTGGTAAATTCAATAGCCACATCTGCTTTTGTCAGATTTTCTTTGGTAAATTCATGCAAATTGGGTTGGTCAATTTTGATAACTACTTCATGACCTCTTTGTAATGCTACTTCTTCAATGGCCTTACCCATTTTTCCATAGCCGATTAATGCTATACGCATAAATAAAATTTAAGTTGCACAAAAGTAACCATTAATGTTTCTTAGGAAGTCTGCTCTGGCCCGGATTAATTATTTGCCAATTTTCAATACAAGGCTGAGGCCGTTTGTCTTTGCCATATCACTATATCCGGGTTTAAATCGCAAACTAAGGTCGGGGCTTACATCAAAACTTTTTAGGTGTGCATCCACTGTGGCGTCTACAACATTTAAACCCCAAAGTATTAAGAAGAATAAAGCTGAATAGTCAATATCCCTCCTGTATTGGTTGCGATAGAAACGAAGTGATTCTTCTGAAAGCGGTTTCAGAAATGGTTTAACATCTGCATAGAGGGCTGAATCAGTTCTAAGCACCCTCATATTGTATTTCACTTTGTAAGCAAACCTGGTATCCTTGTAATTGCCAAAATTAAAAAAGAAAACTCCGGCACAGGTACCCAACGCCCCATACACAATGGGTAACTTCCAGTATTTTTTATTGTAAATCTGTCCAAGCCCCGGCAGAAGAGCCGAACGGATAGCTGCTTTTTTCGGACTGTGTGCTGCAAAAGCAGAATCGTATTTATTAGTGGATACTTTTTTTGCTACAACAGGGGTGGAGTCTTTTATAGCTTCTTTAATTGCAACTGATTTTTCTTTTTGTGCAAAAACAAATTGACTGAATAAAATGAATAATAGCAGAAAAGCAACTTTTGCAGTAGCAGGAGTATTTAAAATTTGCTTCATCTGTTTACTCACTTTAGAGAAATATCGGTTTATCAGAGGTTATACTTGAAAATTGTTTGTTTAGTATTGAATATTGATTTTTCGATTAAATTATTCAACAATCAATATTTAATTACGAGATTAATCCAATGGTGCATCCATCTGCCCGAGAATTTTATTCAGCTCATCCTGCGAATAATAATCAATGATAATTTGTCCGCTGCCGTTCCGGCTATGCCTGAGTTTTACCCGGGTACTGAAATGCGATGCTAATTTATCTTCTATTCGCTGAAATGCAGGAGGTAATTGACTTTTTGAAGATTTTTTAACACCACCGCCTTGTTTATAAAGATTTCTGACTAAAGCCTCCGTTTGCCTGACTGACAAACCTTTTTCTTTTATTTCTTTATATATGAACAGCTGTTTATCAATTGTGTCCACATTAATTAAAGCCCTTGCATGTCCCATGCTCAATTCTCCACTCCTTACTGCCAGTTGAATATCGGGTGGCAATTTTAATAACCGGATAAAATTAGCAACAGTGCTTCGGTCTTTTCCCATCCTTTCTGCTACCTGTTCTTGTGTAAAGTCTAATTCTTCCATCATCCGTTTGTAGCTGAGGGAAACTTCCATTGCATTCAGATCTTCACGCTGCAAATTTTCCAGTAATGCCAGCTCCAGTAATTGAGAATCATTTGCCTGACGGACATAGGCCGGAATCTCTTTGATACCCGCCAGTTTTGCAGCCCGTAACCTTCTTTCACCAGCTATCAGCCGATATTTTCCTGATGCTAATTTTGAAACAGTAACCGGTTGAATAATATCATGTAATTTAATTGACTCTGCCAGTTCTTGTAATGCCTTCTCTTCAAAATCACGACGTGGCTGTTTTGGATTTGGTTCAATACTATCAACGGGAATACGATTAGTACCAGTTGCAGTTTCAACCACTGTTGTCTTTAAAGAACCAGCTGTTGTTTTCAGATCTGCATCAATATTTTGCAGCAAGGAACGTATCCCTTTGCCGAGCAGTTCTTTATTTTGCTTAGGAGTAGTCATTGTTTAGTCTTTAGTCAATAATCGGTAGTCTGGAGCCGGTTTCCTGAGTAGTGAAGGGTTCCTATACATATAGCAAACTCTGACTCATGACTCCCGACTATAGACTCATAACTCAAGAATCCTTTCTTCATTCTTAATCCTGGTCATGTCGTTTTTCTGAAGAATTTCCTTTGCAAGATTAAGATAATTCATTGAGCCTTTACAATTGGCATCATATAATATTACTGGCTTTCCGACGCTGGGGGCTTCGGCCAGTTTTGCATTGCGATGAATAATAGTATTAAAAACCATGTCTTCAAAGTGGCGGCGAACTTCACTTACCACCTGATTACAAAGGCGCAAACGGCCATCATACATAGTCATTAATATCCCTTCAATAACCAAAGCAGTATTTAATCTGTTTTGTACTATTTTAATTGTGTTCAATAATTTACCCAATCCTTCCAATGCAAAAAATTCACATTGTACCGGTACTACTACTGAATCAGAAGCACTAAGAGCATTAACAGTAATCAAACCTAATGATGGAGAACAATCAATTATGATGAAGTCATAATCTCCCCTTACTGATTCCAGCAAATTTTTTAATACCATTTCCCGGTTGGGGTAATTTATCATTTCAATTTCTGCACCAACCAGATCAATATGCGATGGTATCAGGTCGAGGTAAGGGATTTCGGTTTTCAGGATCAGTTCTTTTGGTTTTGCCTCATTCACCATACAGTCATATAAACTCTGGGTAATATTATGCAGATCAAAACCAACACCGGTAGTGCTGTTAGCTTGCGGATCACCATCTACCAGCAGTGTTTTGTATTCAAGCACAGCAAAACTTGCTGCCAGGTTTATGGCTGTTGTTGTTTTACCAACCCCACCTTTTTGATTTGCTACACCGATTATTCTTGCCATTTTGCCGAAAACTCCTTGTAAGTGAATGAATGTTCTGCCAAAGTAGAATAACTTTCAACCCAATTTAAAATATTGGCTTAACTACTACTTATTCACTTTGGCATTCATGGTAAAATTGCTGACTGAATCCTAAAACACAAAATTAAGTTGTGCCCATTTTACGGGCCTTTCAGGCAAAAATAAGTGTTCAGTAAAACAAAGGCGGTACTAATTTGTTCTCTTATATATTTGCCCTTATTTTATGCGTAACACTCCTTTTTGGTGGATATTGATTGGTTTTATGATCCTGCTGGACATTTATTTCTTTCAAGCCCTCAAAATCATTTCTCATTCCGCATCAAGTCGTAACAAAACGATTATATATTCGACTTATTGGGCTATATCCATAGTAGCTATCATGATACTACTGATATTGCCTTATATCCATTTTGAAAGACAGGCGAAGTTTGCCCGGACTACCATTTTTGCCCTGATTGCAGGTTTGTTTTTTGCAAAATTGATTGCCTCATTATTCTTCTTGATCGACGATGTTCGCCGAGTGTTGCAATGGATGATAAGTAAATTATTTATTTCAAAAACACCCGTTGATGATTTGAAACCTGAAGAAGGAATTTCCCGTTCCGTTTTTCTTAGCTGGACAGGGATGATAATGGGTGGCGGATTATTTGGTACATTGATCTATGGGTTTGGCAACAAATATAATTACGAAGTAAAACGGGTAAAGCTGAATTATAATAATTTGCCTCTTGCTTTTAAAGGATTAAAGATTGTTCATATCTCTGATATACATTCAGGAAGTTTTACGGATAAAAAAGCAGTGATGAAGGGGGTGGAAAAAATTATTAAAGAGAAGCCTGACCTCATCTTGTTTACCGGCGATCTGGTAAATAACCTTGCTGATGAAATGAATGACTATATGGATGTGTTTGATAAATTAAATGCACCATTAGGTATTTATTCTACGTTGGGCAATCATGATTATGGCGATTATGTAAACTGGGAAAATCAGGATGATAAAAAAACTAATCTTGAAAAATTAAAACAAGTGCATGCTTCATTAGGCTGGCAGTTACTCATGAATGAACATGTAGCCCTTGAAAAGGGGAATGATAAAATCGCCGTAATCGGTGTTGAAAACTGGAGTTCGAAAGCCCGGTTTCCCAAATACGGTGATTTGAAAAAAGCATATGATGGTGCTGAAGGCTATCAGTTTAAGATACTGTTGAGTCATGACCCATCACATTGGAAGGCACAGGTGCTGGAAGAGTATCCTGACATTGATCTGATGCTCTCCGGCCATACACATGGTATGCAATTCGGTGTGGAAATACCGGGATTCAAGTGGAGTCCTGTACAATATGTATATAAAGAGTGGTCCGGGCTTTATGAAAAGGCAAATCAACGACTATATGTAAATCAGGGGTTTGGTTTCCTTGGTTATCCGGGAAGAGTTGGTATTTTACCTGAAATCACTGTTTTGGAGCTTGTCTAAGACGTTTTTCCTTTCAAATCAGCCAATAATCTGCTTATTAATTTCGTTTTATGATCAATGAATTTTAAACTTTATTTTGACACCTTAGTCTTAAAGTCACTTTCCAATAGCCAACATCAATGGTGCCGGAATACAACTGCCCGATGCTGAAAAAATTGACTATACTATCAGCTTTTATTATGCTGGGTGTTACTGCTTATTCACAAAGTAACCCGGCAGACACTGTTATTGCACCTGTTACTGATCTTTCCCTTGTTGACACTACCCTGAATTATGATGAGTTATTTCAGGATTTTGATGCTTTTATGGATTCTATTTTGACACCGCAAAGCTATTTTCTGACAAGTCTTTCCCTGGCAAAAAGCTTTTATAGCTTTCAAAGAAAAAACAGCACAGCAATTGAAACTCAAAAAAAGCTGACTTATTCGCCTACGCTTGGCTATTATCATAAAAGTGGATTAGGCTTTACCGGAACGGGGTATATTGTTAACGATGGAGTGAATACGAATCTATACCAGGGGTCAATTACCGGTTCTTATGATTATTTAAAAAACAAAAGTATTGCTACCGGGGTGTCCTTTACAAAATTCATGACAAAAGACTCGTTACCTTTTTACACTACCCCTTTGCAAAATGAGTTATATGCTTATTTCACTTACCGGAAGTGGTGGGTAAGGCCAATGATTGCCATCAGTTATGGATGGGGAAGTCGTATTGATTATGAAGAAAGAGAATCCCTTATACAGGATTTGAGATTGAGGAGAAGAGGGTTTACTTATATCAATACAGAAGAGACAGTAAGTGATTTTTCATTGGTCACTTCTGTTCGACATGATTTTTACTGGCTTGATGTGCTTACTTATAAAGATCATATCCGTTTTACACCTCAAATTAATTTTACCAGTGGTACCCAGAAATTCGGTTTCAATCAGTCATCCAGTACCTATGCTACGTTACTCCGGAGTAATTCCAGTGTCTTATATAGCACCGAAAACCTGTACCTGGATGACCAGATAAAATTTCAACCACTTTCGTTAACCCTGTTTCTGCGGGGTGAATATTCAATCGGTAAATTTTTTATACAACCACAGTTTGCAATGGATTATTATTTTCCCGCTACCAGCAATAATTTCAATACCATCTTCTCGGTCAATATAGGATGTATGTTCTGATGCAATATCAGGCAGTAGAAAAATCTTAACATTTATCAGGCAATAGAAAGGTTACAAATACTGTTTTGTAAATTATACCGATTATGCATCCGTAATAGTCTCCCGAAAAATCGGGAGCCTAAACGGCTGCTATATCGGCATTATACAGGAATCAATAGGACTAGTTTAGAAATATAAATGGATTTACTTATAGTCGTTAATGGAATTTAACAGGCAAAATAGCTTACTGGCATTAAACTTGAAATTTTTTATAGTCAATTTTTAGTGCCCCAAAAAAATAAACAATTAAACATGAAAATGAAAACAAAACTCCTGTCACTGGCTCTGGCCGTATTATTTTCAACAGCCGCAATGGCCCAGTTACATATTGGTGCAAAAGCCGGCGCCAATGTTACCAAAGTAAACGGTAAATCTTTCAGCGATCAATTCCGTTATGGATACAGCCTGGGTGGGTTTTTAGAAGTCCGGATGGGCAATAAGTTTGTTTTGCAGCCCGAAGTTCTCTTTAACCAGTTTTCCACCTCGGTCGACAGTAATTTCAAAAATATCTATCAGAATGCGGTCAATTCATCAGACCAGCGAAAAGTAAAGCTGAACTATCTCTCAATCCCTATTTTGATTAATTATAAACTGATCGGTAGTTTTCTGTCCCTGCAGGCCGGCCCACAGTTTAGTGTTTTAATGAATAGTAACAAAACACTGCTGCAAAACGGCGGTGAAGCCTTTACAAAAGGTGATTTGTCTATGCTGGCAGGTGTTCAATTGAAAATCGCTGCCTTTCGTATCAATGGTCGCTATGCAATCGGGCTGAATAATTTAAATGACATTGATAACCAGAACAAGTGGAAAAGTGAAGGTTTTCAGGTATCCGTTGGAATAGCCTTATAAATCGTAATTCTTATGAATAAAGTCCCCTGGATTTCCGGGGGATTTTTTTGTCTGGTAAGTCAAAATACTTGCATTATTTGTCAGTTAAAAATTGGCAGGCATGAATCTTGGGAATACTGATTTCCCGTTATACATTTACCGGCCTGTGCCGATCCAATTTTGCGGTATATCAGTTTTACAAAAGATGCAAGTCGATTATGAATATTGAGAAATTTTTATTGAAGACCGAAGATGAGATGGATTTTTTACCGATTATTCCATTAAATGAGAATGATCAGTTTGACATGGATGGTATTGAAGTACCTTCCGAAATAGCTTTATTACCCCTGAGAAATACCGTTTTATTCCCGGGTGTAGTGCTGCCAATTACCGTAGGAAGAGATAAAAGTATTAAGGCTGTATCTGATGCCTATAAGGGCGATAAACTGATAGGTGTAGTGGCTCAGAAGGACAGCAATATAGAGGATCCGGAAGTAAAAGACCTGGAGAGTATTGGCACAGTAGCCAAAATAGTGAAATTGATAAAAATGCCCGATGGGGGCACCACCATCATTATACAGGGTAAAAGCCGTTTCCTGATCGAAACAATTACGGAAGAAGATCCTTATTTCATTGCAAAAATTAAAAAGATAGAAGAAGAAGAGTCGCCAAAAGATGAAGACTTTAACGCTTATGTAGCCAATATCAAAGACCTGGCGGCAGACATTGTACAGCTTTCGCCAAACATTCCTACAGAGGCTTCCATCATTCTCCGCAATATTGAAAACCCTTCATTCCTGATTCATTTCGTATCCAGCAATCTGAATACGGATATAAAGGACAAACAACGCCTGCTTGAACTGAACCAGATCCGGCAACGGGCAGACTTGCTGATGCAACTGCTGCAAAAGGAATTGCAGTTCGTCGAATTGAAAAACAAAGTAACCAGTAAAACAAGGACTGAATTAGATAAACAGCAAAGAGAATACTTTCTGCAACAGCAGATGAAAAGTATAAAAGATGAGTTGGGTGGCGATAGTAATTCGCAGGAAATAAAAGAAATGCAGAAAAAAGCAGAAGCTAAAAAATGGCCTGCTACTGCAAAAGAAGCTTTCAAAAAAGGAATAGAGAAATTAGAAAGAATGCATCCCAGTACTCCTGATTTTTCTGTGGTGTATAATCACCTCGACTTGATGCTTGAACTTCCATGGGAAACCTATACTGAAGATCACTACGATTTAAAGAAAGCAAAGAAGACGTTGGATATTGATCATTATGGCATGCATAAGATCAAAGAAAGGATATTAGAATACCTCGCCGTGTTGAAATTGAAAGGCGATATGAAAAGCCCGATACTTTGTTTTGTTGGTCCTCCCGGTATTGGTAAAACATCATTGGGAAGAAGTATTGCCAATGCCATCGGCAGAAAATATGTTCGCTTAAGTTTAGGTGGCTTACATGATGAGAGTGAAATAAGGGGTCACCGGAAAACATATATAGGTGCCATGCCCGGAAGAATTTTGCAATCTATCCGCAAAGTAAAATCATCCAATCCGGTAATGATTTTAGATGAGATTGATAAAGTAGGCAGCGACCATCGAGGCGATCCTTCTTCTGCATTACTCGAAGTGCTTGACCCGGAGCAGAACCATACGTTCTATGATAATTATTTGGAAGCAGAATATGATCTGAGCAAAGTATTATTTATTGCGACAGCTAATAATGTCCAGAATATTCAGCCGGCATTAAGAGACCGGTTAGAAATTATTGACCTCAGCGGTTATGCTGTGGAAGAGAAGATGGAAATAGCGAAACGTCACTTGTTTCCCAAACAAAAAGACCTGCATGGTTTGAAGAGCAGCAATTTTAAAATAAGCGACAAAGTGCTGGAGAAAGTAATACAGGACTATACGAGAGAAAGTGGTGTAAGGGAACTGGACCGGCAACTGGCTTCCATCATGCGGTACCAGGCCCGGCAGTTGGTATTGAAAGGAAAACTCAAAGCTGCATTGACGGCGGAGGATATTGAAAAAATGCTCGGGAAACCGAAATACAGTAATGACATTTATAAAACCGCCAACATGGCCGGCGTAGCAGTGGGGCTTGCCTGGACGTATGTGGGTGGAGAAATTCTCTTTATAGAAACCAGCCTGAGTGATGGTAAAGGCGAACTGAAGCTGACGGGTAATCTGGGTAATGTGATGAAAGAAAGTGCCAGCACTGCACTAACTTATTTGCAATCAAGTGCCAATAAATATAAGTTGGACAAAAAACTGTTTGAAAAGAAAAATATTCATATCCATGTGCCGGAAGGTGCGGTGCCAAAAGATGGCCCGAGTGCCGGTATTACCATGATGTCTGCTATTGCTTCTGCATTAACTGGCAAAAGGGTGAAACCCTTTCTGGCTATGACGGGTGAAATTACTTTGAGAGGGCAGGTGCTGCCCGTTGGTGGCATCAAAGAAAAAGTGCTGGCAGCAAAGAGGGCTGGGTTAAAGGAAATCATACTCTGCTGGCAGAATGAGAAAGATGTGCAGGAGATAGAACAGGAGTTTATCAAGGGCATTAAATTCCATTATGTAAAAACGATGAGCCAGGTGCTTGATCTGGCACTGGTCGGTTAAAATATTTTTAGAAATTACTCAACCAACTGTCTTTTCTGTTGTTATTACTATTCATGTTGGTTGGTTAAGGTTTGTCCCGGTGGTACCGGGTACAATAAATCCTCTCTTTTTTAAGGGAGGATTTTGTTTTGGCAATGGCTTATTTTCGTAAGGCTTTGTACAGCCGGATTATAATATGGTTACTATTACTGTCGGTAAATGCTTCTGCCCAAACCCTCGGCGGCAATTCTGTTTTTAACTTTCTAAAACTGTCCAACACTCCACAATTAACTGCACTTGGAAGTGTAAATATTTCGCAAATCTCCACCGATGTGGGCCTTGCCTTTAATAATCCTGCCTTGCTAAAACCCTCCATGCACACACAGATGAATGCAGTGTTCAATAGTTTTTATGGCGGCATCAAAGTGTATCACCTGTCATTGGGTTATCGCAACGAAAAATTGAATACCAACTTTTCCGGGGGGCTTAATTATTTTGGCTATGGCAATACTTCTGAAACCGATGCTTCAGGAAATGTGTTGGGTAAGTTCATACCGACTGATTGGGTAATGCAGGTGTCAGCTTCGAGAAGCTATTTGGAGAAATGGAATTACGGAGCAACGCTTAAGTTTATCAGTTCCAATTACGGGCAGTATAGTTCTAACGGCCTTGCCATTGATGTTGGCATTCTATATCATGATTCTTCCAAATTGTTTTCTGCTGCTATCGTAGCAAAAAACATGGGTACACAGTTAAAAAAATATGAAGGCGCCGACCCGGATGATTTACCTTTTGATTTGCAAATTGGTTTTACCAAACGATTAGCCAGTGCACCTTTCAGCTTTTCGTTAACTGCCCAACGGATTCACCAGTTTAATCTTAATTACAACGACACCATTTTCAATAATGAAAATGGATTTGACAATAGCATTGAAAAAAAATTCTCTTTTGATAAGTTGTTGAATCACCTGGTTCTTGCCACTACTATTTTTGCAGGTGATCGGGTAGAAGTGATGGCGGGGTATAATTTTTTGCGGCGAAAAGAATTAAATATTAATAATACTACCAATGGGTTAAACGGGTTTTCAATGGGTGTTGGGGTACTACTGGGCAAATTGCAAATCCGGTATGCCCGGGCTTACTATCAAAATAATACAGCATTCAACCAGGTTGGGTTAAATATGAAACTGAATGATTACTTCGGACTAGGAAAATTTGGCCAACGGATTGGCTGGTAAAAAATCGTCAGGATGGGAGTCACCTCCCCCTGATTTTCCAATATTTTCACCCCAGGCCAGAAACAAAAAAATAATCAGATCTTTTTCGTTATTCTATTCAAACATTTAATAACTTGGGAAATAATTTTTTCACACTTCCTGATTTTTTTCTTGTTTAACTTATTAAACCTCTGTTTATGAGAACTTTTTTATTTGTTATTGCATTTCTTGCAATTTCTTTTATCTCCTTTTCACAAAATGTGGGTATTGGAACAACCACACCAGCTGCCAAGCTGGATGTAAAAGCAGCCACCAATTATGTTGGCCAGTTCAACGGTATAGCGCCGATGTATCTGGGTATTTTTGAAAATGATCTCTACCGGGGTTATTGGGGATCATATTCCGGTGCAGCCGAAGATGTGGATTTTGGAACCGGCTCAGGAAATTCAACAGGTAAGCTTCATTTAACGATACAGGCCAATCCGAGATTAACGATCAATCCCGCAGGTCAGGTTGGTATTGGTATAACCAACCCGGCTCACCTTTTACATATTAATGGCGGCGATTTATTTGTTCAATCGAGCTCCGGGTTAATAAGGTTTGGATATCAGGGAGGCAATGAATGGCAAATGGCTACAACAGGGGGCGGTGCTGATCTGAGGTGGTACACTACACCGGATGGCGGCACAACAGTTACACCCCGCCACTACTTTAGTCAGAATGGCAATGTAGGCTTTGGCGGTTTTTCAGGCCCGGGTGTTCCATTAGGCCGGCTGGATGTAATAGGATCAGGGACAACATCATCTACCAATACTTTAGTCTTAAGAAACAGTTTAGGTGATACCTTGTTTCGTATGCGGGATGATGGCCGTATTGGTATTGGCTACAATGGCGCCAGCTATGGCCGGGTCTTGAATCTGGGAGGAACAGGAATCAACTTTTATTTAGCCAACGAAGCCGCTTTTGGCGGCGCTATTTTCCCAACTGACACTTCACTTGTTTTATGGTCAAACAGCGGTGCCAATAACTATCTTGTTTTACAACCTTCCTGGGGTAATACAGGTATTGGCACTTATACCCCTAATGCAAAGCTGCATATCAATGGCACGATGGTGATAGGCGGAAACACCATTAACCCCGCTACAGGATATTCTCTGAGTGTGGACGGAAAAATTATTTCAGAAGAATTAAAAGTGCAGTTAAGCGGTAGCTGGCCGGATTATGTATTCAGTGATAATTATAAACTGATGCCGATAGAAGAGCTGGAGAAAACGATCCGGCAAAACAGGCATCTTCCCAATATACCATCAGCAGCTGATGTTACAGCAGAGAAAGGATTTGAAGTGGGTGATATGAGCAGAAGGCTGCTGGAAAAAGTGGAAGAGTTGACACTTTATATCATACAATTGAAAAAAGAAAATACAAACCTGGAAGAAAGGTTGAAGAAACTCGAAAGTAAAACATCGGGTAACTGATATTCTATTCCTGAATCAGATTCAGGAATATATTCAGAAAAAGTTCTATTCATAATATTTGTGATCACCTTATGTAGAATATGATGCTATGAAACAGATTTTCAAACCCTTTATCATTCCATTGCTCTTATTATGTACAATGGAGGTTGCAGCGCAACAAAATATTGATGAAATTTTAAGAGACCCCAGTAATAACTATTTTGTTATTAAACAAAAGGCTGATAGTTTTTTCGCCCGGGTGGGGACAGAAGGCACCGGCTGGAAAGAATTTAAGCGTTGGGAGTTTTTAGTAAGAAATAATATTTTTCAAAATGGCGATTTACCGGATTTTGAACTCCTCAACCGGAATGCACTCAGCGACTATACAGCCATATATGGCCGAACCAACCAAGTGGAAGGTGGTGTATCAAACTGGATACCGCTTGGTCAGCCTGATCCCACTATTGAACCCGGCGATGCACAAAATGGAGTAGGGGCTCTGCGTTGTCTTGAATTTTCCGGTTCTGATATATGGGTAAGTACTCCGGGAGGAGGTATGTGGTTTGGAGATTTTGTAAGTGGCAGCACTTATAACTGGACACCAAAAACTGACGGTATTCCCAACCTTGCTGTACAGGATGTAATGATTGCTCCAACCAACAGCAGTATTATGTATGCAATAACAGGTGCAGTTGGCGGCGCATCTGGTTACCGAAGCACCGGCGTGCTGAAATCAATTGATGGCGGAACCACCTGGGCCACCACGGGTCTCAACTTTCCTGCGAGTGGTGGGGAGCGGGGCTATAAAATCGTAGTCAGCAGCACCTCATCCAACATCGTATGGGCCTGCACCACCCTTGGGCTATACCGTACCACTGATGGTGGGGTGAACTGGAACTTTGTTACCTATTCCACCACTGTTGGCGGAGCTCAAATAGATTTTACCCCTTCCACATTTGACTTAGAATACCAACCCGGCAGCACTACCGTAATGTATGCCACAGCACCCGGGTATTTTTATAAGAGTACCGATGGCGGTGTTACCTTTTTACGAATAGATCGTGTAACAGCCGGACTGCCCACCACCGGCGGCGGACGGATTGAAATAGCTGTTACAGATGCGAATAGCGGGTATATCTATCTGCTATATGGAAATGCCAATGTATACCAGGCACTTTACCGCAGCACCAATAGCGGTACTAGTTTCAGCCTGCGCAGCAATACACCCAATGTGCTTGGAAGCCAGTCATGGCGTAATATTGCCATCGATGTATCACCTACGATCGCAGACCATCTGTATGTAGGCGGCTTAGATGTATACAAAAGTGTTGATGGCGGTGCCATCTGGACGCAAATTTCCGACTGGACTTCCTCCAGCACAACTAATTTCAGCCATGCTGATATTTTTGAATTGGTATGCACCAGCACTTATTTGTATGCTGCTACAGACGGAGGACTTTACCGGATGACCCGCAGTACGGATACATGGACAGATCTGCATCAGGATATGCAGATAGCACAGGCATATCGGATCGGAATAGACCCCACTGCTTCGGCAGCTTTTGTTACCATGGGCAACCAGGACAATGGTACTTATAAAAATTCAGGCGGTACTTATCTCAGCATCGGTGGTGGTGATGGTATGGAAACGATAGTAAAACCTTCCAATACCAATGTGATCTACCTGTCCAGTCAAAACGGATCTTTCCGCCGCAGTGATGATGGTGGCAGCTCCAGTGCATCAATAAGAACGGGTGCAGGAAACTGGACCACGCCGGCTGTTTTAAGACCAGGTAATGATACACATATTTATATTGGCTACACTAATATTGATTATAATACTACTTCCGGAACCGGTGCATGGAGTACGATTACAACAAGTTTTGGCTCGGCAATAGAATCACTGGAATTTGCTCCCAGTAATAGTACCATATTATATGCAACTGATGGTGCCAGTGTAAAACGTTTTAATTTAAGCGGAGGTGTATGGAGTGTAACGACTATAACGGGAAGCCTGCCTGCCCTCAGTAATATTACAGAGTTGGCAGTCGACCCTGATAATTCAAGTCATGTGGTTTTATCTGTTGGTGGATATACCGCTACGCAAAAAGTTTACGAAACCTTTAATGCTAATGTAGCTTCGCCAACATGGACGAGTATTGTGCGGAATTTGCCGAATGTGCCCATTAACTGTATTGTTATGAATAATGATGCAGCTAACAGTATTTATATCGGTACAGATATCGGCGTTTTTGTAACCAACGACAACCGTGTAAACTGGATCATGTACAACAACGGTCTGCCCACTACCCGTATTTATGACCTGGAGATAAATACCGCACTGGCTACTGACAGGATTTATGCAGGCACATTTGGCCGGGGTGTATTTTATGCTGATACCTATACCGGCTGTACTAGTTCGACCACACTAACCGGTAATGTAACAGGGCTTGAGTATTCCGAAGTGTCATTGTCTATTACCTCTACGCAGGTTATTTCCGGTGGCGACGGTACGTCTGTGGGTTATAATTCAGGTGGTACCATTACTCTTGATCCGGGATTCGAAGTAAAAACAGGTTCAAAATTTGAAGCCTATATTTTTGGTTGCACCACTTCAGGCACGCCTCCACATCCATTGAAGATTATCCCAATAAAAAGAACTGCACCATTAAAATCTCCGGCTGAACTACAAAAGCAACCCACTCCGCAGGGGAATTAAAAAAAACTGAATTTAATTTTTACAGTAAACTTTTGTAACATTAGTTTTAGAATGGTAGAGCTTTTAAATACGATGCTCATGAAATGAATTTGTATATCTCAAAAGCTTCTGCATAATCACTTTTACATTGTACGCCCCGTACTTTAGCAAGCGACCGTGTAAAATCTTCCTGCATGTAGTTGCGGTGAGATTGTGACTGGTAAGACTTCAATGATTCAATTTTTTTATTCAGTTCGCCTTCAGATATCCGGACGAAGAAATTAGTATGAAAACTATAATTATTCCAGGGCAATTCATAACCGGCAAGCGTTGTATTCTTAAAAGCCCTCATCCCTTCCTGGTGAATGGTCTGGTGATCCTGGTGAATATCAGATGCGGAAGGAAGAAAAACAAGGTCAGCATTAATTTTAGTATTTAATTGTAACAATTCTTCCAATACCTGCTGCCGGAACTGTGGCAGGTTTCTTACTTCATAATTAAATAAGATAAGGTTGGAAGCCGGTATGCCTAAAGAGGCCGTTGCCTTTTTGCATTCAAGTTCCAGGGTATTGGCTGGCAGCGAGGCAGGTAATGATTTTGAACAAAGACAAAAAGCCGCATAGTAAACTTCTTTGCCTTCTGCACAAAACTTTGCGATACTGCCACCGCAGCCTAACTCACCATCGTCAGTGTGAGGGGCCAGTATTAATATTTTTTTGGGGTTAAACATGAATAGTTTGTAAAAATAATCTTTATTGTGGGGGATGCAAATTTGATTAATCTTTGGTATTGTCTTTTATTGAATTTTGAACCTCATAGGCACATAACACACAATAGAAGGAAGCACATAGGCCTGACTGCCGGTAGGTTTCTATGTGAAAGCCTATGTTTCTATGTGCCTATGTGGTTCAAAGTTTAAATTAGGAAACTACTCAGTCTTTCAGATAACTGGTGGAATCTTTCAAATAAGGTAGCTGTTGGTTAAAAGCAGTATTCAAAACTGCTCTGAAAAAATTTACACCTGTAAGACTGTCGTAAAATCCAGAATAATTTTTAGAAGGAAGATGTACTGAAGCAAGATTAAGGAAATAATATTTTGATTCAACTTGTTCAGTAAAATGACGAAAACCATGGTCGCCCATTAATACAATTATAGGCGGTGATGCGGATGAGGCTAAAATATGATCTACTAGCTTAAGTAATTTGCTATTGGCATATTGCAGGTATTCAATGTAAGCTTCTTTGTCTGTCTGACTGTCTGCCAGCAATTTTTCGAATGGTTGTTCTTTTCCATTCTTGTCAAAATAATATGGAAAGTGTGGCATCTCCAGATGAGTATACACAAACTTTGGAGAAGTAGTTTTTTGTTCCGCCAGTTTCCAGGTAAGGTTATATAAGTTGTTGTTATTGTGTTTAAAAGCGTAGGTCAATATTTTAAGGTTGCTTTTGGATTTCCAACGGGTAATAAGATTGAATCGGATTTCCTTGTCAAATCGATTTAGAAAAGTTTGAGAAGTTATCAGCCTTGTTTTTGAAGGAAGAAACCCTTCTCTTGTTCTGGCAGGCTGACCTTCAAAATCGAAAATTGAATAGTTGAAAAACTGGTATTTATTGAATTGTAAAAATTGTAATAAACTGTTATTCCATATGACTTCATAAGAATAAGTAAGATTAGGTTTGTTTCTGGCTTTCCCGGCCAAATCAAGGTAATCCATATTTAAAATAGAGGCAATGGAAAATGGGGTATAATTATAATTGCTATGACTCTCCGGTATTATATGAAAATTTCGGGAGGAAAGTTCATTCAGGAATTTACTGTTGTCAAACTGAAACAGATTTTTTAGTTCGCTATTACCGGCATATTCATCAGCCAGAATGATGTAAATATCAGGTTTTTGGCAACTGTCACAGGATACAAACCCTCTGGGCAATGAAACAGAACCTTTATTATGAGTCATTAATTTCCCGATTAATAAACCTGTGTCAACTAACAGTAATAATAACAAAAGTGTATTAAGATAATATTTGATTCTCTGCAACGGGGTTTTCCTTTTTTTTATGATTATAAAGGCAGTTAGAAAAAAAAGTGCTGCTGCGGGAAGGATAAACAAATACTTGCCAACAAATGAATCAGGGAATATTTTTCTTATCCCATCATGTAGGCTCCCAAAAAAAAAATGGAATGCCATAATAAGAAATGCTGCCAGATTTGCTTTGGTAAAATTTCGATAGAGCAACCAGAAAAGCAGGGAAAAAAGAAAAGAAGCTGCAAAATATATACCTGTCAGGAATACCGCATCCTTAACTGGGATAAATGGAAAGTTTTCTGTTAACCCATGCACTACAAAAAAAAGTGATAGCAAGTAGAGAAAAACAGGATATTTTGCAATAAATCGCTTCATAATAGCTATTTGCCGCAAAACTAAAGAAGGAGATTAATTTTATCACTATTAATTTTATCAGGCGGTTTCTCATCCGGCAATAGGAATAGTTTAATTTCGACAATAGATGAATAAGCAAAAAACTGTTTACATAGGCATGAGTGCCGATCTTATACACCCTGGCCATCTGAATGTAATCAGTGCTGGGCGGAAGCTGGGTAGGGTAATTATCGGGCTTCTTACAGATGAAGCAATCGCCAGTTATAAAAGAGTGCCATATCTCAATTTTGAACAAAGAAAAATAGTAATTGAAAACATTGCAGGTGTAAGTGATGTGATAGCACAAGAAACATTAGATTATACTGCCAACCTTAAAAGAATTAAACCTGATTATGTAGTACACGGGGATGACTGGATAACAGGTGTACAGCAGTCAACCCGGCAAAAAGTAATCGAAACATTAAAAGAATGGGGAGGCAAGTTGGTTGAAATTCCATATACAGGCGGCATAAGTTCATCAGCCATACAAAAAGAATTGAAAGAAACGGGAGTTACAGCAGAAAGCAGGCTTAAAGGCCTTAAGCGAATATTGGCAGTAAAACCATGTATGAGGGTTATTGAAGCCCATAATGGGTTGAGTGGATTAATAGCTGAAAACACTTCTTTTATTAGCGAAAAAGGAATTACAAATGAATTTGATGCAATCTGGATGAGCAGTCTTACTGATTCAATGGCTAGAGGGAAGCCTGATATTGAAGCAGTAGATATTACTTCCCGTTTGCAAACGCTTCATGATATTCTGGAAGTGACAACAAAACCTATCATATTTGATGGAGATACAGGTGGCAAGACTGAGCATTTTGTTTTTACCGTCAGATCTCTGGAGCGGCTGGGAGTATCTGCCATTATTATTGAGGATAAAACCGGTTTAAAAAGAAATTCGCTAATAGAAAAACAATCATCACAAGAACAGGAAAGTATCGAATTGTTTTGTGAGAAGATAAGGGCTGGTAAAAACAGCTGTGTTACAAAGGAATTTATGATTATTGCCCGAATTGAGAGTTTGATATTGGGTAAATCAATTGAAGATGCAATAGAAAGGGCTTTCGCTTATATTAAATCGGGCGTTGATGGAATAATGATACATAGTAAATCGGCTGATGCAACCGAAATACTGCATTTTGCAATGCAGTATAATACTTTTGCAGATAAAGTTCCGCTAGTGGCTGTTCCTACTACTTATTATGAACTTAGCTGGCAGCAACTAGAGGATGCTGGTTTTAATATTGTGGTATATGCCAATCATCTTTTACGGAGTGCCTACCCGGCTATGCTTACCGCAGCACAATCTATTTTGCAACATAGCCGCAGCAAAGAAGCAGAAGAAAAACTGATACCGGTAAATGAACTGCTCAAACTAATTCCCAACAATTATGATCCTTCCTGAGAGGTTATATCATTTTTTACAGCAGCAGGGAATTCATTTCTACACCGGTGTGCCTGATTCATTGCTGAAATATTTTCTGAAATATGTGCAGGAATATTCGGCTGATGATGATCATATCATTACTGCAAATGAAGGACTCGCTGTCGGATTAGCATCAGGCTATCATTTTCGTACCGGCAAAATGCCCGTAGTGTATTTGCAAAACTCTGGCCTTGGCAATATCATTAATCCATTGACATCGCTGGCTGATAAAGAAATGTATGCTGTGCCCATGCTGCTGATGATTGGGTGGAGAGGACAACCGGGTTTAAAAGATGAGCCTCAGCATAAAAAAATGGGACGGGTAATGATGTCATTGCTTGAAGTATTAGAGATTCCTTGCTATATGCTGGATGCCGATGAAAGCTCTTCTTTTAATAAAATAACGTATGCAATCGCTGAGGCTACAAATGGGCAAAAACCTGTTGCACTAATAGTTCCTGAAAATATTTTTGAACCTTACGAAGGCGAAATGGAAAAAAGCAATTATCCATTGACGAGGGAAGCAGTAATAAAAGCTATTATCAGTCATTTGAAAGGCGATGAATTGGTTGTGTGCACCACTGGAAAGACCGGCAGGGAGTTTTATGAACAAAATTTGGCAGCAGGAAACAAAATTAATAAGTACCTGCTAAGTGTCGGGGCAATGGGTCATGCCAGCCATATAGCACTGGGTTTGAAAATGCAATCGGAGGAAAAAATAATTGTAATGGATGGCGATGGCGCCTTAATGATGCAGATGGGTTCGCTGCCAACGATAGCACATCATGTAACTAATAATTTTATTCATATCGTCATCAACAATGGCAGTCATGAATCGGTAGGGGGACAGCCAACTGAAGGTTTTTTTGCTGATTGCTGCGCTGTAGCTAAAGCATGTGGTTATAAAGAAGTGGTTTGTATCAGTAAGGAAAAAGAACTGAATGTGTGGCTGCAAAATGGATTGTATTCAACGGCAGTCCAATTTGTGGAGATCAGAACAAATAAAATCAGCCGTCATGATCTGAGCCGCCCTCAGGGTCAGCCTGCTGAATGGAAAAATAATCTCATGGATGCGCTTCATAAAAAGGAAGAAAAGTGAACGCTGCACAAAAAATTATAAAAGGGGAGAATTCAGTAAAAAAAATAGCTGCTGCAATAGCTGATGCGGGTCATCATTCCATATTTCTTGTTACAGGGAAGCATTTTCAGCTGCAGGATTACCCAGGGTTATTCAATGGTCTTTTTGTCAACCATTTTATTAAATCCGGGACGAATGTAGAAGGCGAAGAAGTGCAGGAGGCTTTCACTTTTTTTTTAAAAGATACAACGCAGGCCGTAGTTGCTATTGGGGGCGGCAGTGTGATGGATCTTGCTAAAGCTATTATTCATTGCTGTGTTGAATCCTCAATCAATATTCCTTTTTTTATTGCCGTCCCTACTACTGCTGGTTCTGGTAGTGAAGCCACTCATTTTGCGGTTATATTTAAGAAGAAAAGAAAGTATTCGTTGGTTCATCACCGTCTCTTGCCACAAAAGGTAATACTTGATCCGGTGCTTACCTATTCTTTATCGCCGCATCAAACAGCCGTTTCGGGTATGGATGCTTTTTCCCAGGCCGTCGAATCGTTCTGGAACCAGAATGCCACTATAGAATCAAAGCAATATGCAACTGAAAGCATTTTACTTTGGAAAGACTCATTTCTGCTGGCAGTAAATCAGCCAACTGAGGAAGCAAGAAAAAAAATGTTGTCAGCCTCGTATCTGGCTGGTAAGGCAATTAATATTACAAGGACAACGGGGCCACATGCTTTATCGTATTATTTAACTATTCATCATGGGGTTCCGCATGGGCAGGCCGTTGCTTTGTTTCTGCCGTTGTTCTTTTTGTATAATATGCCCGGGAAAGAGATTTGCTCAATATTGGAAGTAAATGATGAAAGAGGGGCGAAAGAAATGATACAACAAGCGATGAGGCAGGCAGGATTAGGCACAATTTTTTCTGAATTGATAATAAATAAAGAAGTAAACATTGATGAACTACTAGATGAAGTGAACGAAGAAAGATTTGCTAATAATCCAGTAACCTTTGACCGGGAAAAATTAAAGCAGCTAATTAAAGAACATCTTTAATTAGCTGGCTATATGTTGTATGACATAATCTACTCCCAGCTGGTATGATTCTTCAGCATTGTAAAACAGTGTTTTCTTCAAAGATTCTATTTTGGATGGAAACCCCTCGGAAAAATTCTCCAACTCCTTTAGCTTTTGAGGTAATTGGTCCAGATTTTCCGGCAAAATGGAGATGCCCATCTCAGGACGAAGGCGGTTCTCTACCGGTTCAATTTCAAGGTCAGTGAAATATGGATTGGTCTGTTTTAAAATGCTATCAATAAATAACACCGGTTTACCTGTTCCGAATGCAAATTCAAAAGCGATACCTGAACGATCCGTTATGAGAATGTCTGCTACGGCCAGTGTTTTTATCACATCAGGTTCTTCATCAATCATCATATGTGGATACCCCTGTAGCATTTTATTGATACGGGCAAAGCTCTTTCCTTTTCTTTTTTTGTATTCGGGATGACAGCGAAGTACCACTTCATATGGAAGCTTTGATAATTGCAAAAGCAGCTCTTCAATGCAGGTATCAAAAATACATCCTTCAAACCAGGAGGGGGCGACAAGTATTATCTGCCGGGCATCAGCATGTGTCTGTTCCTTTATAGTATCCAGTAATGGATAGCCGTATGTGATGATTTCTTTTTTATTTTTTCCGTAAAGTTCTTCCGCTTTTCGTATTTCAACCTTTTGGTAATCTCCGGTACAAAAAATGGTATCATAATTAAAAAAAGCTTCTTTCCGGTATTGCTGATGCGTACTTACAGCTGCATGAAACAGATAAATATATTTTCCTACAGAAGCAGACCGCTTGAACAGGTAATTGCCGAGGTCAGGCATGGTCATAATCATAACATCTGCCTTTATCCTTTTGAAAAGAAACACAAGCATCCACTTTGTATACATTACATGCATTCCTTCCGGGCTGGTCTTACGCAAGGGATCTCTTTTATCAGAAGTAATATATACAATCTTAATATTCTTTGCAAGCAACCCTCTTATCAGTTTTTCAAAATACTGAAAGTAATGCTTGCTTTCTGCATAAAACACAACTGTCTGTTTGTGTCTTAACCGCTGCCAGAACATCTTAATCCAGAAAAAAGCACCAAGAACGGCTGCAACAATTATTTGAATGAGATAGCTTCCGCTTCCGGGATCGATGTACAAAAATTCATAAATCACAAATAGCTAAGATTAGTTTTCGGAGATAAAGTTAACAATGTTTCATACATCAGTTTGATGGTGTTTTCTATATCATCCCGGTGCAGCATTTCTACTGTTGTATGCATATAACGAAGCGGAATGGAAATCAACACGGATGGGCAACCGTCATTGGAGTACGCAAAGGAATCAGTATCTGTACCGGTACTCCTGCTTAAAGCTCTCCATTGCACAGCAATTTTTTTATCGGCAGCCACCTTTTCTACCAGCGCAAGTAATTTATTATGTATGGCTGGAGCATAAGCAAGTGACGGTCCTTTGCCGGTGCTTATATCACCTTCAATATTTTTATTGATCATCGGAGTTGTAGAATCATGTGTTACATCTGTAACAATTGCGATATCAGGTTTTATTCTTCGTGCAATCATTTCTGCACCACGGAGACCGATTTCTTCCTGTACTGCATTTACGATATATAAACCAAACGGTAACTTCTTATTATTTTCTTTTAACATCCTGGCTACTTCGGCTATCATAAATCCACCAATGCGGTTGTCAAATGCCCTTCCGATATAATTACCATTGGCCAGTTCATCAAAACCATCCTGGTAAGTAACCACGGCCCCGATATGAATTCCTAAAGCTTCTACTTCTTTTTTGTTACGGGCGCCACAATCCAGCCAAAGATTATCTGTTCTTGGATTTGTTTCTTTTTGATCTGGCGTACCCATTCTCGTATGAATAGCCGGCCAGCCAAATACAGCTTTAACCGGTCCTTTTTTTCCATGAATAAAAACCCTTGATGCGGGTGCAGTCTGGTGATCAACACCACCATTTCTTTTCAGATAAATCAAGCCTTCCGGGGTAACATAGTTAACAAACCAGCTGATTTCATCAGCATGTGCTTCAATGACAACTTTGAATTGATTATCGGGATTGATGATTCCAACTGCTGTTCCGTAAGAGTCCACATAATGTGTATCTACAAAGGGTTTCAGGTATTCTATCCAGAGTTTTTGCCCCCAGGTTTCAAAACCTACAGGTGATGCATTATTGATATACGATTTTAAAAACACAAAGGCTTGATCGCTGATGATTGATTTTTTTGTCCGGCTTGAGGATTTTGTCGAACGGGTCTTTGTTGCTTTCGCCATAAAATGATTGATTAAGTGTGCAAAAATAGCTAAATACCGGCGATTAGCATGATGAAAGCCGAAAATGCCATCAATCCATCAAGCAGCAGGTAATAAAAAATATCATTAAAATTATTGATCGCATACTTGTAAATAGAAGCTACGATAATGCCCGGAATAAGTAATATGAATAAAGATAAAATACTATAGTCGTAAACATATAGTAAGATGGTGGAAAGTGTAAAAACAAAAAGTGAAAAAATGAATATTTTTAAAACATCTTTTTCAGTCATATAAGTGATCAGGCTATGGATACCGTCAGCTTTATCGTCTTCTTTGTCGCGGTAATCAAATAATATACAGATCGCATATACCAGGAAAAAGCGGTGAATAATAAAAAGGGTAAAATCATTTCTCCACGGTTGCCCTGAAATAATTATCGGTAAAAGTGTCGTGACATTCATCCACACCAACGCAAGAAATATTGTTTTGCCCAGAGCCACTTTCCGGAGTGCCCGGAACAAAGGATGTGGAATTTTAGGTGCTGAATATAGAAAAGTAATAATTGCTGAAAAAATCAACCAGTGCCAATAAGGTAAAAGGGTAAAAAAAAGAATACCAGAACCTATGAGACCAATAAAAAAAAATACCAGGTGAATATTCCGGTTTCTTTTGATCCATGCTATCCTTGGTGACGGTATAATCGAATGATCTGTCAGGTAACAGTGGAAGCTATAACTGCAAATGGTGGAGAAAAATACGAAAAGTGAAAAGTAAAGGTCTGGTGGGCTTTGCAAAATAAACCTGTACGTCTGATCCACCATTGCCACAGCGCAAACGGTTATAAAAAGATTACTGTAAATAAAAAAGTACAGGAGTTGTTTAAAATGCTTCAAAGCTTATCAGGGTTTTTTAAGCCTGATTTGGTTTGATTCAGCGTAAATGCTTCTGTTATTAGCCTTATCAATTAAAATTAATCCCAGCGTTGCTGTTGTGTCTTTCGGAGATGCAGCGGGTAGAGTGACGAATCCGTTAGGATTAGATGTATTGTATTGAAAATCTATTGATAAATCTGCCTCATTCGTTTTAGAGGGCAGATTTAAACTTGTAAATGTGTAACGGAATGTATCTTTTTTTACAATGGCGGCGCCATTATACCATTTATAAACAATCAAAATAGAGTCAATGTCCCCTTCTTTATCGGTATAATTTCCTTTCATGCTGACTATATTGCCATTTAAAACGATGGAAGGTGAAATGGATGTTATGCTAACCTGGGGCACGGTAGTAAACTTATCTTTGTTGCAACTGATGGTAAAAAGAATCAGGGTGATCAGCAGGGATTGAAAAATTTTCATAATAAATTATTGAGATAAACAAATTTACTGATTTTGATAATAGGATGTGAATATGTCTGTTCAATGGAATCATAAAATTTTTAAGGTAAAAGAGGATGGATTTGAGGCACTTGCACTCGAAATTTTCAGGTTTCAGAGTGTACAATGTGTCGTTTATAAAGATTTCTTGCAGGCCTTAAAAGTGAATCCGGCCGAAATCAATCAGGTAGAACAAATTCCATTTTTGCCCGTTCGGCTCTTTAAATCACATGAAGTAACAACTACTTTGTTTGAACCACAGGCTGTTTTTGAAAGCAGCGGCACCAGCGGCAGTATAAACAGTCGTCATTTGGTAAAGGAAATTTCTTTGTATGAAGAAAGTTTTACAAAGACAATTGAACTTTTTTATGGACCTGTAAAGGACTGGTGCATTATCGGCTTGCTTCCTTCTTATCTGGAAAGGAAGAATTCTTCTTTAGTTTATATGACTGAAAAATTGATTCAATTAAGTGAACATCCGCAAAGTGGATTTTATCTGGATGAATTTGAAAAGCTTTTTGCAGTTTTGAATGATCTGGAAAATAAGAAGCAAAAGACATTACTGATTGGTGTAACATTTGCCCTTCTTGACTTTGCAGAAAAATATTCTCCCGATAGCTTTCGGGAGCCACTCAGGCATACGGTTATCATGGAAACTGGCGGTATGAAGGGGAGGCGGGAAGAACTGATCCGTCCAGAAGTACATTCTATTTTGAAGCAATCTTTTTTATTGGAACATATTCATTCTGAATACGGGATGACGGAATTATTATCCCAGGCCTATTCAGAAGGCGAAGGGATTTTTCATTGTCCACCCTGGATGAAGGTTTTGATGAGAGACGAGGAAAATCCATTTGTTGTAAAAAGGGCTGGGGCTGGCACAATAAATATCATTGATCTGGCCAATATATATTCCTGTTGTTTTATTGCTACTGATGATGTTGGGAAACTTGATAAGAATGGAAGTTTTGAAGTTTTGGGTAGGATAGATGGCAGTGATCTGCGTGGATGTAGTTTGATGGTAGTTTAAAAAAGTTTCATTGATTAACCTGAATCCAATAAATTTGCAGCCCTGCCAAAAACTAATGCCCAGATGGCGAAATTGGTAGACGCACTGCCTTCAGGTGGCAGCGTTCGAAAGGATGTGCTGGTTCGAATCCAGTTCTGGGCACAAATTATTTTTGGAAATAATAATGGTCGTTGGAAATAATATCCGGCGACCATTGTTGTTTATATAAGTTCTGGAATCAGACTAAAGGCGTGATACTTAGTAAACTCTCCTGTTTTCGTGCCCGTTCCCAGTTTTCTATTAATTCCTTCTGGTGCAGTGCAGTCCATTCTGTAACAAGGCCTAAAACACGGGGAGGCAGATTTCCTCCGATAAGTTCGTTTTTATCGATATCGATTATCCCTTCAAAATCACCATATACAGCATGAAAATGCGGAGGGTTGTGATCGCGGTAAAACATCCGGATAATTACGCCGAGGAAATAACTAATTTGAGGCATAAGTAGTTCTGTGTAGCATGACATCATCCATCTTTTTCCCTGAAACTTCAAAGTAAATAGCGTCAGAATCAATTTCCAGTTCTTCTGACCAGGCTATAGAATAACCAGTGTTAAATGCTTTGGAAAAAAGTTCTTTATTCTGAAGGACTTTGAAAATGCCATTTTCGACAAGATCGTCAAGTTCAATATCTCCTTCAACACCATCCACAAACTTAACGTGCAGGGTGTAATCAGTAACATATTTTACTTCTTTCAATTTCATATCCAAATATAATCAATTTTTAACCTGTCACAATAGGGTGCTGATCTGGAAAGCAGGATCAGCACTATAAGTATTCAAAAAGCGATGATTTTCAATAAATCAGGCCAAATCTGGTTCGCACTTATTCCAGCAAAGGGCACTTAGACCCTGACGATTGCAGTCAGGGTTTTTTATTATTAATGCATCAGATGAACGTATAAATCCGGAGAGTAATACCAAATAGACTTTAAATAAATATCCTTGCCAGAGGTATTAATACCGATAGACAACAGGTATGACTGAAGGACATGCTTTTAATGTCGTATCGGTATAAATATTGCAATGCAAACAGTTTACACCTGGGCTATATATTTTAATAGAATTATAAAAAGGGTGTGAATTGGATAAGTGGAATTTGTAAAACTGTTTCTACTGTTACTATTTTTTACCGCATTAATACGGGTTTCTTTTGCCTGATCTGTCATTTACGATTGAATATAATTGAATTGTGAACCTGCGATTGTAACTTATTGGTTATCATTTGAGCTTAGTTCTGAAAATAATCAGCAAATAGGGTGAAAGCCATTATATTTGCACTCCCAATTCAAATATGATTTTATTTGTGGGAATCGGGAAGTAGCGCAGGCCGGTAGCGCACCTGGTTTGGGACCAGGGGGTCGCAGGTTCGAATCCTGTCTTCCCGACAAGTATTTTGTGAAAATCCTGCCAGATGGCAGGATTTTCTATTTTAGTTTTATTTTATAGATGTATGCATATTTTAGTTACAGGTGGTGCAGGTTTTATTGGTAGTAATCTTATCCGGACATTGTTCCAAACAAATCCGGGAATAAAGATTACTTGTATAGATAATTTTGATCCTTTTTATGCTGCGGATCTGAAGCAATTCAATATCCGGGATTTTAAAACTAACCCGGACTTTCATTTTTTATACAACGACATCGCCAATACAACTTCTGAAGAACTTGTCGACTTAATTCCGGATAAAGTAGATACCATTGTGCATATAGCAGCAAAGGCCGGTGTAAGACCAAGTATTCAAAACCCGTTGGCTTATCAGCAAACTAATGTTATCGGTTTACAGAATATACTTGATTTCGCAAAAGAGAAAAATATTAAGCAGTTTGTATTTGCTTCAAGCAGCAGTGTTTATGGAGTTAATAAACATTTTCCATGGAAGGAAGAGGAACAACTTTTGCCGATAAGCCCTTATGCCATGACGAAGCTTTCAGGAGAAATGCTGGGGCATGTTTACAGTAAGCTTTATGATATCGGGTTTATCGCATTACGATTCTTTACAGTATATGGCCCTTCACAACGACCTGATCTTGCTATTCATAAGTTTACCAAAGCCATTTTGAAAGGTGAACCAATTACTATGTACGGCGATGGCAGCAGCAGCCGTGATTATACATTTGTGGATGATACGGTTCAGGGTATAATAGCTGCCATGCAATATGACAAATCCGCATTTGAGATTATCAATCTGGGAAATAATTATTCCATTTCATTGAATGAGTTGATTGCTGCAATAGAAGAGGTAACTGGTAAAAAAGCTGTTATTGAACAGTATCCTGAACAACAAGGAGATGTACCAAAAACTTTTGCTGACATCAGTAAAGCAAAAGAGCTACTTGGATATAATCCGCAAACAAGCCTGAAAGAAGGGTTGAAAATTTTTTATAATTGGTTTTTAGAGAATAAAGAGATTCTTTGAGCGGAGTCGTCAATATTTGAAATGCGTTTTCATGTAGTTTACAAAATGCTCTTTTTTCCTACGGGAAACTTCCAGGTGCTTGCCATCGCTCATAACGGCAACCCCGCCTTCTCCTTTCTGGTATTCTTTCAGATGTTTTATGTTTACAAGGTATGACTTATGGATACGAACAAAAGAAGAGTCTTGTAGCAGCAATTCATAATCAATTAGCGGCCTGCTGGCTAATAATTTTTGATTACCCTGTAAAAAAATAGTCGTGTAGGTGTTTTCTGCTTCACAATAAATAATATCCTTGATCTTTATTATTTGAAAACCTTTTATGCCGGGTACACAAAGCTGCATTTCCTGTTGAGTTTGATTGGTTTGTAGATTATGCAGAAATGCCTGTACCGGCGGCGGATCTTCAATGCTGCTGATTTTCGCTTTTACTCTTTCAATAGCCTGTATCAATTCATTTTTGTCAACAGGCTTCAATAAATAATCAATTGCACTAAACCTTATTGCCTGTATTGTATATTCATGAAAGGCAGTAACAAAAATTATATTAAACTTAATGTCGGTAATTTCTTTCAGCATATCTAAACCCGATTTTCCCGGCATGCTGATGTCCAGAAATACTAATTGAGGTTGTAAACGTTCTATTTCATTTTTTCCATCGGTAGCATTAGTGGATTCAGCCACTACCTCCACCTCCGGGCAATTAATGTCTAACAGTTTTTTTAATACATTTCTGCTTACATATTCATCATCTATAATCAATGCTTTTATCATAGCGGTATAATTTAACTAATAAGAGTAAGCAAGTGGTAAATAGAACTTAATTGTGGTGCCCGCAGTAGTCTCCGGCAGGCTCTTAACAGTAAGCAGACCATCAACTTCTGCATTATTTTTTCCCTGAAATAATAATTCTAACCTGGATTTAATAATTGACATGGAATGAGACAGCTTGGTAATGTTTATATTTTCTTTATCCAGCCCCTTGCCATTGTCTTCAATGATCAGCTTCATCAGGTCTTTTTCTTTTTGAATAAATATTTTGATAAATGGGTTTTTTACTTTATCTAATTCGGCATGCTTGATGGCATTTTCTATAAATGGTTGAATCATCATGGGTGGAATCAACGCATTTTCTAGTGCTGCGTCCACTTCTATAGTAAAATCAAATTTGGCAGGTGCGGCTGCCTGTTCAAAGTCTATATATTTTTGGAGATAGTCCATTTCTTCTTCTATTGTAATTTCCTCTTTTACTGAATTGGTCAGTGTTTTTCTCATCAGCCCGGCCAGCGATTGAATTTGTGTCACTGCTTTTTCATTTTCATTTCCTATAACTAAACCATAAATATTATGCAAGGCATTAAAGGTAAAATGAGGGTTCATCTGGCTTTGAAACTTGGCGATAAGCCTTGCCTGTCTGCTTAGCTGCAAAGCCTGTTCTTTTATTTCCTCATTTCGATTTTCCAGTTCGGTATAAGCTTTTTTTCTTGCCTTAATACTTCTTATCAGTAAAAATGAAAAAATACCGAGCAAAGAAAGAACAGTGAGGCTTGAAATCAACAATAGTAAAAGACGGTTTCTTTTTGCTGATGCTGTTTTTAGTTCAAGGTCTTTTTGCAACAATTCCTTATCTTTTTTTTCCCGTTGGTATTGATTCTGTATGTCCGCAGCTTTTGCAAAATTTTCTTCGCTAATGGATGAGTCCCGTATAGCAAGATACTTCTTGTAGTTTTCCAAAGCATTCTTATTATCGCCTGCATCTTCATATGTTTGTGCCAGTGCCAGGTAGTTTTCAAAAATCCATTCTGGTGCATTTAATTCTTTTGCAAACCCTATAGCAGTTTTATAATATAGTATAGCTTGGTCAATTTTTTTTTCTTCCCTTGCCAGCCTGGCCATGTTTCCATAATACAGGCATAACGCTTTTGAGTCTGGTTTTTCATCAATCAGTTTTTTAACTGATGTTAAATAATAGTAAGCAGAATCGTATTCCTGGGTATCTGAATACATCATACTCAGATTATTCATTTGGTTAAGCATTTTCGAAGTATCTCTTAATTCCATCGCTAAGTTCACAGCCTGTTTGCAATAGCTTATTGCCTTAATAAGGGCTTCTTTTTTCTCAAAAGGATTTTTGCTTTCGGATTTTTCATAATAAATGCCACCTATATTAGCCAGCATATTTGCCTTAATGAGTTTGTTATCCATTTGTATGCTGATAGCTAAGGCTTTTGTATAGTATTCTAATGCTTTCGTTGTTTCGTGATTGATATGATACATACTTCCAATTGCGGCAGTTACTTTAAGGTTGAGCTCTCCGTTATTAATTTTTTCTGCCATTTCTTTCGCCTTTAAAAAATATACCGATGCTTCAACAGAGTTAGACATGTCGATATAAGCAATACCAACATTTAAAGAGGTGCTGGCAATAAAATATCCATCTCCGGATTGAATAGCTTTTTCTTCGGCTACTTTATTAATCAGTAAAAAAGCATCCAGGTTTTTTCTACGGTATTCTTTTGATTTGTTAAGTATGAGCCGGATAGTAGCAGTATCGCCTGGCATCTGGTTAAACTCTTTTTTAAGTGAGTCTAAATTTAGTTGTGCTTGCATACAAAAAGTTGAAATTGTTGCAAGAACTGTTACTATAAATTTTCTCATTGAGGATTGTATTTAGCTCACTAAATATACCGGAAAATCATTGCTTTTGCGACAGGAAAGATTGTTTTGCCGAAGACTGTTTGCCATCCGCCGCTTGCAGTTAAGAACATACCGGTTGCTGTATTAGCTTATGATTTATATTTATTACTGTAAGTCCTACCTTTAACTTCTATCACCTGCCGTTGCCTGTTTGTTGTTTTTATAACTTATCCCACTGAATTACCTTTCTGCTAAATAGTTTACCATGAAAAGGATATCACTTATTTTTTTCAGCTTCTTGTTTTCATTATATGTCTCTTCTCAGTCAGTGGGAATAGGTACCCCAACGCCTCACGATAAAGCAATACTGGATATTTCCAGTAATAACAAAGGAGTATTATTTCCCCGAATGAAAACCGAAGAAAGGGATGATATAATAAATC
The DNA here is from genome assembly GCA_031400855.1 of Chitinophagaceae bacterium. GTDB lineage: Bacteria > Bacteroidota > Bacteroidia > Chitinophagales > Chitinophagaceae > JJ008. The sequence goes on along the minus strand of JANNQR010000007.1, from coordinate 34,822 downwards.
CTCCTAATGGTCTGCATATATTTAATACAGACGACCGGTCATTGAATTACTATGATTCTGCGTATGGTATATGGAATTGTTACTTAGATAATTGCAAAACCGAAATTATACTTATCTCATCAGGTGCCTGCAAGCTTGATTTTTATAATGCGTATGCAAAAAATAAACCTGCTAACCGCTATCTGGTGATTATTCAAGCCGGCATAGCGATTACAGGATGTGTAGCAAGTGACACCGCACTTTCATTTGCAAACATGCCGGTTAATGTCACTGTTACTATACGCAACTATGGGATTATTGATGGTGCTGGTGGCCGTGGAGGAAGTGGACGTATACAAAATAATGCTTTCCCCTCGCCATGTTTTACTTTTCCTTTTTCAGGATCAAATGGTGGCCCTGGAGGACATGCAATTGGTACTAAAACGGGAGTATTCATATCTGTAACAAATTATGGTATTGTGGCAGGTGGCGGTGGTGGCGGCGGTTCAGGCGGGTCTGCATCAGGAACACAATATGGTGGTGGTGGTGGTGGTGGTGCAGGAAATGTTCCTGGAAATGGAGGTACTGCCGGGGTAATATTAACTAATAGTGGTTTTCCGGTTTTCTCCTGCGTTACAACAGTTCAATCAAACCCTGGCCTACCGGGTACGGCAACTAATGGAGGTATTGGCGGTGTTGGCAGTGCCGGAGGGGGTACCGGCGGTACAGGTGGGTTAAGGGGCCAGCCGGGTTCACCAGGTTCAGATAATGCTTTTATCGGTGGCCCTGCGGGTAAAGCTATTGCAGGTGGTTCAGGAAACAGTTTGATAAATCTTGGCTCTGGTCAATCTTTCGGTGTAGTTGATTAGGCAACCTGTTCCATGTTACCACTTTTAATCTTTATCTAAAACCTTTTTATGAAAAATTTTTTTTTCCTGTTGTTAACAACCCTTAGTTTTTTCCAACATGTAAATGCCCAAGTGACACCGCCACTTGGGCCACCGGAAGTACCTGCAAATGCCACCAGCACCGAACTGGGGCTTAACTTGTTTATAGAGGCAGTAAAAAATAATATACAAACTACCGTTATCCGGGTTAATCGTTCCATTGATAGCATGTCATCCTCTACGAATGTGAGAGCAAGGCTTAGCCATAGAATACAAGTAAGGGCCCCATTTATGGCTTTTTCAACAAACAGTCAGTTGCCAAATTCTAAATATGCTAAAATTTCTTTTCTGGTTAACTACACTATTTCGAATATCAGTTATCATGGTATCTCTTACTTTGACAGGCAATTGACACAGGATGTTACGATGGCTTTTTCATGTAAGCAATGGTTTACAGAAAATGGCAATGCCATTATGAAAGTGTCTGCCGAAACACCAACATTGGATGATGCTTCTTTTGCTGAACAGGCTTTGAATTTTTTTTTACGCAATACACTTACGAACCTTGTTGATAGTAAATTGAAAGGTATAATAGCTGGTGCAAGTGGAGATGCCACTACGGCACTTCCAACTGGAAAATGCAATTGTATGTCTCTTTCGCCGGGCAGCACCCCTTATTTTGAAAATAGCTCCATCCGCTTTGCTTATGTAACCCCTAAAAGGGCGGACGTTTTTACAAATAACTTAACCATTAACCTGAAAAGTATAAAACGCCTTAAGATAGTCGGTTTCCCCGACCCGGTAGAAGAGTCCATCAATATTGAGTTTTATGCTAATTATAAAAGCACTGTTGCTTCTGTTAATAAAATAAAGGAGAATGAAGAACAGGCATTGAATAATGTAGCAGTCATGACTGCCCGCCCCGGCGATAATGACATGCTGGTGTTGATTGGTAATATAACATCCGTCAGCGGCACAGAAACAATTTCAAATTCTATGGTATTTCGAAAGGACAGGAATTTTGGCGTTGGCACACACAAATTTATTGTGGTGAGGCCTGTCATTGTTACTTCTCTTCCCCGGCCGGATGGAAGCATTCCAAAACCACATGTAGTTTACAGGCCTCAGTATGAATTAATGGTTCAGGTAAGCAGAGTAGAGATGGGAATGGCTAGGTAATTTTTTTAAAAGTGGTAAGGAATTATATGCGAAGATCATTCTCCATACTTTTTATAACCGTGTTGGCGCTGGCACCGTGTTATCCGCAAAAGATCGTTGACGATAAAATTTTGATCTACTTCCGGGATAACCTGCCGGACGGATGGAGGATGAGAATAGATGAGAATGCAGTATCGGTAGAAAGAATTGATCCGGTCCAGGTGCCAAGTAAGAACAAGGTCCGCATGACAATCGTAGTTAATAAAGAAACAGGGGAACGTATTATCCGGGCCGGCAGTTTGCAAAAATTGTTTTACAGGTTCAGGGTATTAAAACAGGACAGGCAAGTGCCATTGCAAAAGCATGATATCATTATCGAGCATTTTATATTGAGAAAAGATTCCGTTGGTATACCCGACCTGTCCTATTTAAGATTTGGGAAATTCTCCGATGAGGAGGAGGCACATAAGGTCCATTCACTGCTTTTTAATCAGCCTTTCCCCCTTATTGATAACAGGATAGACATACTCAGGCATTTTAACAAGCCTGTTACTATCCGGGGGAATTTATTTATAGGCAGGGACATTTATGTTTATCGGCATTTCAAAACTGTTACAGCCTGGTTCAGGATAAAATCCTTTTCTGATCATTACAAAACGATACTCAATAAGCAAGGGACCTTGTATTTTGTCCGGGGGATTCTGAGATACCCGGTGACCTCACCTGATACGGGGAAAGATATAATCAGAACAGTAAATGATAAACGGGATGTAGAAGTATATGATATTGAAATGACAGGAGCTGAACAATTAACAACTGGTAGCAGTAAAACGAAATACGAAAAGGACAGCAGCTATGTTTATAGAGATGGTCAGAATAATGTGTATAAGCTGGTCCGGGTGAGAGGAGTATGCTTTTTTGAATTTATTCCAATGCCGATAGAGCATCTTGGCAATGAAACATTAAAAAATTTCAAAGTAAAAATGGATTCAATTGCTTACAATGACCTCACCCGGTACCTGGTAAAACTCACTTCAATGAAACAGGCACTTACTCCTGAAAAGGTAATGGGATCTTCGGCAATCTATCTTCCCGGATCAGGGGGCAAAGGTTATTACCTTGAACGAAATAGTGAAATAAAAAACCAGGCAGACAGTATTTTTAAACATATGGGAGATGATGTTGTCCCTTTTGATCTCGGAAATACCAGGAACAGGGCTTTTACCGGGATGATCATAACCCGAAAATTTGTGAATAAAGGAGGGTCCGTTACTGATCATGATGAATACTTTTTTAAGCCCACCACCCGGTTTGGATTTATCCTGCAGGACAGTGCTGAATATTATATAAAAGTACCCGGGGGAAAGTACAAGGCCGAAGAACTAAGAAAACTAGTAGGAAAAAAAGTCATCATTACAACAGCAGTTGGTCATGGAAGCATGCCCATTCCCGGGGGAAGCAATGGACCTGAAGGTCGTGGTGGCATTTATATGGTTCCTTTAACCATACAACAGATGCATGATGACTAAGAAAGCTGCTGTCATACTTACCCTTGTCATTTTGCTGGCAACAAATTGTGCTGCTATTATCTTAACTGATTTTTTATTTTTCAAAGAACAGCCCGCAAGAACTTATAGTGCCGCCGCTATTGCAGTAAGAGATAATGTAGTAACCTATCAAAAAACAGCAACAAAGCTGTTTACAAAACCCTATCTTAAAAAATTGTACAATGATTTTATTTACCTCGAAGAAAAAAATATAACAGCCCAGGAAGAGAAATTTGTTTACGGATTAACACAGTTGCTCATAAGTCATGATAGTGTGGATGTTTACTTACTGGCTCATGGTAATAGCATGATAGAGTGGGTACAAAGAATTGAGAGTAGCCTTACCAAAAAAATCCGGCTGGTGTATAACTGTGGCTGCGACAATGCCCGCCAATATGCCGACTGGAAAAGGCTTGGTGTAAAGTATTACCTGGCACATAAAGGAGAGAAAAGTTTGTCGCCGGTATTTTTTTATTTCTTTATACGGCGTAGGGCTGATGGGCGGTCGCTTATTAAAAGCATTGCGGCAGCAAACCGGCACACCCGTTTACTGCTGGCATGTATCGGGTTTTCTAAATCAAAAGCCGAAGAAAGCTGTGCCACTTTATATCCATTCTAAATACAAACACAGCATTTTTTTTTTGCTGCAATCCGTAATGCTGACTGTTGTTTCGCTATTGATTATTTATTTGCCGCCGCCGTTTATTCTTTTCCGCTTTGCCGTATTGCTTTTTATTTTAGTGGTGGTGCTTTTAATAGCCGGAATTGCTGTTTGTACTTATACAATTTACGGTCTGCTTCAAAAATTTGCGGGCATCCTGTCCCTCTTAACCGTTCTGCTGATATGTATCCCTTTATTATTGGTTCAATTTTTTATACTGTACAATTTATTGCTGCTTATCTGAGTACTTAATTCTTTCACTCTGCCTTTTCCCAACCTTTCCCGCCGTTGCCTGTTTGCTGCTCACATCTGCATGAAGTTTATCATTACTTAGCAGGGAGAAAAATAACAACCAGCACATGATACCAGCACAGTGTAAAATCTTATTCATTCAGTTCACGGGCCTTATCTGCATGTGGCTGTTTCTTACTTCCTGCGGGCAAAAAATAAAAGAAGAAAAAAGGGCAATAGTTGGTCAATGGCAGCTTTTGGAAATAAGGGCTATTAATGGGAGAGCCGAAAAGGCGCCAGGTCTCTATTTATATACATTTCATTCGGATGGTACTTACAAGTTTGAATTGGATAAGAACGATTCCGTTGAATAAAGCGATGAGAGTGTTTACAAAGTAAAAGAGAACAGAACTATACTTTCCACAGATTATACAATAGATGGTGAGGCAATAAAGGAAAATACAGCTATTCTCACCCTTACAAAAGAAGACATGGTAATTAAAGACCTCAGCAATGCCGGAGATACGATTCTTTTTAAGAAATATACAATCGATAAATGACAGTATGAGTAAAACCTCTTTTTTAAAATTAGCTTCCGCTGCGTGGATGAGTTTATTTTTTCTAAGCAGTTGTAACAATCAATCAGATGGTAATACCGGTAAGATTGATTCGACAGCCAGGGTGAATAACGACGGTACAGGAACTGATACGTTGCCGGATACTCCTCAATTTGTTTTTTCAATAGACGATAAAGAATTTTCAGTTTCAGAAGAGAAAGTTATCGTTAATTATATCGGCAGGGATTCTACCATATTCCTGTTTGCCGAAATAGGTGATACAGCCGGTCTTTATATGGCTATACCCCGTGCATCTCAAGGGCGATTTACAGTGCCCTCAGGTTATAATGCAGAAATAACAAGAGAGCCTTATTCTGATAAGTTCACTCTTCTGCCTACTGTTGTTTTAAGCAATTACCCCGAAGTGGATATAAGTTTTAATAACCTCGACGACGGCGTTTATCAAAAAAAGGAACCACCACCCAATGCTATTACAGTTACTGGTTTCAGGCAACTTGGGGCAGGAAGTAATATGCGGAGCCGGCGCTACCTGCTGAAAGGCTATATCCATACAAATCTTTTTAAAACTGCTTTTGCCGGAGATAATAAAGAATATAACCATGATTATGAAGTGAAAGGAAAATTTGTAGTTCAATTCAAAGCCCCGTTTTAATATGAAAAGTTTTGCTTTTATGTTTGTGCTGCACAATATTTTGTTATTGGCTTCCTGCCAAACCCATCCGGCTAAAATGCCGCAGGATTTTTCAATAAGTATAGGAAACTATGGAGGCATGACGGGCCTGGCTGGTAAAACCATTATCAGCCTTGATTCCTGCATTGATGAAGAAAAAAATGTGGAAAAAATACTTAGTCATTATGAATGGAACGTGACAGCAGCAGAACTGGAACCTTTATATCAATCGCTGCGTAAGATAGATGCATTTGAGATAAAGACACTGGCTTATCATGGCAGGGTATATGATACTGGCAACTCCTCTGTTTATTTTACAGTTAACTCAAAAAGATACCGGATTCTTGAGTCCGCTAATAACAGGATTATACCGAAGCATGTTACCAGGTATCAGGAAATGCTGAAATTAATCCGGGAATTTGTTGATTCATTTCGCAGAAAAGGAAAATGAATGACTGGTTTCAGGCATTGCCTGTGTTACCAGGTAACCCTGTACGCACCTTTCCCCACCCATTCCTGCCGTTACCTGTTTATCGGTTTTACTAATCTTTTATTCATTGTTATTTAGCACTTTAAAGAAATCCAATGAATATCACCCTTCTCCCCGGCGAAGCAAAAATTGACACCTGGACAATTCTTTATGTACCACCCAAAGGCGGCAAGTTTAATGGTAAACTGACAGTAACCAACCAACGGCTTTTATACGATTCAAAGTTTGATGTAAGTGCCAAAGGCATTATGGAAGAATTCATGTTTGTAAAATGGGGCAGCGAAGGTTACTTAGAAATCAACAAAGCTGATATACAAAGTGTGGAGGTTGAAAAAAGCTTTCTTGCCAAAAAATGTATTGTAACACTGAAAGATGGGAGCCGGCACACTTTTAATTATGGCGTATTGAACATTGATAAATGTGCAGCAGCTATACAATCAAAATAAAATCACAATTAAAACCCCTATAAAATGAAAAAAACAATTTATTCCCTGGCAATGATTACAACGCTGATAATTTCAGCTTTTATTTTTCAATCCTTTAAAAACAATAATGCTATTGCAGAACCACCGGCAGAAACTTATATGGTAACAACCCTTGCCGGTAACGGAACAAACTTTGCAATTGATGCTAAAGGAGATAAAGCAGCCTTTACCAGCAGCTTGGGTCATTTAACAACCGATTCAAATGGAAATGTGTATGTGATTGATGGCGGCAGGATCTGTAAAATTACACCTGAAGGCGAAGTCAATACATTGTTTGGTACCGATATTTATGATAGTGAAAGTAATCCAAAAACAATTGGACAATATCTGAATTCGGCTGATGGTATTTGCATCGATAAGAGTAACAACCTGTTCATCAGTCAGCAGAACAGGCATATGATAATAAAAATTGCTGGTGAAAAAACGGTTACTGACTATGCAGGTGATGGGGGAAACAAAGGAAACGATGACGGCCCTGCACTATCATCCGGTTTAAGTTCTCCCAAAGGTATTTGTATTGATAAAGCAGGAAACATTTATGTAGCAGATTCTTATAACGGAAAAATCAGAAAAATTTCTGCTGACGGGAAAACGATTTCAACATTTGCCGGCAAAGGAGTAAGAGGTGATTATGAACCCGGCACAGCAGCCAAAGCAGCAAGCTTTTCTGACCTGATGACAGTGGCAGTTGATAGCAAAGGCAATGTATATACACCACAAACCTACGGACGGGGAAACTGTATTGTAAAAATTACACCCGCAGGTGCAACAAGCATGTTTGCAGGTGATATAGATAAAGCAGGAGGCCAGGATGGAACTGGCAAGGCTGCAGGATTTTTAAATATAACTGCAATAACCACCGATGCACAGGATAATATTTATGTAGCAGAAGTAAGAAGGGTGAGAAAAATTACGCCTGCCGGTGTGGTAACCACTGTTGCCGGAGCTTCAAAGCAAGGAGATTCCGTTGGTGGGTTCAGGGACGGTGAAGGCAGCAAAGCCATGTTCGGGTATCTCAATGGAATTGCGGTAGATGCAAAAGGAAATATCTATACAAGTGATTTTGAAACATTTCGTATCCGTAAAATTTCGAAACAATAATTAAATCTGTAAACAACATGAAAAAACAAATTATCCTGTTAGCTACAATAGCAGTTGCCATTATCAATGCCTCATTCAATAAAAATGCCAACGAGACGGATGCCGAAACCTATATGGTTACCACTCTTTCCGGTATGCATGACAACGGCAATTTAGTAGATGGCAGCAAAGAAAAAGCATCTTTTGGTAAAGCAGTTGGCCGGAGTACAACTGATGCCGAAGGCAATGTTTACGTTATAGATAATAGTGTATTGAGAAAAATTTCACCGGACGGCACTGTTACTTCCATTTTTGGAAGTAATGTATTTGACCAGGAAGGAAACCCATTGGAATTGCCAAAACTTGGATTTGCAGATGCCGTCTGTATGGATAAAGCAGGTAACATATACATCAGCAGCGGTGGTAGCCATTCTATTAAAAAAATTACCAGCCAAAAAACTATAGAAATATATGCAGGTACCGATGGCTATAGTGGAAGCGATGATGGAGATGCAAAAAAAGCAGAATTCAATAACCCGCAGGGAATTTGTATGGATATGGCCGGCAATATGTATGTGGCAGATGCCTACAATTATAAAGTGAGAAAAATAGCTGCTGATGGAAAAACAGTTACTACACTGGCTGGCAAAGGCGAGGTGGATGTGTTTACACCTGGCACTGGAAAAGCCGCTGGCTTCCGGGAGTTCAGAAGTATTGTGGTGGACAGCAAAGGCAATGTATATATTCCACAAGAAGCAGGGCCAACAGGCACTGCCATTATTAAAATTACAGCATCTGGTGTTGTTTCCATCTTTGCAGGGGCACTGAACAGGGTGCCGGGAGAAGGAAAAGATGGGACCGGAAAAGCTGCTGACTTTCTTCGCATCAATGCACTGGCAATTGATGAAGATGATAATTTATACGTTGGCGAAAATTATCGTGTACGAAAAATTACCCCGGCAGGAGTAGTAACTACCATTGCTGGCGCAAATGAGCCACAGTGGAGAGATGCTGTAGGCGATAAAGCTCGTTTCGGAATGATAAATGGCCTGTCAACAGACAGTAAAGGAAACATTTTTGCCGGCGATTTATACTGTGTTCGTAAAATTTCAAAACAATAATAGTTGTTTATGAGTAAAAAATCAATATTAATATCAGCGATTTTATTCTGTACTGTTTCAGTAGCGGCGCAAATTAAACTACCTAAAATACCCCAGCCACCAAAGCCACCTAAAGTATCAAAAGGTTTAAATACAGAGTCTCCAATGATTACTGTAAGTCCATATAATACTATCACAACCATTACCGGTATCGGTGTTGAAGCTCATAGTACGAAAAGTCATGGCTCAGATGATGGTGATGGCCGGAAAGCAAGTTTTTACAAGCCATGGGATATTGTTGTGGATGATAAAGGAGTTTTTTTCATTTCCGATTTTTTAAATTACCGTATCCGGAAGATGACAGCGGATGCAACGGTTTCCACATTTGCCGGTAGCAGCCAGGGACAGGCAGATGGTTCATTAGCAGAAGGGAAATTATACAGTCCTGCTTCTATATGCTTTGATAAGAATGGCGATATGATTGTGGCAGACGTTAATTATAATGCTATTAGAAAAATTACAAAATCCGGTATCACCACCATTGCCGGGGGTAATGGCGCCGGTTATGAAGATGGAGATGTAAAAACAGCAAAGTTTAACAGGCCTGGCTCCGTGGCGATAAACAGCAAGGGCGACATTTTTGTTTGCGATGAAGGGAATAAAAGAATAAGAAAAATAAATGGTAACATGGTTACTACCTATGCGGGAAGCTGGGGGGATGAATATGCAGACGGCCCGGTCCCGGCTGCCGAAGCCGTTTTTTTATTTCCCAAAAACATTGCAATAGATGCCGGTGATATTGTATATGTAACAGAAAATACAACGGTACGCAAAATTACCCCGGACGGTATAGTAACCACACTGGCCGGTAAAAACGGAGTGCAGGGCCGCCGTGATGGTAAAGGTGCCAAGGCCAGCTTTAGCGACCTCTCCGATATAACTATAAGCCAATCTGGAAATTTATTTGTTATTGACAGGGGTACAACTGATAACCTCAATGATGACTTCAAAGATGGAACTGATATAAACCGTACCTACAGAGAAGGCGGCGCAGCTATACGGATAGTTTCACCCGATGGAACCGTGCAAACAGTGGCGGGCAGCTACATCTGTACAAAGTATCCTGAGAGTGTAGTTAACGAGGGAATGCGAAATAGGTTTATGCTGACGGACGGACGGATTAACGAGGCCTTTCTTTCTTATGATGTTTTTGGCATCTGTGTGGATAAAGATGAAAATATTTATGTAACCGATGCCGGTTTTAATTGCATCCGTAAAATTTCAAAATAAAAAGTAACCAATAAAATCTACACCTATGAAACGCATAATTTTTTTTTCAACAGCCTGTTTTTTATTAATAACAGTTTCCTGCAAAAAAAATAATACAAACCCGCCAGACCCGCCGGTACCAGGCTCACTCATAAAAAAACAATTCGGCGGAACCGGAGATGAATATATATCAGGGATTGCCAAATCACCCGATGGCAGTTATTTTCTTTGCGGCAGTTCTAACAGCAGTGGTTTTGCTACCGGTTATCATGCAGGCTTTGATGCATTTATAATTAAAACTGATGCCAGCGGAAATACTATCTGGAAAAAATTTTATGGCAGTTCATTGGGCGATTATTTTGCCAGGCTGGGGATTGCCCCGGATGGTAATATAATTGCAGTCGGTAACGCAAGGGCTAATGATGGGGATATTACCGGGTATAATGGAGGAACATCAGATGGATGGGTCATAAAAATAAACAGCAGCAACGGCAACATTATCTGGAGCAAGGTATTGGGAGGTGCAAGTGGTGAATCATTTAGTTCTGTATCCTTGCAGGCTGACGGCACAATCATCGCTACAGGTGGATACAGCAGCACCACTGGCACCGCTCCTGGCTATTATGGAGGTTCATCAGATATATGGGTGGTTAAATTAGATGCAAGTGGAAATATTCTCTGGAACAAAAATTTTGGGGGCAGTAATGGGGAGTATGCAAGTGATATAGTGGTAGCAGCAAATAAAATCTATGTAACAGGCCAAACAGGTAGTAATAATGGCGATGTAAGTGGTAGTCATGGACAGAGCGATGTATGGGTTTTTAGTTTAGACCAAAATGGCAGTTTGCTTTGGCAAAAAGCATTGGGCGGTACGAATAATGAAAGTGCAGATGGGATAAAAATAATGGATGATGGTAATCTGATGCTGTTAGGATACACAAGGAGTAATAATGGAGATGCTACTGCCAACTATGGAGATAACGATGCATGGGCAGTAAAAATTAACAGCAGTAACGGAACGCTTATATGGCAAAAAAATTATGGAGGTACCCTGAATGATTATTTTTCAAATATTTTTTTTCTTTCAGCAGCTACTGGTGTGTTTGTCGGATATTCTAAAAGCAATGACAATAACCTTTCCGGTAACAAAGGAGATGGGGATGTATGGGTTTTAAAGTACAACCTGAATGATGGTAGTATTATTTCATCGAAACTATTTGGGGGAGAATTGGACGATTATCTTTCTGCTTCGGTAATGGCTGGAAGTAAGGTGATTTTAGGAATTGGCACAAATAGTTTAACAGGCGATTTCCCCTCCAACACAAATTATGATATATGGCTCTATGAAATTGAATAAAAAAGTCATGCAAAAAATTGTTTTTATATCAGTTACTATTTTACTATTAACCTGCACTGCTATGAGTAGTTTTTTTAAACGAAAAAATAAACATACGGCTGTGGAAAGCAGGATAACTGTTACCGGTAACACACAAAACATAGCAGGTCATGCTGCTGTGGTGACAGATAGTACGGGTTTTTTTTATGTAGATGGTATGCAAACATGGGAGGATAGCTGGCTTGGTCAAAAGGTAAAAATAACCGGAGATTTAGAAATAGTAGGAAAAGAAAGTTTCGCAAAAGATGAAACACACAGGGAAATAAAAATTATTAAATCAGCAGTTGTGCTGATGCAGGCAGATAATTATTAAAACGTATCATCATGAAGATGCTTAGCCATATACCCGGGTTAAAGTTGCTCTTTCTTGCTTTTTTATTTACAGGAGAAAGAACCGGGAAAGCAACTGCTAACGGGGCAGACCTATTAATTATGGATAACACCATCTATCTGTACCGGGATGGAAATGGCAACAAATACTATTTCTATATCAGCCCTGCCGGTAATTGTATTATGGAGTATGACCCTGTTACGGAACGGGAAAGTTCCAGCGGAGAGTATAACGGGGGCGCCTTGTTTATTACCACAATAACTATGGCTGATTATAGCTATTTAATTCAGTTGTTAAAAGTGGCCGTCAGTACTCAATCATCAATGGAAGGCGGCCTCAAAAAAGGATGTGGGGCAATCGTAGTAATAACCGGGGAACAAAAAATATTTCCGCTTGATTGCGGGACTGACACCGGCAGGACAGTAGAAGGATTGATTGCCGGGTATAAAAGAAAATATATTGTCACTACCGGCAAAGCTGCTCCACATGCAGATACATTGCTGGTTGGCGGAAAAATAGCAGAGCAACCTTATGAATCAAAGAAAGGAATTGTAACCGGGGTGATGGAGTATTATTTTATTCCGGATGAACAGGAAATAACAAAACACAAACTGGCGAAAGAATATTATGTAAAACTATGGGAGGGTAAAGTGCTAAAGGGTGAACTGGCGAAATATGTTGATAAAAATGTACTGATAAAAGTTGTGTTTAAAAAAGGGCTATGGGATGCTACTGATGAACAACATGCCAGCAGGCTTGGGGATTATGTAGCTATTATGGCAATAAGCAGTAAGTGAAATTTTCATGGGTGAAGGTTTAATGGTGGTTCATGCTCAGTCCCGTTTTCGCCAAAGGCGAGACGGGACATTTTTTATTTCAAAATTACCTGCCTTTTACATTCCTTATCTGCCTTTGCCTGTTTGCAGCTTTCCGGCTATTTATACGGCAGTTATATTTAAGAAACAATTTTAACTATGAAACTAAATTGTGGATTACTGCTGCCGATAATATTTTGTACAAACACAATGACTGCTCAGAATGTGGGTATCGGCACCACCACCCCCAATGCAAGTGCATTGCTGGAGATTAACAGTATCAATAAAGGGCTTCTGATACCTGTTATGTCTTCGGCTAATAAAAATGCAATTGTATCACCTGCTACCGGATTATTGATTTACCAGCAGGACGTACCGCTTTCAGGGTTTTATTATAATGCCGGATCACCGCTTACCCCCAATTGGATAAGGGTAATAAATGAAGCCACAGGCTGGGGCACTACCGGTAATGCCAATACAATAGATGGGTCTCATTTTATCGGAACTACCGATAATGTTCCATTAACTTTTAAAGTAAATAATCAGCGGATGGGTTATTTACAAAATAGTTCCGGTGCACCTTCTATCAAAAATGTTTTTTGGGGGTTACATGCCGGGCTTAATAATATTGGCAATGCAAATGTAGGATTGGGCAGCGCAACGCTTTTCGGCAATAACCGGACAGGTATTGTTGCCATCGGTGATAGTGCCTTATTTAATAACGGCACGGGGGCTACTCTACCCCAACACGGTTCAGCAAATACAGCAATTGGCTATAAAAGCTTATTGAATAACAACCTGGGTAATAATAATACTGCAAACGGATCTAATGTTTTGTATAACAATACGGCGGGTGAGAATAATACAGCCAGCGGTGTTTATGCATTGTTTTCTAATACGAGTGGCGGGCAAAATACCGTTGCCGGTTTGAATGCAATGTATTCCAATACTACGGGTTCCTTCAATAGCGCTTATGGGGTTAGTGCACTTTATTCTAATACAACCGGTTTTTTTAATACAGCCACCGGAGTAAATGCATTGTATGCCAACAGCACAGGTATTAATAATACGGCCAATGGCCAGGGAGCTCTCAACTCAAATACAACAGGTAATGAAAACACCGCTATTGGCGCTGAAGCCTTGTTATCTAATACAACAGGTTCTTTTAATACAGCAACGGGGAAAAATGCTATGTTTTCTAACACCGAAGGATCATCAAACACCGCCAATGGCATAAGGGCCTTGTTTTCTAATACAATCGGTAGTGCCAATACAGCCATAGGGACAGATGCGTTAAAATTAAATACAACAGGTACTTCCAATACATCCATCGGCATCAATAGCTTATTTATAAATACATCCGGTTCCTTTAATACAGCCACCGGGGCAGGAGCTCTTTTCTCCAATACAACAAGTTCGTTTAATACAGCACATGGAAGCGATGCGCTTTTTTCTAATACCACCGGTATTGATAATACTGCTTTAGGTAGAGAAGCATTGTTGCTCAATACCACCGGTTATTCAAACACTGCATTGGGCCGTCAGGCTCTTTTATCTAATACTACAGGCTTTTCCAACACTGCAAACGGGTTTAAAGCATTATTTTCCAACAGCACAGGAGATAACAATACTGCCGTTGGTACATCTGCGCTTTTTTCCAACACAACCGGGGAATTCAATACTGCCCATGGTGTAAATGCATTGTTTTCCAATACAACAGGAAGTTACAATACTGCGAATGGAATTTATGCGCTTGCCACCAACAGCACTGGAAGAGAGAATACAGCTAGTGGGATATCTGCACTTTTTTTTAACACAACAGGAAGTTACAATACCGCTAATGGAGCACATTCCCTTTATTACAATACGTTAGGCAACAAAAATACCGCTAATGGATTGGCTGCCCTTTATTCCAACACGACAGGCAACAATAATACTGCCAATGGATTTGCTGCTTTGTATTCAAATACAACCGGCAGTGCAAATATCGCAATAGGTAACTCGGCGTTATACAATAATACCAGTAAAAGCGAACTGGTGGCTATTGGTGACAGCGCTTTGTTTAATAATGGAATTGGCGCCTCAATGGCATTTCACGCCACCCAAAACACAGCAGTGGGTACGAAGGCTTTAAAATCTAATACAATCGGATCCAGTAACACCGCAATTGGTTTCCAGGTATTGGCTTTTAATGTTACGGGCTACAGTAATACGGCAATCGGGTCGCATTCGCTTTTTTCTAATACCGGTGGTGATCAAAATACAGCAACGGGTTACGAGTCGCTTTACTCTAATACTTCAGGCAATAATAATATAGCTATGGGCTACCAAGCACTCAGACTTAATGCTAACGGCTCCCAGAATATTGGCATCGGTTCATTTGCGCTTCAGAATAATATTGCAGGTTTTAATAACATTGCTGTGGGGCATGGTGTACTTGGAGCTAACTCCACAGGAAATGATAATACGGCCATCGGGTTTCAAGCATTAACGACCAGTAGCACAGGAGATAATAACACCGCTTTAGGTTCAAAGGCGTTAAGGTCAAGTTCATCGGGTAATGGAAATACGGCTATGGGTTTTGAAGCAATGTCGGGAACTGGTAGCGGAAATTATAATACGGCTATTGGTAATGAAGCAATGAAAACATCAACAAGCGGCGGATCTAATACTGCAACAGGAAACCAGGCTTTATTCTTCAATACCACAGGAAGCTCAAATACCGGTAGTGGAAATCAGGCTTTATTGAATAATACAACAGGGGGCAGCAATACAGCCATAGGCAGTGGCGCATTACGGGATAATACTATTGGTTCTAATAATACTGCTATAGGCGTTGTAGCAACTGTAAGTGCAAATAATCAAACAAATTCAACAGCTATTGGTTATTTTACCACCGTAAATGCAAGCAACAAAGTAAGAGTAGGCAACTCCTCTGTAACAGTAATAGAAGGCCAGGTGGGATGGAGCTTTCCCAGCGATGGTAGATTTAAATCAAATATAAAAGAAGATGTGCCGGGTCTGCAACTGATAAACCTGTTACGGCCTGTAAGCTATAATTTTAATACCGCAAAGTTTCAACAGTTTATAAGCCCAGTCTTACATGCAAGCCTGGTAAAACCTGAAAATTATTCAACATCTTCTCAAATTAAGCATAGCGGCTTTATAGCCCAGGAACTGGAGGAGGCATTGAAAAAAATTGGGTATGATTTTTCAGGCTTACATAAACCAACTAATGAAAAGGACAACTACAGTATTGCCTACGACAACTTTATTCCCATTGTAGTAAAAGCAATACAGGAGCTGAACCAACAGCTAACCGAACAGAAAAATCAGAACGGGATTCTTTTGAAAAGATTAGAAACACTGGAAAAAGTAGTATTGAAAAATTAGTTATGAAAAAAAAATTAGTCACCCTTGCATTATTCCTGTTTGCCGTTACCTGCTTCAACCAACAATCCTCCATACAGGTAACAAAAACAGGTAAAGGTAGTCCATTGATACTGATGCCGGGTTTTATAACTCCCGGCTCCTTTTGGAATGAAACCATCCGGCACCTGGCTGTAGGGCATGAAAGCCATATTGTTTCTTATGCAGGTTTTAATGGAGTAGCCCCGATTGAAATGCCCTGGTATTAAACTATTAAGAAGGAACTGATGGATCATATTATAAAAGAGAAACTGTCTGATTTTAGTATTATAGGACATAGTATGGGCGGCAATCTGGCAACAGAAATTGCGTCTGAAATGCCAGCCTTGTGTAAGCGTATCATATTGGTGGATGCCCTTCCCTGTATAAGGGAATTGTGGATGCCGGGGGTGCCCGCCAGCAAAGTGGAATACAATTCTTCAAATAACAAAGAACTGTTGTCCATGCCGGCAGAAGAATTTTAAAAAAATGCCATTGTGATGGCCGGTACTATGACCAATACAGTTGAAAAAAAAGATACACTGGTAAAATGGATTACAGAAGCTGACAGACAAACCTATGTATATGGTTATACTGATTTACTGAAATTAGACCTTCGGGATAAGCTCTCTGCAATAACTGCAAAAACCCTGATATTAGGCGCACCGTTTTCTGACAAGAGTACTGTCGTAGCAAATTTTGAAAAGCAGTATGCCAATTTATCTGGCAAAACAATTGAGATAGCACCTGACAGTAAACACTTCATTATGTTTGACCAGGCGGAATGGTTTTATGAAAAGGTGAATGGTTTTTTAAACAAACAATAATATCTTTTTGCCAAAGGATATTTAAGCACTTGTATGCAGAGTATCATGCGTTGATGTTTTTATCCCTGTTATTTTTTTATATTTTCCCACCTTTTACAATTCATGCCCGCCGTTGCCTGTTTACGGGTTTCCAACTGTTAATGGTAGTGGTATTTTTAGTAAAAGAGTTTAAATTATGAAACTGTATTATTCAATTCTGTTGATATGTATATTTTTTTCAGCTTCTGTTGTTGGTCAAAATGTGGGGATAGGTACTATGGCACCCGATGCTACAGCCCAGTTGGATATCAGCAGCAACAACAAAGGAATTTTAATCCCTAGATTAACGCAGGCACAGCGGTTGGCAATTGTAATTCCTGCAACCGGCCTGATGATTTATCAGACAAATACGGACAGCCTTGGGTTTCATTATTACAATGGTACTGGGTGGAACTGGCTGCCTCCTGCAGGCTGGGCAGACAGTACATCATGGCGCACAACTGGAAACACCGGCATCAACCCTGCCAACCATTTTATTGGCACCAGGGATGATAATGATGTAATCTTTAAAAGAAATAATATAAAGTCAGGCAGAATTGGCACCACCAATACTTCTTTTGGGCTCTCTGCACTTTTATTCAACACAACAGGTACTAACAATACAGCATTCGGATTTAGTTCGCTTCTTTCCAATACGGTGGGGAGTAGCAATACCGGCTACGGAGTCGGCACACTTGCTAACAATGTAGCCGGTATTCGTAATACGGCCATTGGCGTTAATTCGCTTGCCTTCACCAATGGCGGGGGCGACAATACCGCCATTGGAGTCGCTTCGCTCTATTCCAATACAACTGGTCAAGCCAATACCGCCACCGGAACTCAGGCACTTTTTTCCAACACAATCGGTGCTGGCAATACCGCTGCCGGGTACAACTCACTTTATACTAACTCTACAGGAAACAGCAACACCGCCAATGGTTTCTATACACTTGTTTCAAATACTACCGGCAGCAACAATACGGCCACCGGGGATGCTGCACTTAATTCCAACACGACTGGGAATAATAATACAGCTTACGGGGTGCAGTCTGGTTTTTCCAATACATCAGGGGAGGGTAACACCGGAATTGGCAGAGATGCATTGTGGGCTAATCAAACTGGTTTTTTTAATACAGCGATTGGCATGGAAGCTAATAAATCAAATACCACCGGAAGCGGGAACAGTGTATTGGGCTACCGGTCTCTTTTCAATAACATGAATGGAGAAAATAATGTGTCTATCGGTGCCAGGAGTTTATTCAGCAATATTAATGGAAGCAATAACGCAGCCATCGGGTTTGATGCATTATATTTTAATACAAGCGGCAACGAGAATATTGCAATGGGTTTTCAAAGTATGTTTTCAAATACATCGGGGAAAAAAAATATTGCTTTAGGTTCCTATGCATTGCGTTTAAATACCACACAAAGCAATCTTATTGCCATTGGCGACAGCGCTTTGTATAGTAATGGTACAGGCGCCACACAATTTTTTGAAGGTGAAGAAAATGTCGCCATTGGAACCCATGCTTTACGTTTCAATACTCTAGGAAGTAAGAACACGGCAATTGGTCATAAATCGCTGAGTTTAAATACTACAGGTATATATAATACAGCACTGGGAACCCGGTCTCTTTTTTCGAATACAACTGGAACTGCCGGTGTAGGCATAGGTTCCAATGCACTCTTTTTTAATACCACAGGCAGTTTTAATACAGCAATCGGGTATTCGGCTTTATATAGCAATACCACCGGGACGGTTAATACGGCAGTAGGTTATGAAGCACTGATGAATAATTCAACTGGCGATTATAATACCGCCCATGGAGTTTCTGCACTTAAATATAATACAACAGGAATATATAATACGGCTAGCGGTTATCAGTCCCTTCTATTCAATACAACTGGCAGTAATAATTCTGCTTTCGGGGTTACCGCACTAAGAAACACTACATCCGGCGGTGGTAATACGGCTGTTGGTGACGCTGCCCTTTTTTCTAACACAATCGGCTCATATAACACCGCCACTGGTGGTGGTACATTGCAAACAAATATTTCCGGAAATGCAAACACTGCTATTGGAAATGTTTCGTTGAGATTTAACAGCACAGGATATAACAACACTGCCATTGGCATGCAAGCTCTTTATTCCAATACAACAGGCTTTCAAAATACAGCTGTTGGGTATTCCACTCTTTTTTCAAATACAATTTCGAATGCCAATACAGCCATCGGGGATTCGGCGCTTTTTTCCAACACAACCGGTGATGATAATACAGCCACCGGGAGCAATGCACTTATTTCAAATACTACCGGCGATTTCAATACAGCTACTGGAAACCGGACATTGGAGTCAAATACAACCGGCGACTATAATACCGCTATCGGACATATTTCAATGGCAGATAACATTTCAGGAAACAACAATACCGCAGCAGGAAGATATTCTCTGCTAAATAATGTGTCGGGAAGCAACAACGCCGCCTTCGGAGCATATGCAGGTTTAAATATTCTAACCAGCTCAAATAATACTGCGATCGGATATAATGCACAGCAGGATGCAGCGGCAAGCAGCAACCAGGTGAGAATAGGTGACCAGAATATTACGTTTGCATCTATTAAAGTAGCCTGGACTACTTCTTCCGATGCCCGTTACAAGGAACAGACAAGAACAATTCCTTTTGGGTTAAACTTTATTAACCGCCTACGCCCCGTGGATTATATGCGGAGCAACAATAAAAAAGAAAATAAAGGTGCAAACCCCGAAACACTGGAAGCCGGTTTTATAGCCCAGGAGGTGGAACAAGTATTAAAAGAATTAGGGTATGCAAAATCAGGAATGATTTCAAAAAACGACAGCGGTTATTATGGTATGCGGTATAATGATTTGCTGGCGCCAATGGTAAAGGCTATACAGGAACTTAACCAGCAAAATGAACAGCTCAGGATACAAGCAGATAAACAGGAAGTAATTATTGATGAGTTAAAAAAGCAAAATGAACTAATGAACCTGCGGTTGGAAAGGATAGAAAAGAATACTGTAAAAGATTAAGTATAGGTTAAATGCTTTGCCTTGCTTACCGTACAGGCAGGCTGCGAAGACAGGGTTAATTATGGTTTATGCCAGCCTCATCAATTTAAAACGGGCGGGGCTTCCCCGTTCCCCTATAGCAGCCGCCTTTGCCTGTTTATAGCTTTCCTGCCGCAAATACAGCCATTACTTTTACCAAATAAATTTTATCTAATGAGACTGTATTTTTCAGCCCTGGTATTTTTTTTAGCTTGTTCAATTTCCGTGTCAGGTCAAAATGTGGGCATTGGCACTGCCACGCCTAATGGCTCTGCACAGTTAGATATCAGCAGCACAAACAAAGGCATTTTAATTCCCCGGTTAACCACTGTACAAAGAGACGCCATCAGTTTACCGGCTGAAGGATTGATGATATACAATACTACCGATTCTACTTTTTATGTTTTTAAAACCCGATGGAGAAAAATGGGTATTACTTTGCCTTATACCGATACGGTTGCTCATAATCAATTTGGGATTAACATAGTTAATACCGGTGGTGGCACAGCACTCAGGGGCACAGCAACAACTAATTTTACAACCGCAGTATCAGGTACTGCAGCATCGTTTGGCATCGGTGTTTCAGGTTCATCGGTTGATGGTGGTTCCGGGGTTTCGGGTCAGTCTTCCGGATTGGGTTCTGGTGTATCCGGAAGTAACCCCGATGCAAATGGTAATGGTGTTTACGGCCAATCATCAGGTAGTGGTACAGGCGTATATGGCAACAGCCTTTTTGGTACCGGGGGAAAATTCAATTCAACTTTTGGAAATGCATTAGTAACAACCGGGCCTGTAAAGATGAACGGTTTGTTACAATTACAAGGAATGGGGGAGGCTACTGGCCGGATATTGCAATCCGATGCAAATGGAAATACATCCTGGAGTGTAGTTTCCAGGATCTATCAGATTTCCATTCCTGCAATCGCTTTTGAACCAATCAACCAAAATTACATTAGGACTTTTCCAGCTGAGGGTGAAGTAAAGAGTGAAGCTCCCCCGGGAGCAGCGATTCTTGAAGCTGCTATAAGCGTACCCAATGGAGCCACAATCACCAGTATATTTTTTAATGTAAATGATAAGTCTCCATTCGGTGAGATTACCGGAAAAATGATCATTCACAATAACGGCTCCATTTCATTCGTACAATCTGCCAGTGGTTCATCGGGCATATCTTTTGAAGGCGGATATACATCCTTTAGCATCCCAATTAACCATGTTGTCAATACAGCACTAAATAGCTATGTTGTCCGGGTCTTTTGTGAAACTAATTCCGGACAATCTAATTGGTTCGATAGGAGTTTGGAATCTGTTGTCATCACTTATACTTTGAACCTGAATTAAAAAAACAATTGAAATACTTGAGGGGGTTTCTTTGCTAATGGTGGCACATACCAGTCCCGTATATTTTTTACGGGACATTTTTTATTCCCTGATTTTATTAAAAACAACCCCTGTTACAGCCTAAACCTGCCGTTACCTGTTTAGCTGTAGAATAATTGCAAATCTCCTGCTACCTTAAACCAAATAAAACTGGCATGAAGAGAATCCTGCTGATTTTTGCATCAGTACTTTCCCTTTTTTATACTACAAGTGCACAATCTGTCGGCATCGGCACCGCCACACCAAATGCATCCGCCCAGTTGGATATAAGCAGCAATAACAAGGGGATGTTGATCCCCCGTTTAACAACTGCACAAAGAGATGCTATTGCAGCTCCGGTTGAGGGCTTAATGGTTTATAGTATTACCGATTCTGTTTTTTATGTTTATAAAAGCCGTTGGAAGAAAATGTCTTTCCGGTTGCCATACACTGATAGCCTGCAAACAACACAGTCTTTGTTTCATATAGTTAGCAATGGTTCAGGTTTTGGCATAATGGGAGAAAACAGGAACAACTCTGTTGGTGTAGTTGGTATTACACAAAATATTTTGCCGAACCCTTCATTTTTTCCAATAGGTGTTTATGGTGCAAATATAAATACCGGCTCTGCTTCAGGCTCCGGCGTTTATGGCGAACATCTGGGCAGTGGTATTGCGGTTAATGGTTTTAGCGAAAACGGCACAGGAGGAAAATTCGTTTCTGCCAATGGAACTGCCTTACAAACAGAGGGATCATCAATATTAAAAGGAAAGGTTGCCATTAATGATGATGCATCTTCTGCTCACCCCAGCGCTGCACTTGATATTAAAAGCACAGCACAAGGTGTGTTGTTTCCCAAAATGACAACAGCACAGAAAATTGCCATCGCCAACCCTGCAAACGGCCTGCATGTATTTGATACGGATGAAAGAAGTTTGAATTTTTACGATTCCCTTTATGGAATATGGAACTGCTACAGCGATGAATGTAAGACAGAAATTATAACTATTTCATCCAGCATCTGCAAACTTGATTTTTATAATGTGTATGCGAAAGATAAAAAAGCAAACAAGTATTTAGTGATTATTCAACCGGGTGTAAACATAACAGGATGTTTGCCCGGCGATACTGCAATCAACTTCGCAAATATGCCAGGCAATGCTGTAATCAATATCCGCAATTATGGAACTATTGCCGGAGCTGGTGGTAATGGCGGAAATGGACGTATCAAAAACGGTAGCGCTAATCCTTGTCCCGGAGTATTAGGTTCTGGCGGAACAAATGGAAGAACGGGAGGGTCAGCAATAGGCACAAAAACAGGCGTAAGTATATCTGTAATAAACTATGGTATTGTGTCTGGAGGAGGAGGTGGTGGTGGTGCAGGTGCGTTCGTTGTCAGCACAGATTATGGAGGAGGAGGTGGTGGTGGTGCAGGAAGTGTTTTTGGAAATGGGGGTGATCCGGGGATATCAATGACTTTGATATTTACTTTCCCTTTTGGCTGTCAAACAACAGTTGAATCAAGCCCCGGCTTACCCGGAACATCAATAATTGGAGGATTAGGCGGAGCTGGTAGTGGCGGCGGAGGAACAGGTGGTATTGGCGGAGTAAGAGGTCAGCAGGGTGCACCCGGTTCTGATAATGTTTTTGTTGGCGGTGCTGCCGGTAAAGCTATTGCAGGTGGCAGTGGAAATATGCTTACTAATGTTGGCAGCGGGCAATCTTTTGGCATAGTTGATTAGGAATGAAATTTTAATCTCAATTTTTTCTTAAACTATTTTATGATAAAAAAATATTTTCTTGTAATCGTATTTTGCTTACTGCTTAAATCCTCCTTTTCACAATCAGTAGGCATTGGCACCACCACACCCGATGCATCTGCCCAATTGGATATAAACAGCAACAGCAAAGGAATTTTAATTCCGAGATTAACACTGGCGCAACGTACGGGTATTGCAAGCCCTGCAACTGGTTTATTGGTTTATCAAAGCGATGCCGACAGCAGTTTTTTTTGGTACAATGGTATTGCATGGATAAAATTGTTAAGCGGAAACAGCGGCTGGGCATTAACGGGTAATGCAAATGCCGGCAATAAATTTCTAGGCACTACAGATATTAATCCTTTACTTTTTAAAGTAAGTAATGCGAGAGGAGGTAGATTAGATACCTTAAATCATGCTGTTGCATTTGGCGCTAATGCAGGAAGTGGGGTAGCCGGTAAAATGGCAACTATAATTGGCGATAGCGCTGCAACTTTCGCAGTAAATGATTCAGGTAATGTGGTGATCGGTTATTCAGCTTTGGCTCATGGCGATGGCTATCTGAATACAATAGTTGGACAGGCAGCCGGATATAACAATACCGGATTTTGGAATACGATTATAGGAGAAAGTGCAGGGTATAACAATCAATCTTTTGGCAGTGTATTTATCGGATCTAAAACCGGCTACAATAATACAATAGGCGGCTATAATACTTTTGTTGGTGATAATAGCGGTGGCAATAATAGCACAGGTGCTCAAAATACTTATCTTGGTGCATACAGCGGATACAATAATAGAACAGGTTATTACAATACCTATCTTGGTGCATACAGCGGTTATTTTAATAAAGGTTATTATAATGTTTTTTTGGGTGCCGGTGCCGGATATACAACAGACTCATCGGAGAATAATAGTTTTGTTGGCTACGAAGCCGGCAATAGAAATACTTCCGGCAACAAAAATACTTTTCTGGGTAGCCGTGCCGGATATTTAAATACAAATGGGTCGGGTAGTGTTTATGTAGGTAACCGGGCAGGTGCAAATAATCAAACCGGTTCTAGCAATTCAGTTCTGGGTAATTATGCATTGTATTTAAATACTAACAGAAGCAATCTTGTTGCCATTGGCGACAGTGCTTTGTATAATAATGGCATCGGCGCCAGCCTCTCATTTCATTCCACAAATAATACAGCCGTTGGCAGTAAGGCCTTATATGCCAATACTACAGGATACAGCAACACCGCCATTGGTTTCAATGCTTTGCTTGCACACCGCACGGGCGGTGGAAATGTAGCTTTAGGAAATAATGCACTTGCCAACGATACATCAGGCAATGCAAATATTGCAATTGGTTCCGAAGCACTAAAATTAAATAAATCCGGTTCTGGTAATATAGCTATAGGATTGAATGCTATGATTTTTACCACAACAGGAAATTCTAATACAGCCGTTGGTACCCAAAGCTTATATGCAAATACAACCGGCAACGACAATGTAGTTGTTGGCAGTAGCGCTATGCAAAACAGCAATAGTGGAAATCACAATGTAGCTTTAGGATCAGGGGCTTTAATTTTAAACGCATCCGGAAATGATAATATCGCAATCGGGCGGCTGGCTTTAAGAAGTAACAGTAACCGGAGTTTTTTAGTTGCCATTGGCGACAGCGCATTGTTTAATAATGGAACCGGTGCAACAGTTTCCACCCATGCTATAAAAAATACAGCTATTGGAAGCAAAGCATTATTCAGCAGCACTATCGGTGCATCCAATACTGCTTCGGGTTTCAATGCCCTTTATTTAAACACAACAGGAAATGGGAATACTGCAATGGGCAACTCGGCACTTTATAACAATACCAACCGAAGTTACCTGGTAGCCATTGGCGATTCGGCTTTATTAAATAATGCTGTGGGAGCCACACAAACTATTGAAGGAACAGGTAACACTGCCGTTGGTTACAAAGCATTAAAAGAAAATGCGATTGGCTTTAATAACACTGCAACAGGATTTCAGGCTTTGATAAACAACACATCCGGCTATGGTAATACTGCTTTTGGAAATGCAGGGTTAAGTAACAATAATACCGGCATTTATAATACCGCTGTTGGTAACGCTGCGTTGTCTGCAAATGCAAGTGGTAATTATAATACAGCCATGGGTGGCAATGCCATGGCTGCGAGCACCGGCGGAAGTTTTAATGCTGCTTTTGGCGCAGATGCTTTGTATGCGAATGCAGGGATAAGTAATACTGCTGTTGGTTATCAATCATTGTATAACACCCAGGGTTCTTATAATACTGCTGTCGGGAAAGATGCATTGTTAGCTAATACAACCGGCTCCCGGAATGTGGCCGTCGGGTACCAGGCATCATTTTCCAGCACTACTGCAACAGGGAATGTAGCTGTTGGTAATGCCGCCTTAAAAAATAGCACGGTGGAGACCGGTCTTGTTGCCATTGGCGATTCTGCATTGTATAATGCCGGAATTGGCGCTACACAATTTGGAGAAGGAAGCTTCAATATTGCTATCGGACCCAGGGCCTTATTTTCAACAACAATAGGTGCTTTTAATACGGCTATTGGATATGAATCTTTATCCAGGAACAGTACCGGGGGATCAAATGTGGCAGTGGGTAATAATGCAATGTTTTTCAACACTACCGGCATTTCGAACGTTGCATTAGGTGTAGATGCATTAAAAGCAAACACCGGAGGCAGCGCCAATACAGCAATTGGCGAAAGAGCCTCGTATCTCAATACTACAGGTAACAGAAATACTGCAATTGGTTATGATGCACTTGAATACAATACACAAGGGAGTAATAATATAGGAATTGGTTTTCAAAGTTTAAATCTAAATACACTTGGCAATGATAATATAGCTCTTGGCCAATATGCCTTAGGCGTAAATACCCTGGGTATAAATAATGTTGCTATTGGAGCAGGAACTGGTTTAGTAAATTCTTTAGGTTCATTTAATACTTTTTTGGGGAGTGAAGCACAACCCCTTGATCAATTTCTGCAAAATGCAACAGCAATTGGCTATAGAACAAAAGTTGGTAAAAGCAATGCAGTTTCTATTGGCGATAGTGCAAGCAACACTACGGTTGGTATTGGTACAGCATATCCAACAAAAGCTGGATTGGTAGTAAACCAAACCGTAGGCGGTTATGTTCATGCCATGTTTGGTAGCAATACAACCGGTGTTGCCATTGAAAGCAACTGGCCCGGCATTGGGTTTAATGCGTATTACAATGGAAGCAGCAGAAAATTTATTGCTAACGGGTATGCCGGTCATATTAATGTGGCGCAGGATAATGGCTCTTTATATATGCTGATCAACGGTACTGGTTTGGCAGAAAATAATGTGCCTTTTGATAAGGGAGTAGTTTTTCAAAACGGGGCAGGAACTACAGGTTCTTTTACTCCTTTTGCTGATAATGTGAATACATTGGGATCTTCCACACGGCGGTGGACAACCATCTACGCAACTAATAATGTAATCAATACCAGTGATGCCACGGAGAAGAAGAACATTGAGGGATTGCAATACGGGTTAAAAGAAATAATGCAGCTGAAACCTGTCAGCTACCAATGGAAAAACCCGGCAGCCGGTGAGCAGGTAATGCTGGGCATGCTGGCACAGGACGTTCAAAAGATAATTCCGGAAATAATAGCAGACTATGATGGTAAACTTGGAATGCGTAGTACTGAATTGACACCAGTTTTAATTAAAGCTATCCAGGAGCAGCAAAAAATTATTGATGACTTAAAGAAGGAAATAACTGAAATAAAAAAATCTTTAAAGCCGCAGCGAAATAAATAAACTGTATCAGGCCGTTGCTTTTGCTTCAGACTGTATTTCTGCTTTTCCCTTAAATACTTTCCTGACTGTATAAGTCTTCTTATTCTGTGATTCGAAATAGGTCCTTGTATTGATATCCGCAACAATTCCGATGGTGATAAACTGGATACCACCTATTAACAATATCAGCCCTAAGATCAGTAATGGTTTTCCCCATATATCATGCCCCATTATTTTCAACACAAGCAGGTAGATATTAATTGCTGCACCCAGGCCAAAACTAACAAACCCGATGGGACCAAAGAGGTGCATCGGTTTTTGCATGTACTTCCGCATAAAAACCATCAACACAAGGTCACTCATTACTTTAAAAGTGCGGTTGATGCCATACTTGCTTTTTCCATGGACCCTTGCATGATGTTTTACTTCTACCTGGGTAATTTTTGCTCCCTGCATTTTGGCCAGTACAGGAATGAAGCGATGCAGCTCTCCATATAAGCCCAGCTCTTCTGCTATTTCTCTTTTGAAAACTTTTAAAGTACAACCGTAATCTCTTATATATACACCTGTCATTCGCCGGATAAGTGCATTGGCAATTTTGCTCGGAATTTTTCTCAGGATAAAACCATCCTTCCTGTTTTTTCGGTTTCCTGCTACCACATCCCAATCTTCATCTTTTAATAGCTGAAGCATGGAAGGTATATCTGTGGGGTCATTTTGTAAGTCACCATCTAGTAGTGCCACATATTTTCCATGGGAATAATCAATGCCCGCTGTCATGGCTGTACTCTGACCATAATTTTTCCGGAGTTCTACAAAAACAGTTCTGTCATCTGCATATTCAAGTACCTGTTGCTTTGTTTTGTCTGTTGAGCCATCATCTACCAGTATCACCTCGTAATCAATTCCGATCAATGCGGAGCGAACTGCATCCAAAAGAGGTTTTATATTCTCCTCTTCATTCATTACTGTTATAACCACTGATAGTTCCCGCATGTTTCTAAAATATTGCAGTAAAGGTAGGAAAGAGAAAGTAGATGATAGTGGATAGATGAAAGATGATAGTTATTAAAAACACTAAGAGTACTTACTGGTCTTTATATGGTAAAGCTTAGTCAGGTCTAATTATTATTTTTTCCTGTAAACTATTATCATCTTTCCACTATCAGTTATCCATTAAATCACTCCCGCCAGTTCAAGGCTTCTTTTCTTCAACTTCCTGGTTTCTATTTCTTGAATGATTGGTTCTGGTAACAATATCAGCGAACAATTGTTTTCTTTCCACCAGGTATTGTTTTTCAGTTCGGAAAATGAAATTACTCCAGAAAGGTATTTCCTGTCTTCATTGGCATGCCATTCATCAAACCATTCAAACTTATCACGGGGGATAAATGACAAATCATCAAAACTTACATACACTTTTAGAAAAAAATCGTTACTTAACTGATGTGGTTGGTGATGATAAAGTTTTTTGTATTCATATTTATAGTTGTAGCGTAAAGCAGATATATCGCTTAATATTGCTGAAGCAGTAGGAAAACTCCCTGCGCCTTTGCCGTAAAAAAATTGTTTATCTGCAAAACTACTTTCAATGACCACACCGTTATATTCATTTTTTACAAAAGCTAAGTGATCATTATGTTTTACAAACTGGGGCAATACAAAAGCGGCTACTTTCCCATTCTTTAGTTTTTGGGCTTGTGCAACTAATTTAATTTCCTGTTTTTTTGCTTTTGCAACCACCATATCAGCAGAATGTATATTTTGAATGCCATTAAATAAAATGGCTTCAGGTCTTTCTATAATTCCATAGGCATGGGTAAGCAGGAATGCCCATTTGCTCACGGCATCAAAACCTTCTACATCCAGTACCGGATTACTTTCTGCAAATCCTGCTTGCTG
Organism: Chitinophagaceae bacterium; assembly: GCA_031400855.1. Lineage (GTDB taxonomy): Bacteria > Bacteroidota > Bacteroidia > Chitinophagales > Chitinophagaceae > JJ008. Next base: position 5,994 of record JANNQR010000007.1, on the reverse strand, counting down.
CGCCAGTATTAATGCCTGTTTAAAATCCAGGCTTTCTTCCAGTATTTTTGTAAGAATAAAATTAGTAGAACCATTTACAATTGCCCTGATAGAATCTAACAGGTCATTATCATAATATTCTTCCAGGTTTCTGATAACGGGGATGGATGCGCAGGCTGCAGCTTCATACAGGAATGATTGACCGGTTACCTGTTGTAATTCCAGCAATGCTGTCAAATGCGCTGCTATCATTTTTTTGCTTGCACTTACTACATCCTTGCCATTTTTCAGAGCAATGCTAACTATTTCGAAGGCCGCATCAGCATCATCAATAACTTCTACTATGACATTGATGTCACGGTCATTTAAAAGCTCATATTTATCTGTACTAAATAATGAAGCTGGCGCATTTCTCTTTTTACTACTATTTTTTATGCAAACTTTCTTGATGGTTGCCTTCAAGGATGGTGTTTGTTGCAGCACTTTGTAAAGACCTTCGCCTACAACACCAAAACCAAAGAGGCCGATGGTTAATTGTTTATGATTTTCCATTAGAGGGATACAGTTTTGTTTTTTATTTTTGTTACAGAGGCATTCGTAAATGCATTATTCAAATCTTCGGTCAGGTCATTAACTTCTTCCAGCCCTACAGAAAGACGGATAAGACTATCTGCAACACCGGCTGCCCTTCTTTTTTCAGCGGGAATAGATTTATGTGTCATCTGTGCAGGATGACAAAGGAGACTTTTTACACCACCAAGACTTTCGGCCAGCTTGAAGTATTGTGTGGAGGTTACAAAAGCTATAGCAGCTTCTTCTGTGTCATCCTTTAGTGTAAAGGAAACAATACCGCCAAAACCTTTTGCCTGTCTTGCTGCGATGTTATGATTGAAGTGTGTTTTTAAACCGGGATAATACACTTTATCAACAGCAGGATGCGTTTCTAAAAATTCTGCTACCGCCTGGGCATTGATACAATGTTGTTTAATTCTTAACGGCAAGGTTTCAATTCCACGAATTACTAACCAACTGTCGAAAGGAGACAGGATGGCACCACTGGCATTCTGGATAAATTTAATTTTGTTGCCCAGTTCTTTTTCTTTTGTTACAACCAGGCCTGCAATCAGGTCGCTGTGACCGCCCAGGTACTTGGTGGCGGAGTGAACTACAATATCAGCTCCCAGCAAAAGAGGTTGCTGTAAGGCGGGTGAAGCAAAAGTGTTATCCACGCAAAGTAAACACCCACTTGCCCTTGCAATTTTGGCAATGGCTTCTATATCTGAAATCTTCAGTGTCGGGTTGGTGGGTGTTTCTATCCAGATAAGTTTTGTCTTTGGTGTAACAGCGTTGAAAACATTTTCAATATTCGTTGTATCAACATAATTTACATTGATACCGAATTTTTGATAGATATGGGTAAAGAGACGAAAGGCGCCCCCATAAATATCATCTACAGCGAGAATTTCGTCACCGGCTTCGAGGAGTTTGATTACAGCATCAATAGCTGCAAGACCACTGCCAAACGCAATTCCTGTAGAGCCGTTTTCAAGTTTTGCAATGATGTCTTCTAATGTTGCCCTGGTTGGATTGCCTGTCCGGGCATAATCATAACCTCTGTTTACACCGGGTGATTCCTGTACAAAAGTGGATGTTTGGTAAATGGGAACGGAGATAGCTCCCGTTAACGGATCAATAGGAATGCTGTGGATCAGTTGTGTTGCGTTGGTACTCATTTTTTTTGGTTTTTAACATCCCGCCTGGGGCGGGACAGGTGATGAAAAATTGTTAGACTTTTACATCACTTACCAAAAAAAACTATCGGAGGAACTCAATCCCTATCATCTCCAGTACTGGAGATGATAAAAAGAAAAAAGCTCACCCGACCTGCCTGCCGGCAGGCAAGTAAATCAGATGAGCTTTTAATATGTTGTACAAAAATATTTATAAGCTATTAATCTGACTTATCTCTCCCGATTTTTTATCGGGATGGAATTGGCACCTTTTTCAAACAAAGTTTGAATAGGTTGTCAAGGCTTCATCGGGCCATTACCCTCTGCCTTTCTTGATAAGTATGTAAAAAGAACTACTGCAAATATATGCTTACGAATTCCGAATTTCCAAATCTCAAATCAAAAAATTTTACAAACAACCGTTTGGGAACTGGCTAAAAGTAAGGCTGGTAAAAGGTTTCAGGACACATAATTTTTTTGCATCCAATCAGCCTGCGAGCCTGCTGTTTGGTCAACAATCACCTTTTTTTCAATTTTTCCCTGGGCTTTACGAATGGCATTGGTCACCATTTTATGCTCAATTACTTCATCTTCTTTTAATCCTAAACTTTTCATTACAGCTATAATTTTATCAGCACCAAACTGTTTAAAAAATGGCTCATCCAATGATGAAAATACCTCAACTATTTTGAGATTCAGTCGTTGAAACAACTCTTCTTCTTTACTCAAAAGAGGATAATGTTCTGCAAAGACAATTTTTTTACCTGCCAGTTGTGAAATACCTGCTTCTCTTGCTGTTATTAAAACTACCGGTTCACTCGTCTGGCCGGCAAAAAAAATTTCAGCCTTTTGCAGGCTCTCACCAAACCAGAAAATGAATGTAATATTTTTATTGTCTGTCCATTGTGCAAACATAGCTTTTAGCTTAGCTGTTTCATCAATCAACACTTTGTCAATTATTTTTATTGCCGGTTCTTTCTTTTTTAGAAAATTAAACATAAGATGTAATTATTAGGGCTAAAATAGGAAAGAGTTCCGATAGTTTCAGGACTCTTTCGTTACCACAACGAAAGCACTCCAACCTGTTTTAATTGGCGTTTGTTTCTGTAAACGGGTTTGTGCATTTACGATACGAGAAGTAAACTCAAAGTGATTCCACCCACTCTTCAAATGGTCTTTTCGTAAGTCATTTTTTTATGTTTTGCCGGAATATCACCCACAACAATTTCACTCTTACTGCTTATGCATCAGGCCGCTTGTAAAACTCTGTAAAACCAAAAACACTGGTAGCGGCCAGATACGTTGGAACTGAATCAGTATCTTCGTTCTCTATCGTATGGCAAAGAAAAACAGCAGTGGTACAGATATTCCTATTCCAAATAACGAATCAATAGAAGTATTCGGAGCCAGGGTGCATAACCTGAAGAATATTGATATTTCCATTCCTAAAAATCAGTTGGTTGTTATTACCGGCATTAGCGGTAGCGGAAAATCATCTCTGGCATTCGATACTATTTATGCGGAAGGTCAGCGACGCTATATGGAGACCTTTGGTGCTTATGCCCGGCAATTTATCGGAGATATGGAAAGGCCTGATGTTGATAAAATCACCGGGCTTTCTCCAGTTATTTCTATTGAACAAAAAACAACCAATAAAAATCCCCGATCCACGGTTGGTACAGTGACGGAGATTTATGATTTTCTCCGTTTATTATTTGCAAGAATCGGTGAAGCCTATTCTTACAACACAGGTAAGAAGATGGTGAAATGGAGTGAAGAAGAAATTGTAGAAAATATTTTCAATAAGTATAAAGGAAAAAAAATTGCTTTGCTGGCTCCGCTGATCCGTGGCCGGAAAGGACATTACCGGGAATTGTTTGAGGACATGCGCAAAAAGGGCTACCTGAAAGTGCGGGTTGATGGCGAGATTATTGACCTGGTACCTAAAATGCAGGTAGACCGGTATAAGATCCATGATATCGAACTGGTGATAGACAGGCTGACCGCTACGGAAGATATGCGGGTAAGACTGGGCCAGAGCCTGCAGAAAGCCATGCAGACAGGAAAGGACCTTGTGTTTATTCAACCCGGGGATAGCACCAAAGTGGTTCAATATAGTAAGCAACTAATGTGTAGTGAAACAGGTATTTCGTATGAAGAACCTTCCCCAAATACTTTTTCTTTCAATTCTCCTTATGGCGCTTGTCCGCATTGCAAGGGACTTGGACAGATCTATAGTGTGGATATGGACTCGGTTATTCCCGACCGCACAATTTCTATAGAAGCCGGTGCAATTGTACCTCTGGGCGAAGCAAGAGATGCCTTTACGTATAAGCAAGTGGAACAACTCGCAAAGAAATTTAAGTTCAGCCTGAAACTGCCTGTAAAAGATATTCCTGAAAAAGCACTTAACCGTGTTTTGTTTGGTAACGAGGACGGTCCGGTTGAACTTCAGGTAGGGTTTGACGATAGTACCCCTTCCTACGAAACGGATTATGAAGGGGTGGTGAATATGGTTGTTCGATGGTTCTCGGGCAGCAGTAGTGACGCTGTGCGCGAATGGGCGGAGAAATTCATGCAGTTACAAACCTGCACAACCTGCGAAGGTACGCGACTGAAAAAAGACAGCCTTTGGTTTAAGGTCAATGAAAAAAATATTGCCGAGTTGGGTGAAATGAACCTGGATAAACTGGGTCAATGGTTTTCCAAAATTGAAAAAGACCTTTCGGTCAAACAGAATACCATTGCCAAAGATGTACTTAAAGAGATCAGGGAAAGGATCGAATTTCTGCTGGATGTAGGCCTTACATATCTCACATTGAGCAGGCCAACCAGGACTCTCAGCGGAGGAGAATCACAAAGGATCAGGCTGGCAACACAAATTGGTTCTCAATTGCAGGGCATCACCTATATATTGGACGAACCATCCATTGGATTGCATCAGCGCGACAACCAGCGGCTCATTGAAGCGCTGAAAAATCTGCGTAATATTGGCAATAGTGTACTGGTAGTAGAACATGATAAGGACATCATGCTGGCAGCGGATTATTTGATTGACATCGGCCCAAAAGCAGGTAAGCATGGGGGTAATGTGGTTGCACAGGGTACTCCGGCGGAGGTACTGAAATCGCCTTCAGAAACGGCTCTCTTTCTACGGGGAAAGAAAAAAATCCACTTGCCTGAAGAGCGCCGAAAAGGCAATGGCAAAAAACTCGAACTAAAAGGCGCTTCTGGAAATAACCTGAAAGATGTGGGTATCACTTTACCCCTCGGGACTTTTGTGGTGGTTACGGGTGTAAGCGGCAGTGGTAAATCGACGCTGATCAATGAAACGCTTTATCCCATTTTAAGTAAGCATTGTTATGATTCTAAGGCTAACCCAATGCCTTTTAAAAGTATCAAGGGCCTTGAGCATATTGATAAAGTGATTGAAATAGACCAATCACCCATTGGCAGAACACCACGTAGCAATCCAGCAACGTATTGCGGCTTCTTTACAGAAATGCGTACATTGTTTGCATCTGTTCCGGAGGCTAAAATACGGGGTTATAATGCCGGTCGTTTTTCTTTTAATGTAAAAACGGGTCGCTGTGAAGTTTGTGAAGGAGGAGGGATGCGCGTGATTGAAATGAATTTTCTTCCGGATGTTTATGTCCCTTGTGAAAAATGTAATGGAAAGCGATATAATCGGGAGACGCTGGAAATACGATATAAGGGTAAATCTATCAGTGATGTTTTGGATATGACGGTTGATGAAGCGGTGGAATTTTTTGCGCCGGTACATTATCTCTACCGGAGGATCAAGGTTTTGCAGGAAGTTGGTCTTGGATATATTTCATTAGGGCAATCGGCGGTAACGCTGAGTGGGGGAGAGGCACAGCGTGTTAAACTGGCCACGGAGCTATCCAAAAAAGATACCGGCAAAACCTTTTATATTTTAGATGAACCAACTACAGGCCTTCACTTCCAGGATATCAGGCATTTGCTGGATGTATTAAATAAATTGGTTGACAGGGGAAACTCTGTTCTGGTTATCGAACACAACATGGATGTAATAAAAGTAGCGGATTATATCATCGATCTGGGCCCTGAAGGTGGTGAGGGTGGAGGAGAGGTTTTGTTCCAGGGTTTACCGGAAGACTTGTTGAAAATCAAGAGAAGCCATACCGCTATATTTCTTCGGGAAGAATTGGTTTAGGGCTATATTGACGCTACAAGAATGTCGCTCCGCTGGAGCTCAAAGGCAGCAACCTAATTGGGCTACAAGAATGTCGCTCCGCTGGAG
>JANNQR010000006.1:0-57791 GCA_031400855.1 Chitinophagaceae bacterium | reverse complement strand
AAGCATCTAAGCGTGAAACCTATCTCAAGATGAGTTTACTTTTAAGGGCCGTCAAAGACTATGACGTTGATAGGCTATAGGTGTAAAACTGGTAACAGTAAAGCCAAGTAGTACTAATTGCCCGTACGCTTTAATTTTTTTCTTATTTTCTAAAAATAAGAGGTATTAGTTACTTTCTAACATTTCCCAATATGATCTTATTGTCCCGTTTTCGAACGGGATTTATATTCTTATGGTGGTTTTTCCGAGGGTGTTCACCTCTTCCCATACCGAACAGAGAAGTTAAGCCCCTCATGGCCGATGGTACTGCACAACAATGCGGGAGAGTAGGTAACTGCCATATTTATTGAAAGCCCTGACATTTTATGTCGGGGCTTTTTTGTTTCAAAAATTACAAGCTATCTTCATTTTATGTCAAAAAAGGAAAGGATTTTACTCTTTATTCTGGCATCGTTGAATTTTACTCATATTCTCGACTTCATTATTATGATGCCGTTGAGTAATTATTTGATACCATATTTTAAAATCACCACTTTTCAGTTTAGTATACTAGTTGCTTCTTATTCAATTAGTGCTTTTTTCTCTGGTCTTATTATAGCATTGGTTATTGATAGGTTTGATAGAAAAAAATCATTACTCTTCGCATATGCCGGATTTTTAGTGGGTACTATTGCCTGTGGGTTTGCTTCAACTTATGGGTTTTTAATTACAGCCAGAGTTTTAGCTGGTTTGTTTGGTGGTATTATCGGTGCCCAGGTATTTGCAATTGTAGCTGACGTATTTACTTATGAAAGAAGGGGAAGAGCCATGGGAGCTGTTATGAGTGCATTTGCTGTCGCTTCTATTTTGGGGGTACCCTTATCACTGTACCTTACAAATTTATTTAACTACGATTGGCATGTTCCGTTTATTCTTGTCGGATCGGTAGCAATTATTTTTATTCCTTTAATTATTAAGTTTGTTCCTTCATTAAAAGGTCATATTGTTAAAAGAGATAAATCGATATCGATATTTAAACCTTTATTATTAGTTTGTCAAATTCCCTCACAACGATCGGCTCTAATTTTTTCATGTTTATTAATGATGGGACATTTTCTAATAATCCCATTTATTAATCCTTATTTAGAATTTAATCTTGGATTTTCAAAAGATTTAACCCCTATGATTTATCTGGTGGGTGGGGTTTCATCTTTATTTGCAGCGATATACCTGGGTAGGTATTCAGATAAAAAAGGAAAACTGCCAGTTTTTTCCTGGACTGTTTTCTTATCTCTCTATATGGTTTTAATAATAACAACACTTCCAAATGTGCATTTTAGTGTTGCACTTGGTTTCTTTGCTGTTTGGTTTATTCTTGCTACCGGGAGAGCGGTTACAGCACAAGCTATGATAAGTGAAGTAGTAGAGCAAGAACAGCGGGGAAGTTTTATGAGTATTAATGGTAGTGTACAGCAATTAGGTAGTGGTATTGCATCACTTGTAGCCGGTATGATTGTATTTACAGGAAAATCAGGTAAAATAGTAAATTACAATTGGGTAGGATATCTAAGTATTATCGTATTGCTTGTAAGCCTTCTTTTAGGCCGTTATATATTTAAAAAAATTGATCGTAAAATAATTGAGTCAAGGGTGAAAGAGGAAAGTTTACAAAATATAAATAAGCATCAGAATGTTTGTAAGGAAACTTAATAAATGAGTTTTTTAGTTAATAACTTTCTCTCTAAATATATAAAACGATCATTTACAGGTTAATCTTTTTCATTCGTTTCAGCTTTACGTTTTCATTTGACATACCAATTGTGTAATGGGGTCTCCTTTAAATTTCCCAAATAATTAAAAAAATCCCATTTGCTTTCGAAAATGGGATTCAAATAATAAGCAATTGGATTGTAGGTTTCAATTAGATGCCCTTCGATCAATTCCCCGAAATAATCTGGACAAGCAGTGTGATAGAACCGGTTAAGGAAAAATTCCCAACTCTGCATAGCTGGTACCTACTTTGTTGATAGCAACTACATAAGCCGCAGTTCGCATATCCGGAATTTCGGGGTTGCTTAACCAGACATTCATGATTTCATGGGTGGCTGTTATCATTGTTTCTTCCAATCCACTGTACACAAGATCCACCTCATCTGCTCCGTGCATGATGTATTCTTTTTCTTTTTCTGAAACAACTTTGCCAGTCAGCGATTCTATTTGACCGATGATATGGGCATTCATATTTTCATTAAAACGTTTTTCCATCCGCCCATAGCGGACATGACTTAGATTTTTTAACCATTCAAAATAAGATACGGTAACGCCACCGGCATTGAGGTACATATCGGGAACTACCATGATACCTTTTTTACCCAATATTTCATCAGCATCAGGAGTTAATGGACCGTTGGCGGCTTCTCCGATAATTTTTGCTTTTACCCGTGGAGCATTTTCTTCATTTATTACATTCTCCAGGGCAGCAGGTATCAAGATGTCGCATTCCATTTCTAATAATTCGCTGCCCTTACTAAAGTTAGATGATCCAGGAAAATTTAAAATGGAACCTGAATTTTTGCGATGATTAAACACTTCATCCACATCTAATCCTTTATCGCTGTAAATAGCTCCTTCATATTCTGCAAGGCCAACAATAACAGCTCCGGCATCCTGAAAAAATTTGGCACTATGATAGCCAACGTTACCTAATCCCTGTACGGCAATTTTTTTCCCGACTACACCAATCGGTAAACCAACCTTTTTCATTGCATCTTCCATATTACATACTTCCCGCAGGCCAAAGAAAACTCCCAGACCAGTTGCCTCTCTTCGACCACGGACACCGCCTTGTGTAATTGGTTTTCCGGTGACGCAACCAGCAGCATCAATTTCGCCGGGATGCATTGCTGTGTAGGTATCAAGTATCCAGGCCATTTCTCTTTCACCTGTTCCATAATCCGGAGCCGGAACATCGGTTCCTGGTCCGATAAAATTTTTCTTGATCAATTCCGCTGTATAGCGTCGGGTAATTTTTTCTAATTCGTACGGAGAATATTTCTTGGGATTTATTTTAATACCGCCTTTGCCGCCACCAAACGGAACATTTACGATAGCGCATTTGTACGTCATCAATGCGGCGAGTGCCATCACTTCATCCTGGTTTACTTCTGCTGCAAACCGGATTCCACCTTTGCAAGGTGTTTTATGATGAGAATGTTGCACCCGGTAAGCTTCAATTACTTCTATACTGCCATCATCTTTTTTGATTGGGAAACGCATCTTGTAAACAGCATTACATGCTTTAATCTGCGTTAAAATTCCATTATCCCATTTAGTGTGTTTGGATGCCTTGTCGAAACTTCTTTCAACGGCAGCAAAAAAACTGTATTCTGTTTCTGACATAAGTTTTTTTTTAGTTAAGTCACCTTTATTATTAATACAGATAAATTTCCAGTTATGTAATTTAATGTCCTTTTTCCAGTTTACTTATTTTTCTATCTAATCGCACTATATATAATATTAGACCAATTAAAATAGTAAGTGCGACAGCTACTACTACATAGATTCTGCCATTGCTACGCATCGTATCGGCCATTTCTACTTTTTCCTGCGAAAAGCAAAACAAGGAAGATGTCAGGAATATAAAAATTGTCATTACCTTTTTCATTATAACATCATCTTTTTTTCTTTTAATAAATTTAATCTAATTTTCAAGGTAGTTATCCAAACGCCTAATAAGGTCCACCCGATAACTGCAGGATAAAATATCATTCTCATATTTCCACTAATATCATTTTTTACATCTAATGCAGGGTTGCCTTCTTCTCCGGGATGCAGACTGGGCAATATTCTGGGTAAAATCCATATAGCGGGAAAAAGTATGGCATACGCAAAAATGTTGTATACGGCACTTATTCTGGCTTTTTTATCCATATCCTGAATGGAATCTCTTAAAATCAAGTAAGCAAAATATACCAATAGTGCAATTGCAGCGCCAATAAGTTTCGGATCACGGGCTATGCTACTGAAAGAATTCATAGCAGGCTTATTTGGATCGGCCCAGGTATAAGAAGCCCAGATTGCGCCTGTTAAATACCCTAACAATCCAAAGACGATCCCCACTACAGCAAATTGCCGGGCATAAATATCATATTTTAAGTTGAAACTGCGAAGATACCTGATAGCATTAACTACGGATATGGTAAACAGAATCATCATCGCAAACCACATGCATACGTGGAAATAAAGGTTGCGGATAGTTTCCTGTAATGCAGGCAATCGTGGGACTTCTAATAAAAATCCAGCGGTAACCGTGTAGATTAGCAATAAAACACTGGTTATCTTCCACCAGGACTTATACATATAGTTTTTTGTGTCAGTCATCGGGAGGCCAATGGAAGCTGCAGGCCGGTTGAATATGTGGGCAAAAATAAGGTGATGATGTTAAACACTGAATATTTTTTCTAATTGATTTTCAGTTATATAAAATATAAATTACGTAGAAAGTCAAAGATTTTGGATTTATGGAATAAAAAGTCATCTGCCTTGAAAGCCTTCATAACTAATAGCTTATCTATTCGATATTTTCTAATCTTTCCAGAGGAATGGAAAAAGTATAACAGATAGCAAGACTATTAATCCATCCAGAGCAAATAATAACAGAACAGTATTGAGTGGTATAGTTACAAGAGGTGCAAAAGCAGCATTTGATAACTTCATTAATAAAATTAATTGTGGAATAATCATGGGAAAACCCAGGACTGCCATGATAGCAGCATTTTGTTGTGCTTTGGCAGCAATAGCGGCTAAGAAAGTAAATACAAGGCTAATACTCCACCCACCCAATAGTACTAACCCGATAAATGGACCAGCTTTTTGGATTGGATTGCCCAGGAATAAAGTAAACAGAAAAAGACTCAACAAACTCATTATTAGCATCAGGAGGGAGTTGAATAACAATTTGGCTAATACGAAATCTGAAGGGCTGGCGATGGAGTAGAAATAGAGCATCCGGCCTCTGCTTTCCTGCAAAAAGCTTTTTGCAACAGCATTAATACAAATGAATAACTGTATAACCCAGAATAAACCATTCCAAACCCGGCTTTCGGGTTCATCCATGGCATTAAATAAAACAAATATGGTGGCACCAATATATAATATGATCCCATAAAAGCTGTATTGCTGCCTGACTTCCAGGAGCAGATCTTTTTTAAATAAGGTTATAATATTTCCGGTGGATCTGATAATTGAGTGTTTGTTTGCGAAAATACTACTTCCTGCACTTTGGGTGTGAGATTAATGGATTAATTTGCTGTCTTCAAAATGTTACGAATTTCGGGTTGTAAATCCTTTCGAAGAGTTTGAAGTGAGAATTTAAAACGGATTTATCATCTATTGCTTTAATCAGTATGAAAATATATAGCCCATGAAGAAAATATCAACGATCGGTTTTATCATGGCTTCAGTAGTAACGATGATTACTATACAATCATGCCAATCTTCCAAATCAGCGACTGCAGCCAAAATGCTAAAGTTTGATTTTGAAAAAGGGAAAGGCTATGATTATGAAATGACAACAAAAACCGACCAGGAAATTATGGGGCAGTCAATCCGTATGGATATGTCTGCATATTATTCTATGGATGTGTCAGAAGATGATGGTAAAATGAAAACTATCCTAACTTCTATTGACCGGTTTAAAATGAAAATGGGAGTAATGGGTTTAAATATTGATGTTGACACTGATAAACCTGTGACCGGCTTAGGGAAAACAGATGACGGTGAAGATCCTATGAAGGTGATGAACAGTTTATTTGCAGCAATCAAAGGACAGAAATTTACTATGAAAGTGAATGCTGAAGGGAAAGTACAGGAAGTGACAGGGTTTGAGAATATGGCGAATACAATTGTTGAGGCAATGGGAGTTGAAGGGAGTAAGAAAGAGGAAATGATCAAAAAGTTTGATGAACAGTTTAATGCTGAAAAAATGAAAGAACAATTTGAAAGAACCTGGTATATTTTTCCTGATAAAGAAGTAAAGGTTGGGGATTCCTGGCAAAAAGATACCAAGACAGGAGGTAAGATGGGAGGAAAGTATAGATCAACTTACAAAGTAAAAGAGATAGAGGGAGACATGGTAACCTTGGATGAAACAACAAAAATAAACTCTGATGATGAAGATGGGAATGTAAGTGGTGAAATTACAGGCACTCTAATAATTGATAGTAGGGTTGGGCTGGTAGTAAGCGGCGAACAGGAAATGAAACTTAAAACTTCACTAGAAGGAATGAGTTTTGAAATAAAAGGCAAAACCAAGATCAAGGGGAAACCCAGGAATTAAGAATTAATAATATCAATATCAGAAAGCCTTTAACAGGGCTTTTTTATTTAGCCTCATAACACTTTCTGCATCTCGGCTCATAAACATCCATAGCACCAAGCATCACCTGATCTTCATTTGGAATTTTACGGTAGGAATAATTTGCCATATTGCCGCATTGCATGCAGATAGCATGGAGTTTGGTTACATAATCAGCTTTGGCCATTATGTAAGGCATTTGTCCAAATGGGTTTCCAAGGTAGTCCATATCCAATCCTGCTACAATTACCCGGATACCCCTGAATGCCAATGCATCACACACATTGGCAATTTCTGAATCAAAAAACTGTGCTTCGTCTATTCCAATCACATCCACATCCGTTTCTGCCATCAGCAGTATTTTCTGTGAGTTGTCAATTGGCGTGGATTGAATGGCTGTCGCATCATGCGATACAATCTTTACAGCATCGTATCTGTTATCTATGGCTGGTTTAAATATCTCCACTTTCAGGTTGGCAATCTTTACTCTTTTTAACCGGCGGATGAGTTCTTCTGTTTTGCCGCTGAACATAGAGCCGCAAATCACTTCTATACTTCCGCGGCGTTCGCCGCTGGTGTTGGGTTCAATAAACATTGTTAAGATTTAGCTATTCTGGAATCTACTGGCTTTATTGGCAAAGTGTTTGTAATTTTAGAACACCTGTTACGTTGACTGATTATCGATAACGCAAGATCAGCCAATAATTCATCATTCGTCAAAAATACATAATGGAACGAATAGAAGTACTTATCAGTAAATTAAAAGAACAGTTTGACCAACAAGTTGAGTCCAGTCTCTTACTCGGAACTGTACAGTTATTACAATTTGAGCTTACAAAACTCAAAACCGGGACTCAGCAAAGTCTGGGTACTGCAAAAGTAGCTGTAATGCTCCCTACTGTCAGTATGATGGGTGCTGTTGCTTCTGTTCATGAAAAATATGCCCCTAAACCAGTGGATGTAGTAGAAGATCCGAAAAAAACGATGCATGCAGTAAAAGAAACTGTATTGGTAGATAATGGCACTATCTCTGTGTTACAAAAAAATGGTCAGTTAGATATGGTTTTTGACCCGATGACTGAAATACCGACTTTATCACATCAACCTAAATCAAAAGAGGTTAACGATTCTTCAGAAAAAGGGGAATCGCTGAATGATAAGTTGAAACAGGGAAAAACGGAGTTGGTAGAAATTTTGAAAGAGACACCTGTTAAAGACCTGCGTAAAGCAGTTGGCATCAACGACCGTTTTCTTTTCATCAATGAACTTTTCCGGGGTGATGAAAATATGTATGAACGAAGTATAAAAACAATCAACAGTTTTAATATTTATGCAGAAGCAGAATACTGGATCAGCCGGGAGTTAAAGTTGAAATTAGCCTGGAATAATGAAATGCCTTCTGTTCAGCATTTTGATCAGTTGGTTAAAAGGCGGTTCTCCTGAATAAACTGAATTATTTTTTCAGTAGCACCTTTGTTTGTCTGAACAAATTCTACTGCTGCATTGCTGCGGTAATTGTATTCTTCTTCATTAATCAATAATGCTTCAATCAATTCTGTCAGCATCTTCCCATTTCTTTTTTCGTCGTTAAAAGGTAAGCCGCCTCCGGACTGTACCAAGCCTATTGCTTCTGTGTATTTGTGATAAAATGGCCCGAAGAGAACAGGCTTATTAAACACGGCCGCTTCCAGCACATTATGAACACCCATCGTTCTTAATCCGCCACCGATATAAGTTATATATGCATATTTATACAGCCGGGAAAGCATACCGATGTTATCTATTATCAGGCAAGAGGGAAGTGGCAGGTGAGAAGTGTGAAGTTCGGAGAACAAAATTGAGTTTGGAAAAAGTTCTTTAATAGAACTAAGATGTTTTTCATTTATTTCATGCGGGGCTATGATCAACTTTAATGAGGGGTCAGTAATCGCTGAAAAGGCATTTTGTAAAACTTCTTCATCTTCCGGCCAGGTGCTGCCGGCGACGATGACTTTACTGTTGCCGATAAATTTTTCAATAACAGGAATTGATTCTGCAACTGAGGCAATTTCAATCACCCTGTCAAATCTTGTATCGCCTGAAACTGAGCAGATTGACGACAAACCAATTTCATCAATCAATTTCTTTGATTCAGCCGTTTGCACAAATAAATGATCAAACCGAGAAAGTATTTTCCGTTGTAATTTCCCATACCATTTAAAGAATGACATGTCTTTTCTGAACAAGGCAGAAATCAGCAGTAATGGGATATTTCTGTATTTTATTTTCTTCAGGTAATAATACCAGAATTCATATTTGACAAAAATGACAAGCGACGGATGAACGATTTCTAAAAACTGTTTAGCATTGCGGGAGCCATCCATTGGCAGATAAAAAATCCAGTCGGCTCCCTTATAATTTTTTTGTGCTTCATATCCCGAAGGAGAGAAGAAGGTGAGCAATATCTTGTGTCCCGTTCCCTGAGCTCTCAGCTTTTCTATAACCGGTCTGCCTTGTTCAAATTCACCAAGAGAGGCACAATGCATCCAGATTATTTTATCACCGGGTAGAATAGCTTGTTGCAGTTTCTCAAATATTCCTTTCCTGCCCTTCACCCATTTTTTTGCTTTGGGATTGAACAAAGATGCCACATGAGTGCCGGCCCGGAAAAGCCACAGAAAAATGGTATAGAAAAATAATGACAAAGCGTTGGTTATAAATAAGAAGCAAATGTAAAAGCAATCGGGTAAACTACCCTTATTTTACTATTTTTGCCCGCCCGAACGTATTGAACGACGTGGATTTCTTGTTTACGATTCGGTACGGGCAGGCGGCATCTTTAAAGCTAAACAGTACCGAATGCGACCAATCCAGATGGTGGACACTAAAACCCAGTATCAGAAAATAAAACCAGAAGTGGATAAAGCCGTCATGGATGTGATGGAAAGCTCGGCTTTCATCAACGGTAAAATTGTACAGGAGTTTTCGGCCAACCTTTCTTCCTACCTCGGTGTAAAACATACTATTCCTTGTGCCAATGGAACCGATGCCTTGCAGATTGCTATGATGGCTTTGGGACTACAACCCGGCGATGAGGTTATCACTCCGTCTTTTACTTACATTGCTACAACAGAAGTAATTGCCCTGTTGAAGCTGACGCCTGTATTTGTGGAAGTAAACCCGCAAACTTTCTGTATTGATCCTTTGGCTATTGAAAAAGCAATTACTTCCAACACAAAAGCAATCGTTCCGGTTCATTTATATGGTCATGCAGCACCGATGGAAGAAATAATGGCGATTGCAAAAAAGCATAACCTGTATGTGATAGAAGACAATGCACAGGCCATTGGTTGTGATTATATATTTTCAGACGGCACTAAAAAGAAAACAGGAAACATTGGTCATATCAGCTGTACTTCTTTTTATCCTTCCAAAAATCTCGGGGCCTTTGGTGATGGCGGCGCCATTTCTACCAACGATGATGAATTGGCAGGCAAACTAAAAATGATTGCCAATCATGGGCAGAGTAAACAGTATTATCATGATGTGGTGGGCTGCAACAGCCGGTTAGATTCTATACAGGCGGCCGTTCTGGATATTAAATTGAAACACCTGGATGAATATGTGGCTGCAAGAAGAACAGCGGCTGATTTTTATGATCAGGCATTCGCCAATCAATTAAAAATAAAAACACCTTTCCGGGCTGCTTATTCCAATCATGCTTTTCATCAATATACATTGATACTGGAAGGTGTTGAACGGAACGGATTGAAACAGTTTCTGGCCGACAACAATATTTCTGCTATGATTTATTATCCTGTTGCGGGGCATCAGCAAAAAATGTTTGAACAGTTTAATACGGCTTCGCAGGTAATGCCAGTAACGGATTGGTTAACAGAAAGAGTTATTTCTTTGCCCATCCACACAGAGCTGGATGAAGAGCAGTTACGTTTTATAACTACTAAAGTATTGGATTTTATCAAAAATTAATAGATCTATAAACCCTTCATAAATAATGTACAAGGAATTAGTTGATAAAAAAAATAAGCTGGCCGTAATTGGCCTGGGTTATGTGGGATTGCCCATCGCATTGGAATTTGCAAAGAAAATCTCAGTTATTGGTTTTGATATCAGTGCGAAGAGAGTAAAAATGATGAAGCAGGGTATTGACCCCAGCAATGAATTGGAAAAAAAGGATTTTGAGGGCAGTGATATAGTGTTTACTGATTCATTGGAAATTCTGCGGGAAGCAAAGTTTTTTATTGTAGCTGTACCTACACCAGTAGATGAACATAATGTGCCGGATCTTACTCCTGTACAAAAAGCATCGGAAACGATTGGCAAGGTTATCAAGAAAGGAGATTATGTGGTATTTGAGTCAACCGTTTACCCCGGGTGTACAGAAGAAGATTGCTTACCGATCATTGAAAAAATATCGGGATTAAAAAATCTTACTGATTTCAAAATCGGCTACTCACCAGAAAGGATCAACCCGGGTGATAAAAATCATACACTGGCATCAATCATTAAAGTTGTATCTGGTTGTGATGCAGAATCACTCGAAGAAATTGCAAAAACATATGAACTGGTTGTAACTGCCGGTGTACATAGAGCTTCATCAATTAAAGTTGCAGAAGCTGCCAAAATTATCGAGAACACCCAACGGGATCTGAATATTGCATTAATGAATGAATTGTCCATCATTTTCAATATGATGAATATAAATACGTATGAAGTGTTGGAAGCAGCCGGAACCAAATGGAATTTCTTAAAATTTCAACCCGGGCTGGTTGGTGGTCATTGCATCGGTGTGGATCCTTATTATCTGACTTATAAAGCCAGTGAGCTGGGGTATGACGCTGAAGTGATATTGGCTGGGCGAAATATCAATGATAATATGGCCAAGTATGTTGCCAAAACGGTGGTACAGCATATTATTAAAAATTCAGGCGATGTAAAATCATCCAAAGTGTTGATAAAGGGAGCTACGTTCAAAGAAAATGTAAGCGACATAAGAAATTCGAAAGTAGCAGATGTAGTGAAGGCATTGAAATCATATTATGTAAATGTAGATGTGGAAGACCCTCATGCGGATTCGGAAGAACTGCAACATGAGTATGGTTTTGGATTAACTAAGAACACAGCCACTGATTATGATGCGGTGATTATCACCGTGCCGCATAATGATTACAAAGAATTAGGCGATGATTATTTTACAGGCATTACCAAGCCGCATGGTATGATAGCCGACCTGAAAGGAATTTACCGCAACAGGATTACAAACAGAACCTATTGGAGTTTATAATATGCCTTTTGTTAAAACTGATATACCCGGTTTGCTTGTGTTTGAGCCTGCTGTCTTCGAAGATAGCAGGGGGTATTTTTTTGAATCCTATAACGAAAAAATATTTCATGAAAATGGCATTGATTTTCGCTGGGTGCAGGATAACCAGTCTTCTTCTATGTATGGGGTTATCAGGGGACTCCATTATCAGTTACCACCTTTTGCACAATCCAAGCTGATAAGGGTGCTGAAAGGTAAAATTCTGGATGTGGCGGTAGACATCCGCAAAGGATCTCCTACGTATGGTAAGTCCTTTACCCAAAAGTTGTCTGCAAAAAATAAAAAACAGTTATTTATTCCTGCCGGGTTTGCTCATGGTTTTTCTGTGCTAAGTAAAGAAGCGGAAGTGCTATACAAATGTGATTGCTTTTATAATAAAGAAACGGAGGCAGGAATTATTTATAATGATGCAGAGTTGAGTATTAATTGGGAAATACCACTTCAAGA
This sequence comes from Chitinophagaceae bacterium, assembly GCA_031400855.1. Taxonomy (GTDB): domain Bacteria; phylum Bacteroidota; class Bacteroidia; order Chitinophagales; family Chitinophagaceae; genus JJ008. Next base: position 45,687 of record JANNQR010000006.1, on the reverse strand, counting down.
TGCTATCATTTCAGAAAAAGATAAAACCCTTCCGTCGCTTGCGCAATGCAATAATAGCTTTGTATTTGAAGGCTGATGGTAATAAAGCAAAAAATATTGGTTACCGGTGCTAATGGGCAGTTAGGAAAAGAATTGCAACACCTGACTCCCTTATTTCCTCAATTTGATTTTATTTTTCTATCAAGGGCAGACTTGCCTATTCATCATTTTGAATTAGTTAGAAATTTTTTCAAAGGCTATCATCCGCAATATTTAATTAATTGTGCTGCTTACACCGCTGTTGACAGGGCGGAACAGGAAAAAGATTTAGCCTTTCAGGTAAATGCTGAAGCGGTGGGTGTGCTGGCAGCTATTTGTAAAGAAAACAATTGTCACTTTATTCATATTTCTACCGATTATGTTTTTGACGGAACAGCAAATGTGCCTTACAAGGAGGATTCACCCACCAATCCGCAAAGTGTATACGGCGCATCCAAATTAGAAGGAGAGAAGCAGGCTTTGCAATTCAACCCTAGTTCATTTATCATCCGCACATCATGGGTATATTCTGAATACGGAAAGAATTTTGTGAGAACGATGGTAAAATTGATGAAGGAGAAAGAAGAGATCAATGTGGTGAATGACCAGTTGGGTTCGCCTACTTACGCCGCCGATTTAGCAGAAGCAATATTGCAAATTATAGTGACTCTTCCTACTCACCACTCACCACTAACCACTCACGGTATCTATCATTACAGCAACGAAGGAATAATAAGTTGGTACGATTTCGCATTAGCAATAAATGAATTGACAGGCAGCGATTGTAAAATAAATCCCATTTCTACTTCGCAATATCCCACTCCGGCTAAACGGCCTGCTTATTCGGTACTGGATAAAACCAAGATTCAGAAAGCATTTGGTATTCAGTTAAAAGACTGGAAAGAAAGCCTCGCCAGAAGCTTGGAAAATCTTTAATTATCATTTTCCCGTTCATTCTCCTGATATAGCCGGATACATAACCCTTACCGCCGCCTGTTTACTGCGGCTAACCCCGCCTTTGCTTCTTCAATAGTTTGCATGAAATAAGAAAACTATGAAACGAATTGTTTTTGCATTTATCTTGTTCCTGTTTTTTTTTACTTCAAATGGTCAGGTAAAGATTGGAACAAACCCATCTGTGATAAACCCTTTTAGTTTGTTGGAATTAGAAGGAAATCAAAAGGGTTTGTTATTACCCCGGGTTGCAACAGCAACAGATCTTGCTATAATGTCGGGTGCCCCAGAAGGGATGATCATTTATTTTATTCCGGATGCCTCATTGTACATAAAGCAGAGTTCATCTTGGGTAAAATTGACTGGCAATTGGGCAACAGCCGGTACACATATTTATAATGAGAATGCAGGTAATGTTGGTATTGCAAATAATAACCCTACACATGGTAAACTGGAAGTAAGCAGTTTTGTTGGAAATGTTGCCGGGATGTTCGGCAATGGCACCAACAGTGGAATTTCTCTTAATGGTGGTTTTCCTGAAGTTGGATATAACTATTATTTCAATAGTGGTAATTATGGAATGGCGCCTGGTTATGCAGCAGTTTCCGGATTAAATCCAATTAACGGTGATTATTATATAGGAAACTTTAATAGCAATCAGGCTCCGGCACCTTACAGCCCTATTAATGGATATACTGACCGTCTAATTCTTAAACAAAACGGAAATATCGGTATTGGCGTATCACCAGTAGAAAAATTAGATGTATCAGGAAATATAAAACTTACTGGGGAGGTAAACAGGCCTTCAACAGGGGCGGCCAATTTATTGCCTTTTGCATATGGCAAAATACGGTTCGATGGCGTTATCACGGGAGGCACAGGAAATTTTTCCGTAACAAAAACAGGAACGGGCACTTATGAAATAACCCTTACCGGTGAATCAAATGTTTATACAAATCAGGCATCATATATGGTACAGGTCACTGTTGAATCATCTTCTGTAATGATGGTATCGGTTGATTTTAGGGTGAACAATAATATTCAGGTACGTACGGCATCCCCGAGGATTAACTATTCAAATTTTGGTTGCTCCAGCTGTAGCCAGGTATTCAGTTACATAAATACAACTGTTTTCTCTCAGGATGAAGACAATTCGTTCAGTTTTCTTATATATAAATTATAAATAAAGTTCAGCTGCACTTTCCTGCTTTCAACTTTTCAATTTTTTATTAACTGAAAAACCCTGCAAAAAGAAAATGCTGATTTAAAAGCAAGAATGGAAAGACTGGAAAAGCTTATTTTAAAATAATTCATAAACCATAAAACTTTTAAGAAAATGAAAAACAAATTGATTGCATCAGCTGCATTCATATTTATTTCAATGCAGTTGTTTGCCAATGGAACAAAACCTTTTGCCGCCCGTAGTATTCTCGTAAATTGTCATAACCTGACCAATTTTGATTGCAAATGGGTTTCTGGAGAGTTCACACATGGCATAGTAAGCCATCATGATGAGTATAATAAAGACATGTATCCGCCTTCCATTATACCGGCCAGCAGCATCGTTCAGTGGGCTGCAGAATCTGATGGCATGATGACGGGAACAGAAGGGCATGTGAGTTATCAGATTTTGGACGGACCCAATTCAAATTTTTACTTTCACTGGAACAATCCATTTGCATCCAATGCTTATGGAACACATTACAATACATTTAATGAAACCATCAGCGATGGCTATATTATTTATGTAACCGGAAACCACAGGGATTATAACGAAGTTGTTGATCTGTATATTGATTACCCTAAAACTGTTATGGTGCCGGATTTTCTTCCCTCCACCAGCGGATTTAAGTTTGCTAATAAATGGGCCAACTTTACCTATGAAATACCCGTGCCTTTACTAAAAGAGTTTACCGATGGTAACGCAAAAAATGGCCTGTGCGGCGGCATGATATATGCTGCCAGAGATTATTTTGAAGGGAAGGCTCTTATTCCGCAAATGCTTTCAAATCCGAATAATGCAGACGACCGGTTTACAAAATATATTATTCAACGTTTGTTTGACACTTTTACGGAGAAGGATATTTCTATGTACATGAAACTGATGAGCCCATTATATACTGATACGGATGAAGGATCCCTGAATTCAATGGGTCAAATGGGAAGGGCCTATGTCACTCTCAGGGAAGAATGGCCAATGATAAAACAGGATATAGATGAAGGACACCCTTCCACCATTGGATTAGTCAGGGTTAAGTCTGCATGGGCAGGAGACCTGGGGCAAAATCACCAGGTGCTGGTTTATGGTTATACATTAAGCAGCGGCTACGTTGACCTTAAAATTTATGATCCCAACTACGCCAACGATGATCATGTAACAATAAAAATAAAAGTGCAGGGTACTGATATACCATTGGAAGCAAGGCATAACAGGACTGAAAAGCCTGTCTATGCATTTTTCAGAACCAATTATACAGTCCGAAACGATTTTCCGGGTTATACAAAAAGTACCGGAGTAATGCAAAAACGGTTTTGATTTAATGATTTCGTAAATTACAGCAAACCAGACTATTCTTTTTTGACGAACCGGTTGATGATATGGTTAATAATTTTTATAATTTCAATCCGGGAAAGCAGCTCTCAAAGCTTCCCTGAATTGCAGTTTGAGCATATTACAGTAAAGGATGGGCTTAGCAACAATAATGTAACAAGCATTGTGGAAGATAAGCAGGGCTTTATTTGGGTCGGTACCTCCAACGGACTTAACCGGTATGATGGATACCGGTTTAAACAATACTACCACAGCAATACGGACAGTAATTCTTTGATAAATAATTCTGTGCAAAGACTGTATTGTGATGCCAAAGGAAGAATATGGATCAGTACGGAGGATGGGGTCAGTTGTTTCATTCCGGCTGAATTCAAATTTATCAGTTTTAGTACAAAGCTTAAGCCTCCATTTCAATTGAAAGGCAACGGCAGTGTAGGTGTATATGAAGATGAGAAGGGTGTACTATGGCTATCCAATCAGTTGAATGTAATATACCAGGTACTACCCGACATAACATTGAAGGAAGTAATAATAAATATACCCGCATTTATATTTTTTAATCTTTCTATTCAGGGGTATGATAATATTTTCAGGGACAGAACTGGTAGTGAATGGGCATTTAAAGCCAACAGGATTTATAAAATTAATAAAGCCACCAAGCAACCTGAAAAAACATTTGATTTATTTCCCCTTGTAAATACGTTTATTCTGAAAATGACCCAGGATGAAATGGGAAATTATTTTGTCACTACGTTTGGGAATGGATTTATTCAATTCCTTCCGGAAATGAATTTTGTCAAACCGGTGAGTCCTTCCCCTGCAAAAATATTTACCGATATAACAGAATGGAATTTTAAAAAGAAGAAATGGCATGCATGCCTGGAAGCAAACCAGGGATTATACCTGATGAACGGGACAAATACCATTTCTGAAAAATATGGTTATATACCCGGCGATCCATCTTCCATCCAGGGGAATGTTTTTAATCAGTCTTATGCTGATACAAAAGGGAATCTTTGGATAGCCTCCAACAAAGGTATCAGCAGAATAATTTCGGAAAAAAATATATTTGATGTTATACCTGTTACTGAACCGGGAACAATCAATTACCAGCTTAACAGGGCCGGACCTGTATATGGTTTTTTTGAAAATGAAAACAGCATATGGGTTTCGAAAAGATTTGTTTCTACTCTTGAAATGGATACAGCATTCCGGGTAAAAAATTTTTATTCCAGGTTGTATCCGCTTACTTCCAATCTGTCTTACTACAATAACGGGTGGGCTTATTATTTTTATAAAAAACAAAATGACTTATATATAACCACAGATAGTGGTCTTGTTGTTTATGATTTGGCAAAAAGTGTTTCACGAATATATTTCCCTCCGCAATTAACAAAAAGCACGGACATCCGTACCATGGTTCCTTTCAATGACAACGAAATACTGATACGTTCATTCAGTAATGGTCTTTTTGTGTTTAATACATTGGAGAAAAAGTTCACCAGGCAGTTTACGAACAGCAATATTTGCCCGGAATGTATACAGTTTAGAATTAATTATCTGTTTAAAACAAGACAAAACGAAATTTTTATCAGTACAAGTTATGCAGGTAAGGGCCTTTTTATTTATAATCATCAAGCAGGTAGTTTCAAACCGGTAAAGGCAGTCAATGATGAACAATATTCCATGCAGGCCAGTGATCTATATGGTATGGATGAGGATAAGGATGGAAACTTATGGATTACCAGCAAGTCCGGGCTTTTCATTTATAACCCGCAAAGTAATACCATTCTGAAGCAGAATAATGACAATGATCAGATAGGGGGCCTATCACGAATTTGCTTTGATAATAATGGTAATGCCTGGGCTAATGGCAGTTCGGGTGTCTGGTGTTACCTGCTGGAACGAAAAAAATGGATAAGTTTCAATGGACAGGACGGCTTACCGGGAAGCCAGTACGATGGTATAATCACCAAAAGAAAAAATGGAGATATTGTTACCGGGCTGGAAGGAGCATTAGCCATCTTTCATCCCGAAAAATTGACCCAACAATTTAACGGTTCACCGGTGATCCTTACCGAAGCATCTATAGCGGGCCGGGTATTTCCTTTTTCATTGGTCAATGGAGTTGAAAAAAAGCTGGTATTATCACCGGGACAAAATTCTTTTTCCACCGACTTTGCCATCCTCAACTATTTGAATCCCGCCTCCAGCCGCTACTATTATAAACTTTCGCCGGTGATGAAAGACTTCCAGTTGAATGATAACGGGCATATTAATTTCAATGGGCTCTCTCCCGGTCATTACACTTTATATGTGAAAGCCAGCGATAAGGCCGGCAATATTTTTGATCAAGAAGATATACTGAGAATTGTAGTAGAACCCAAATGGTATCAAACCAATTTATTTAAGGCCGGATGTTTATTGCTCGCCGGTCTATTGGTTCTTTATGTTGTAAGAAGACGCATCACCACCATCCGCAAAGAATCATCCTTCAAACAAAAAATCGCCGAAACGGAAATGCAGGCCCTCCGGGCACAAATGAATCCGCATTTTATATTCAATAGTCTCAACAGTATCGAAAATTTCATTTTACATAATGAAAAACGACTGGCCAGTGATTACCTGAATAAGTTTTCTACACTGATCCGGAACATATTGGACAGCAGCCGCAATGAGGTGGTGCCCATTGCCAGAGATATGGAGGCATTAAAATTGTATGTTGATCTGGAACAATTGCGTTTTAATAATAAATTCAGTTATCAAAGTTATGTTGACCAGGAATTACTGAACGGGGATTATAAAGTTCCCTCACTGTTGATCCAGCCTTATGTGGAAAATGCGATCGTGCATGGAATAGCCCACAGTGATAAAAGCGATCTGCAACTTACCGTTCATGCCGCTTTGGATGGTGACCACATTAAATATGTTATTCAGGATAATGGAGTGGGCCGCATACAGGCAGCAGCCTATAACCGGCACAACAAACCCGGCCATAAAAGTGTGGGCCTGCAGATTACAGAAGACCGTATTTTACGTTTCAACCGGCCACAAAAGGCAAACGGGGCCATACTATTTACAGACCTTTATGATGAAAATCATCAGCCGGCAGGAACGAAGGTGGAAATAAGAATAAAATATGCATGATCATGGAATCACTCAAAGCTATCATCGTTGACGATGAGAAAAGCAGCCTGCAAAACCTGCAGCAAAAGCTCACCGAGTTTTGCCCGGATATTCAGGTCCTCTCTTCCAGCGAAAAACCGGAAGAAGCCATCTTATTGATCCGGCAGCATAAACCGGATGTTATTTTCCTGGATATTGAAATGCCCCGCATGAGCGGGATACGTATGCTGGAGGAACTGGCGGATTATACCGGTGAAATCATTTTTACCACGGCGTATAATCATTATGCAGTGGAGGCCATCCGCATCAGCGCTTTTGATTACCTGGTAAAGCCTGTTTCCATTACCGATCTGCAGAATGCAGTGGCCCGGTTGGTAAAATATAAACAGAGTGAAACCCGGGAAAGACTGGATATTTTAAGGCAGTCTCTTTCAGACACCAAAAGCCAGGATGATAAGATTGCCGTGCCCACCGGCGAAGGGATGGAATTTATCCGGATAAAAAATATTATCCATATTGAATCCAGTTCCAATTATTCAAAAATATTTTTGGTGGACGGGAAAAATATGCTCGTGACAAAACTGCTGAAAGATTTTGAGGACATTTTAGCGCCTTATAAATTTTACCGTATCCATAATTCTCATTTGATCAATTTATCCTATATAAAAAAATATATCAGGGGTGATGGGGGACAGGTGGTCATGCAGGATAACACCTACATTGATGTTGCCCGGAGAAAAAAAGAAGAATTCTTAAGATTGATTTCCAATTAAAAAACCCCGTCTCGTTTCAAACGAAACGGGGTTTGTTGACCTATATGGATTCGAACCATAAACGACTGAACCAAAATCAGTTGTGTTACCATTACACCATAGGTCAATCCTTATCCAATTTTTCTTCCGATAGCTATCGGAATGGGGTGCAAAAATAAGGCTTGAAGCCTTTTGTGCCAAATGGTTTTTAAAGAACTTATACGGGCTGGGAAGATGATTTCGAGGTCTCCTTTTCCTCCCTTACCTTCAATTCCTTAATCTTGTCCAATGCTCTTGCCACCACATCGCACATTATTGTATATAAAGCACCTTCTTTTGCATATTCATAGATATAATCTAATGCCTGGTCTTCATTAGGGATAATAACCGTTGGAATATCCGGGTTCACCTTGTCCATGCCTTCTTTCAGCAAACCAATAATTTCATCAGCCGTTCTTCCCCGTAAGTTTTTATCGCAGCGGATAATTATTTCGTCAAAAAACTTTGCTGATATTTCTCCCAGTTCCCGGATGTCTTCGTCCCTTCTGTCGCCAGTGCCGCTGATAACACCAATCTTTGTTGGATAATCCAATTTGCTTACAAAATCACAAAGCAACTTCAACCCATGAGGGTTGTGGGCAAAGTCTGCCAGAATGGTAAAATGTTTGAAATGGAAAAAATTTAACCGACCCGGCGTCAGGCTTTCACTTGGTATAAATGTTTGTAATCCTGAACGGATGTCTTCAATGGTGATATCCCTGAATAAATAAGATGCTAAAACTGCTGGCAAGCAGTTATTGATATTATGAACTGCTTTTCCTTCATAGGTCAATGGAATATCTCTTGCAGGCAGCACTCTTATTTTCCAGGTGCCTTTCATGATGGTGACATACCCATTCTCATAAACACAAGACAACCCATTTGCTTTTGCATGTTCTTTTATACGTGGATTATTTTCATCCATACTGAATAAAGCAATATTGCATTTCAAATCATTTTTCATTTTGTAAACAAGATCATCATCAGCATTTAACACAGCATAGCCATGCGGAAAAACTGTTTCAGGTACTACCTCTTTTACTTTGGCCATAGCTTCCAACGTATATATACCACCAAGTCCCATATGATCGGCAGCAACATTTGTTACTATTGCCACTTCACAATTTTGAAAAGCAAGTCCTGCTTTTAATATTCCCCCCCTTGCACATTCCAGCACCGCAAAATCAACGGTTGGGTCTTTTAAAACAAAAGTGGATGATACAGGCCCGGTACAATCACCTTTCATCATTAACTGGTTTTGTATATACACACCATCAGATGTGGTATAACCAACTTTCTTGCCGGCACTTTTTGCAATATGTGCCGTCAGTCTGGTCGTTGTTGTTTTACCGTTTGTTCCGGTGATGGCAATGATGGGGATACGACCGGCACTGCCTCTGGGAAACAGCATATCAACCACTGGCTCGGCTACGTTTCTTGGTAAACCCTCAGATGGGTCAATGTGCATACGGAAACCCGGCGCCGCATTTACTTCTAAAATGGCTCCACCATTTTCAGCAACAGGAGTCCGCAAATCAATTGCCATTACATCAACACCGCAAATATCCAATCCGATAATTTTGGCTATGCGTTCAAACATAAAAATATTTGCCGGATGCACTTCATCCGTTACATCGGTGGAAGTGCCGCCGGTTGAAAGATTAGCGGTTGGTTTCACCAACACCCTTTCACCTTTTGGTGGAATGGTTTCTAATGTAATGCCGGCATCATCCAGCATTTTTTGGGTGAACTGGTCAATGGTTATTTGCGTCAGCACTTTTTCATGACCAAAACCACGACGGGGATCTTTATTTGTTTCATCAATCAGCCATTGAATTGTATGCACTCCATCGCCAACAACAGATGCCGGCGTTCTTAATGCGGCACAAATAAATTTATTATTGATGACAAGGCAACGAAAATCATAACCCGTAATAAAACGTTCAACGATTACATTTCTACCGTAAACTTTTGCCGCTTCAAATGCTTTTAGTGCCTGTTCCCTGTTGATGATATTAGTAGTATTTCCTTTGCCATGATTACCGTCAATCGGTTTTAATACCAATGGGTAACCAAATTTATTGATGGCTTCATCCAATCCTTCCTCAGTTCTTATTACTGTTCCTCTCGGCACAGGAATTTCAGCAGCCTCCAGCAATTGTTTTGTTTCTTCTTTATTACAGGCGATATCAACAGCAATATTGGATGTAGTAGAAGCAATCGTTGCCCTTATTCTTTTTTGATTTACTCCATAACCCAACTGTACCAGACTTGCTTTATTCAATCGTATATATGGGATGCCTCTCTTTGCAGCTTCTTCCACTATACAACCGGTAGAAGGTCCGAGCCTTGTGTCTTCCCGAATCTCCCGCATCTCCTGAATATCTTTTGCTAAATCATATTCAGTGCCGTCAATTAATGCTTGTGCAATACGAACGGATGCTTTTGCAGCATACAGTCCCGCATCTTCTTCCATGTAACTAAACACAACATAATAAATACCTTCTTTTTCGCCATCCGGAGTTCTTGTTCTGCCGAAGCCGGTATCCATAGCGGCCAGTGTCTGAATCTCCAATGCAATATGTTCTATCACATGGCCCATCCAGGTACCTTCATCCACCCGCATAAAAAAACCGCCCCGCACGGCTTCGCTGCAACGATGTTCTATCATTGTTGGAAACATTTTTTCTAACCGTTCCCGAAATCCAGAAATTTTATTTGTTGGCAAATGCTCCAATTCTTCCAGATCCAGTTTCATTTGAATTAATTTAGTACGACGGACACTCCAGTAATTGGGGCCTTTCAGCACTTTGATCTCTAAAACTTTCATACATTTCTAAGTTAGGGTTGGAAGTTAGTTTTTTTATTTTTTGTAGCCAACAATAGTAATTCTGCTCAACGTCCCTTGCAAGTTTACTCTGAGGGAACGAAGGGCTCCATTGATCTTTCTGTTCGCTGCTGAGCAACCCACCCCGGTTTACTAAAGCAAATTGCTAACTAAATTCTCCCCGCCCAAGCGGGGAAGTGTTTTAAAGTATAAAGCTTTACTAACTAACATCATTAACATTTGCCATTCCTTTCAGCCTCTGTGCAAGGCAGGGGCTGTGTAAGGTTTCCCCCTCTCCACTTGTGGAGATGGGTCGGGGGTGAGGTTATTTCACTACATTTATAAAAACGAATACTATGGCCGGAACCAATCGTCGCCGTTTTTTACAAAGAGCCGGAGTGTTTTCTGCCACGGCATTCCTATCATCACTTTCACAACCAGCATGGAGCAGGAACCTTGAAGCAGCCTTAAGGAATGCGGAGAGTATTTCACCAACAGACCTTGCCACAGAAGAAGATTTCTGGTATTATATTCAGCAATCATTCACCGTATCTCCTTCGCTTATTAATTTAAATAATGGCGGTGTAAGCCCCGCTCCCAAAACCGTTCAGGATGCGATGAAGCGGTATTATGATTACTGCAATGAAGCACCGAGTTATTATATGTGGAGAATATTAGATCAGGGTAGAGAACCGTTAAGAAAAAACCTGGCTAAACTGGCTGGTTGCGATGCAGAAGAAATTGCTATCAATAGAAATTCATCCGAAGGGTTGGAGACTGTCATATTTGGGTTACAATTAAAAGCCGGTGATGAAGTGGTGGCTGCCAAACAGGATTATCCCAATGTAATCAATGCCTACAACCAACGGGAAAAACGGGATGGAATAAAAATGGTTTGGGTAAATCTTGAATTGCCCAGCGAAGATGAAAATTATTTGGTTCAACAGTATGTCAATGCGTTCACTTCCAAAACTAAAGTGGTTAACGTTACACATATCATCAACTGGAACGGACAAATATTACCCGTAAAGAAAATTGCCGCCGAAGCTCATAAAAGAGGAATAGAAGTTGTGGTGGATGGGGCACATAGTTTTGCCCATTTCGATTTTAAAATTCCTGATTTAGATGCGGATTATTTTGCTGCCAGCCTTCACAAATGGTTATATGCACCTATCGGGAGCGGAATGTTGTATGTGAAAAAGGAGAAGATAAAAACTATCTATCCAATGTTCGCCACCAGCGAAAATCCATTGAAAGAAGACATTCGAAAATTTGAAAACCTTGGTACCCGGCCAATGTTTATTGAACAAGCTATCGGTAAAGCCATCGAGTTTCATGATATGATTGGCAGCGAAAGAAAAGAAAAGCGACTGCATTACCTGAAGAATTACTGGATGGAAAAAGTAAAAGATAATCCCAAAGTAAAACTGAATACTTCGATGCACCCGAAATGGGGTTGCGCTATTGGTAATGTATTAGTAGAAGGGAAAAAAGCCGGGGAGCTGGATTCATTCCTGCTGGATAAATATAAAATACACACCGTAGGTATTGAATGGGAAAATATAAAAGGAATACGGGTAACACCAAATGTATATACCACTACTAAGAACCTGGATGTATTAGTGGAAGGGATAACGGCGTTTGCGAAAAGTTAGATGCTGTAAAATTGCGGGTTCAACTATAAACCACAAACTATAAACTACAAACTTTCTTGCCCACACCACTCACCAACCGGAAAATAAATCTCTTACAAGCCACTTCTATCAATATGATAGATATGGTTGGTATTGGTCCGTTTGTAGTGATGCCTTTTGTGGTAGCACAATTTGATAGCGGTTTATTTATCTGGGCATGGATATTCGGGGCTTTCACCGCCTTTATGGATGCAATGATCTGGAGTGAGTTGGGAGCAAAGTATCCGTTGGCGGGCGGTACTTACAATTTTCATCGCATTGCATTTGGAGAAAAGGGTGGCAAGCTGATGAGTTTTTTATATGTGTGGCAAACTTCTATACAGGCACCGCTGGTGGTGGCATCAGCAGCTATTGGCTTTGCTCAGTATCTTACCTATATTGTTCCACTGGATTTCTGGCAGCTAAAAATTGTATCAGGCGGATTAGTGATTTTGGTATTTCTGCTGCTCTACCGGAAAATAGAAACCATCGGAAAAATTTCTGTTGTGATGGGAAGTATTGTGGTACTAACCATTATCTGGATTATCATCAGCGGATTGACAAATCAGCAACAAAGTATTAAGCTATTGCCCACCGGCAATGTCCAAAATGACTCCTTTGGAGAATCGTTTTTCACATTAGCATTTTGGGCTGCTATCGGGCAGGCATCTGTTAAAACGGTGTATGCATATCTGGGTTATTATAATGTTTGTCATTTGGGTGGTGAAATAAAGAACCCCGGTAAAAATATTCCCCGCAGCATTTTTATTTCCATTATTGGCATTTCCACTTTGTATTTATTGATGAATATAAGTGTGATGGGGGTGATGCCCTGGCAATCGGTGAAGGCAGATGACAGGTATATTGTTAGTTCATTCATGGAACAACTCTATGGCCATGAGGCCGGGATAATTGTGACCGTACTGATCCTGTGTATAGCTTTCTCATCTTTGTTTGCCGTCGTGCTTGGTTATTCAAGAGTGCCGTATGCCGCTGCAGTAGATGGAAATTTCTTTAAGCCATTTGCTAAACTGCACCCCACAAAAAATTTTCCTTATGTTTCGCTGATAGTTTTATGTGCACTGGGTTTTGTATTCAGCCTGATTATGAGACTAGGCGATGTTATCAGCTCTATTTTAGCCATGCGGATTATAGTACAGTTTATCGGGCAAGGCGTTGGTGTTTCTTTACTTCGCAAAAAATTTGGGACAGAGGGGTTGCCATTTAAAATGTGGCTGTTCCCTTTACCGGTTATTCTTTCTATTGCAATCTGGATCTTTCTATTCATTTCTACCCGTTGGTTTGCTTTGTGGGGTAGTTTGATTGCAGTGTTTGGTGTAATTGTTTACTTTACGAAAGATAAAATAATTACTGAAGTAAAGAGTTGCTGGAAAAGTTTCATGAATTGATAATTCGGCTCTGCGCCTTACTATCACTGCCTGCCGGTAAGCAAGTCTGCGGTTATATTTCCACAACTTGTCCCGCCAAAGGCGTGGATATCCACAATTTGTTATTATCCCGTTATCCATAAATTATTTTTCTGTTACATTTGTCCTTAATCAAACCCCGATGAATGAGTAGTCCGAAGGGAAAACTGATAGCAATAGGTGGTGCCGAGCATAAAGGCACTGATATGGAGACAGATGGCCTTCACCGCAATAACCTCAATTTTTTTGAGCTTGGGATTCTTCGCCGGGTGGTGGAAGAAGCTGGAGGCGTTAATGCCCGCATAGAAGTTATTACGACGGCTTCCATGATTCCTTATGAAGTAGGAGAGAATTACCTGAATGCTTTTGGAAAAATGGGTTGTACAAATATTGGATTGATGCACATCCGCACCCGGCAAGATGTGATGATGGAAGAATATGTGCAACGCATCCGGGAATGTGATGCGGTAATGTTTAGCGGCGGTAATCAACTTCGCCTGAGCGCAACAGATGGCGGGACAGAGTTTCTTTCTATTCTGAAAAAAAGATATAAGGAGGAAGTTAATTTTTTGGTAGCTGGTACATCAGCCGGGGCTATGGCCATGAGTAATACCATGATTTATGAGGGTAATGCGGCAAGGGCACATTTAAAAGGTGAAGTGAAAATTACAACAGGGCTGGGTTTTTTGAAAAGCGTAATTATTGATTCGCATTTTGAAAAAAGGGGGCGATTTGGAAGGCTGGCTCAGGCTGTAGCATCAAACCCTGGTTGCATTGGAATTGGATTGGGAGAAGATACCGGTATGCTGGTGACTGAAGGAAATAAAATGGAAGCCATTGGCAGCGGTTTGGTAGTCATCATTGATGGGCATGATATTCTTCACTCCAATATTGCTGATATTCCCGACGGTAATCCTATCAGTATCGAAAATCTGAAAGTACATTTCTGTGAAAAGGGAAATGGTTTCCTGATTAAAGAAAGGAAGTACCTGCCGGAAGCAAGCGATGGTTCGGTTATAAAAAAGCAGGTGGATATAGAGTAATGGTTTGGAGTTTGGGGTTTAAAGTTCATTAAGAGCGCAACTGTTTAATGACAAATTAGCATCTGGTTATCAGGGTGCCTGCCTGTCGGCAGACAGGCTTTTGTATTTTTATGTATTAACAATTTAATATGAAGAAGTTTTTATTCATCTCTACTGTTTTTTTTATTTCCTGTGCTTTTGCGCCGCAAAAGAAAACCAGGGTAATTTTCTTTGGTGATTCAATTACTGAATTAGGAGTGAAAAGAGACAGGTATGTTGGTTATATCCTGAAAATGGACAGTATGTTAAAGAGGGAAAAAAAAGAAGATCAGTATGAATTGATAGGATCAGGCATCAGTGCTAATAAGGTGTACGATTTATATTTAAGACTGGAAGATGATGTGTTGAGTAAAAGCCCCGATGTGGTGGTGATATATGTAGGAGTGAATGATGTGTGGCATAAAACTTTGTTGGGCACAGGTACAGATGCAGACAAATTTGAAAAATTTTATCAGGCTATCATAAAAAAACTAAATGATAAAAATATTAAAGTGGTTTTAGTAACCCCGGCAGTAGTGGGGGAGAAGACGGATATGAGTAATCCGTTAGATGGCGACCTGAATAAATACAGTAACATCATCCGTGACCTGGCTAAAAAAAATAACCTGCCTTTGGTTGACCTGCGGAAAAAATTTATCGACTACCTGAAAGACAACAATCCTGATAACAAAGAAAAGGAAGTACTTACTTACGACCGGGTACACATGAATAACAAAGGCAACCAGTTTATTGCCGATGAAATGTGGAAAGTGATTAAGGAAATTAAGTAAACATGACCGTTAATTGAATTTATAAAGACAGAGGTTGAAATTTTCCATGTGTTCATAGAAATCTCATCAATACTGCACTACCCGACCAGGATGTGATATAACTTTATCTAAAGTTAATGACCTGGTTACAGCACCATAAAACCGAAACCAACTACTGGTTAAAAGTCTTTGCATTGTATGCACTGATAGAAGCTTGCATACAATTGCTGTTTTTGCTGATACTTAATAATTTTGGCACCCGCCGCATCAGCATCCCGGAGTATCACCTTGTTATGTTGTTCTTTCAATGCCTGCTGATATGGCCTATCTGGTGGGTGGCCTGGTCAGTAAGAAAAAAGAAAATTAGCATCCAGATAATTTTTAACCTCACTTTTTATATTGTTTATTCAATAATCTGGTTCGGCCCGGTGCAGGATGCCATCGCTTTTCTTTATAATAACCTGCAGGAACTTACCCGGCCGGTAGCTGACAGGCAGGCACCTTATCTCGACAGGGGGAATGAGTATTCTTTTCTTAATTACCAGTTACTCAAACATGCTTTTCGTCTATCCTGGTTTTTTCTCGCCAACTATTTTTACAATTACCGGCTGGAAGAAAAAAAGAAAATTGAACTGGCTGTCTCTAATAAAGAACTACAGCTAAAACTATTGAAATGGCATCTGAACCCTTCTTTTTATTTTAAAACAATTAAGCATTTGCAGCAATCAGCAGCCGTAAAACCATCTGACGCCACAGAACCAATACTGCAACTTGCAAAAGTGATGGAATATGTTATTTACGAAGCAAGGGAGCCGCAGATAGAAATGAAAAAGGAAATACAGTTTCTTAACAATTATATACAATTAATTAATCAGCAGCCAGAGAACAGGGTGTCTATTTCCCTTACTTGTGAAAACGGATATGATAAAATAAAAATTGCACCCTTATTGCTTGCAGGATTTGTTGATAGTATAGTGGCAAGCCGTACAGCTACCGGAGCAGGCAGTTGCAATATCCGGATAGGGTTTCAACAGGATGAAATGCTCCTATCTGTAAAAGGGGTAACAGCAAAACCTGAACCTCCGCCAATGCTGAATGAGTTGTACCGTGGACGTTTCTCCTATGATTATTCACCAGAAAATGGATTTAATCTCCGCTTACGGTTAGATGGGATATAAAGAAAACGATCATATCAATAATACATCCGGCAATTATAACATCCGGAAGTTTTGGCTTAGTGCATTTATTGTTTATGCCATTGCTGAAATGTTTTTTATAACTACCTCTTATCTCATTACTTATTTTAAGTGTAAAGAATGTGTACAGCCTGTTCCTTTTTATGTTTGTATATTTTTAATAAGCCTGCTTCTTGCTTTATTTTTATGGTATAGCCTCAGTTACATCTCCCGGCAGCCTTTATGGAAAGTAATAGCCGGCAATATGCTCATTTTTGGGCTATACTATTTCTTCATTACCGGGATTGTCTATTTATTGCTGAATGCAAAACAGGAATGGCTGGTATGGCCTGTTAAGCAACGTTCCTATACTTCGGTAGTGTATGAATCCTGGGGAGAAATTGGTAAATATGTGTTGAAGCTGTCTGCATTCTATATGCTGAAATTTTATTCGGAATACCGCAAAGCAGGGCAGCAGCGGATTCAATTGGCTGTAATCAATAAAGACATGCAGCTAAATCTGCTGAAGCAACAGCTAAGCCCTCATTTTTATTTTAATACACTCAATAATCTTTATGGGCTTTCCCGTAGCAACAGTCCACAGCTTTCGGCAGCATTAAGCCAGTTGTCAAATATTATGCAGTATGTGATAGTTGACTGTAACCAGCCAAAAGTTTTGCTCAGTCAGGAAATAAATTTTCTGCAAAGCTATATTGAACTGGAGAAGTTACGGTATGAAAAGGATACTGTTATTGAAATAAGAACAGAAGGTAATATAAACGGGCAAACGATTATACCACTATTACTGATTCAGTTTGTTGAAAATGCTTTTAAACATGGAATGAAAGAAAAATCAAACCAGAGCTGGATGAAAGTCCGCATGAATATTGCTGACAAAGAATTGCTTTTTGAAGTAGAAAACAGCTATTACGATACTACTTCATCACATGGTATTGGTATCAATAGTGTGAGGCATATCCTGAACCTGCAGTACGAAGGACGGCATGATATACAGATGCGGCATGAAGACAACAGTTTTTCAGTAACTTTAAAACTAAATTTATCATGAAACCTATCCGTTGCGCCATTATAGATGATGAGCCTATTGCAAGGCAGATTCTGGAAGATTTTATCAGCCAGGACGAACGATTACTGCCTGCAGGTAACTATAAGAATGCAAAAGAAGCATTGAAAGGGATTCTGTCACAGCCTGTCGAATTGGTTTTTCTGGATATTAATATGCCCGGCCTCACGGGGTTTCAGTTTTTAAAAACAATGACGAATCCACCGGCAGTAATATTCACTACCGCCTACCGGGAACATGCCATGGAAGGGTTTGAGGCCAATGCTATTGATTACCTGCTAAAACCGATTGCTATTGAAAGGTTTTTATTATCCGTAAACAAAGCATGGAAGTTTTTACGTTCTTCCGTAACTGAAATTACTGAAGCAACTGCTAGTGCAGATACTAACGATTTCTTTTTTGTAAAAGCAGACGGAGGCTTAGTGAAAATATTTTTTGCTGAAATATTATTTATTGAAGCATTGAAGGAATATGTAAAAATTGTAACAAAAGATAAATCTGTCATCACTTATCATACCATTTCCGGGTTGGAAGAAAAACTTTCAGCAGGAAAATTTTATCGTATTCATCGTTCTTACATCGTAAATATAAAAGCTATTACAAGCATTGAGGGTTTTACAGTTAAGATTGGCAAACATGAACTTCCTATAAGCCGAAATGAACGGGATGCTTTTGTAGAACTGGTAGCCAGCGGAAAGATTATTTCCAAATAATCTTGGTTGAATAATTCCCCCCATTCGTTGAAGGAGTATTGTTTCTCCTCCTGTTTATTGACTTTTCACGGCTTTTAATTGAAGCCTTTAAAAGAAATCACCCTTTCATTTTAGCTTTAGGTTGCAATTGTTACAGAACTTAAGAAGTGAATTTTAATCAATAAATTTTTTTTATGAAAACATATTTTGGCATACCTGTTTTGATGTTGGGTACTTTATTTTTTCTTCAGCAAGGCATTAGTAAAAGCCGTACTATAAAAAATGCCGGCATACCTGCTATAAGTGTGGTTGATGTGCAACCAATTAACAGCAGCGGGGATGTTGTGTATCTGACCTGTGCCCCCAAAACAGCAGGTGGTAATAATAGTGCATTGTTATCTGTATATTTTAAAATCAAGAACAATGAAGGGAAACAATTAACCCTTAAAAAGATTGAATATCAATATACCACCAACGGCACCAGTAAAGTGTTTCCTTTTAGCCCCGGCAAGGATAATAGTAATGAAATCATTAATAATGGCGCAACATTCAATTGGCAAAACAAGCGGGGCTATAATGAATTGGGCAATGTTATTGAAATAAATGGTTCACTTCCTTCACAAATAAATATCAGGTTATATTTCGATGGATACGATAGCCCTTATGTCATCACAAAAAATATAAAGGCCCATGTAAATGCAGCAGCTTATTCTTTTCCCGGTAAAGAATCAGACCTGGGCATCAACGAATATTGGTACGGCGAAGCTTCACATGGCGGTGGTACGCAGGTTTTTTCATATGATATTGTAATGGTAGGCTGGGACGAAAAAAGTAAAAAATGGAGTACTAAATATCCGGGTGCAGCAGGGGATAAAAATGAACATTTTCGTTGTTTCGGCAGGCCGGTATATGCCATTGCAGATGGTGAGGTGGTAAAATTCAACGATAAGATAAAGGACAACGAACCAGGAATAGATACTGATGGTGGTGGCAATACATTTCATATAAAAACGGGAAATGAAATTATCCGGTATTATCATCTCAAGCAATATTCATTGAACAAAGAGTTTATGAAGATTGGCGCAAAGGTAAAAAGAGGGGATTGGTTGGCAAGAGTTGGCAGTACTGCAACTGCAGGAACACATTTGCATATAGATTGCATATCGGTCACTAATCCTGATGCCGCTGTAGTCTGGCCATTACAGTTTACTAATACGAACCTCATTGCATTTAATAACCTACCCGAACCTTCACCGGATGCAGACTGGATAAAAGTTAATAAAACCGGCCTCCCTTACATCTCAGATGGCCTATGTGTAATATGGCCCGGCAATAAACCAACCTGGTATCCGGGTGGGAAAAATGAAATTGCAAAACATGGTATAGCGGAAAATAAATACCAGCAGGAGTTTAATAAAATATGGGGCTCTGGCTATTACCCTGTTTGGATAGATGCGTATGATGTGGCAGGTAAAACATATTTCAATACTGTATTCCGGTACAACAGTAATAATTATGATGTGGCAGTGAAGCATGATATGACCAAAGAAAATTTTCAAACCGAATATGATGATTGGGTAAAGAAAAAAGGATACCGCCTTCAGCAATTGGATAATTATAATGATGCAGGTAAATTAAAATTTGCTACCATTTTTATTAAAAAACCGGGGCAACCGAATGCACAGCCTGCGTATAGCGGGGTATCTCAGGAAGGGCATCAAACCTTGTTTGAAAAATATACCGGAGAAGGATATGTGCCGGTAAATGTGTCGGTGGTTTCAGTAGGTGGTAAGAAATATTATTCAGCCTTCTACGAAAAAAGAAATGTGGGTGGCAGTGTTTTAAAAAGCTCACTAAGCCAGCAAGAATACCAGGATAAGTATGATGAAATGAAAGGGAAAAACTGGGAGCAGGTTTACATCAATGCGTATAAGCATGATGGTCAAACAATGTTCTCCGTTATCTGGTATGAAAAATCAGGTTTCAGGGATTACAGTGCCACCCGCAAATCAGACAACGACAGCTACCAGGATAAATGGGAGACTAATACCGGTAATGGATTGCTCACCCGTTGTGTAACAGGCTATGAAGAAGGAGGCAAACATTGGTTTGCGGCGCATTGGGCTAAATAGTTTTTTTTAACCTTAAAAATATATTATATGAAAAAATTATTTGTAACTGGTTTTTTAGGCTGTGCATTATTCTTACCAGGGTTTCTTAACGCACAAACGATTACGACTGCTAATAAAGAAACAGCAGTTTCTACATCCCAGGTTTTGGCTTATGCAAAAGAAGCAAAACAAGCCACTGGAAAAAGACAGCATATGCCTATTAGAATGCGTCTTTACATTGAGCAGTCATCACCATTAATTGCAAAAGTATTGTGCAATGATGTTGACTATGGTTATAACCTTATTAATAAAGTGTATGCTTTAGGCACAAAAATTACAGCAGCGGAAGCTATAAGGTATGATGCTGAAATGAATCGGATTATTACTGAAATAGATAAATTGTCAACAGGGTTGCAACAGGGAAATGACATTCCTAAATGCTTTGGGGGCTGTGATAGTAATTATCCTGGCTTGGGTGGTGGAAATGGCTGGAAACGGTTTACCTGCAAGATGGCTTGCCTGATAGTAGAGACTGCAAACTAAAATTAAACCTGATGAGATGAAGGCGGCAAGCATTGGTTTGCGGCACATTGGGCTAAATAATTTTTAACCATTAAAATAAATAAACATAAAAAAGTAATCTTTCTCCTGTTAGCAACAAGTTTTGTTTGCCTCTCAGGTATCAGCTATGCTCAAACAGTAACCAATAAAATGGCGGCAACTGAAGAACCGACACCGGCTAATCTTATGAAGTGGACAAAAGCAGAGCTGCCGAAGATGGAACAGTTGTCCGTTACGCTGCAGAAAATAAAACCGACAAATGCAAAGATATTGAATTACAAAAAAACTATTTGAAAGCATTTGCAAATGCTTAGAGAAATTAATAAAAAAGGAATAAAATTAACCGCTACAGAAGCCAACAGATATCAAAACTTGTTCATTACAATTGTTAAAAGTGGTTGGATCGAATGTGAATCTCATTCCAGCACTGTATGTTGTAAGGATTGCATTAATCATGGTATACTTGGGGTTTGGTGCCTAACTAGTTGTTTTACGGCTGAGGTTCCACCAAGTATTGATTAAAAATAAATAGTTGAAGCAAAGGCTGGTAACGATTTACACATAAGATTGCCAGCCTTTTGCATAAACATTAAAACTAATTATCTATTAAAATGTTTCAATGAAATATCAATGTATCATTATTTTGTCTTTCTTTTTTGCAACATCAAATGCTGCTATTAGATACGTTACACCAACTGGTGCCGGATTGATGAATGGTACCAGTTGGGCAACTGCTTTCCCCGGCACATCCTTGCAGGCTGCCATCACTGCTTCAGCACTTGGTGATGAAGTGTGGGTGGCAACTGGGACATATTTTACTACTAACACAGCAAACAGAAATATTTATTTCAACATGGTGAACGGAGTGGCATTGTATGGAAGTTTTAATGGAACAGAAACCCTATTGTCTCAACGAATTTTTTCCTGCGGCTTTACATCTATATTAAGTGCAGAGATAGGAGTACCCGGAAATGCTGATAACAGCTATCATGTAATAAATAACAGCAGTCTAAACAACACGGCAATATTAGATGGCTTTACCATTACCGGAGCAAATGCAAATTTTGATTTGCTGGGTAACGATAATCGTAGCCTTGGTGGTGGTATGCTAAACAATGCAGCAGGAGGTGGTATTTGCAGCCCCACAATAAGGAATTGTTTGTTTACGAACAACACTGCATTATTTGGCGGCGGTATATTTGACCACGGACAAAACGGTGGCAACGCAAACCCGGTAATTATCAATTGCATTTTTGCATTTAATACGGCTACAAGTGGTGGAGGCGGCATTGATAATTTTGGATATAATGGCAATGCAAGCCCGGTTATTACCAATTCAATTTTCTACAACAACACCGCAATAAGCAGGGCTGGAGCTATGTACTGCTGGGGTGGTGGAAACGGGAATGCAAGTCCGGTTATATTAAATTCTGTTTTTGTAAATAATTCTTCTGTTGATGGCGGTGGCATTGTTTCGGACAGAACGAATTTTGCTGCCGGTAATTCAGGTACGGCGAATCCTACTATCCGCAACAGTATTTTTTGGGGCAATACGGCCAGCGGAACAGGGCCGCAGTTTTATATTCTGGGCGGCGCAAATTTTACAGCCACATATACAGTAATTAATGTGACAAATCAAAACCCACCGCATACGATTACCGGGCCGGGTACAGGAAATATTTTTTCTGCACCCACTTTTTTAAATATAAGTGATGCTGATGGTGCTGATAATTGCTGGTTGACTACCGATGATGGATTACAGTTGCAAGTAACCTCTGCAGGTATTGATGCTGGCGATAATACGGGTGTGCCCTTATTTGATATACGTAACTATAACAGGATAAGTAATGGGGTGGTGGATATGGGGGCTTATGAATACCGCCCCTGCATTGCACCATTTATAACGATGCAACCTGTTTCGGTTATAGCTTGCCCCGGCTCTGCTGTTATTTTAACGGTAGCCGCTTTAGGTGATAGTTTGAGTTATGAATGGAGGAAGGGCGCCGTAACAACCGGTATTACAACACCTTTATTGAGTATTCTTGCAGCAAATGCTGCTGATACGGGTTCATATCATTGTGTAATAACGGGCCAATGCGGAACAGATACCAGTAGTATTGTCACGGTTACATTTCCCGCAATTTATCCTATTAGTATCTGGTTGGGTATTACGGATAATTGGACAACCGCATCTAACTGGAGCAGTGGCACGGTGCCAACAGGATGTACGGATATAATCATCAACAGCAGCGTTCCATTTATGCCGGCATTAACAGCGAATGGTATCTGTCATAAACTTACTTTGAACAACGGCGCCAGTGTACAGATAAACAGTAATCTGCAGCTAATCATTACCGGGCAGTAATTATTTCTTTTAAAAGCAACGAAACTTCCTGGTGGTGGTTCATAACCATCAAGTGTGTGCCTTTTTCTACAGAATAATCTGCTTTCACCAACCGGTAAGGCAGTAGTTTATCTGAAGTGCCATGAATGTGGACTATATTTTCAGGAATGACTTTATTTTCCCAGTGTAATATTGAATACACAGCCCATTTGGTAAACCGGGTATCCGTATCGTTTAAGATCTGATGAAATATTTTCTTTTGCTTTTTCCCTGCAGGCCCAAAAAAAAGTTTTCGAAAAATAGTAGCTCTTTTTAATAAAGACGAAGGCACCCATTTATACAAAGGAATATATTTTCCTACCAGTAAAAATTTTGGAAATTCTTTCTTGACCTTATTACTTGAAATGATAATAGCTTTTATTGTACTATCTGATTTTGCAATTTCTGTTGCAAGCATACCTCCGAATGAAACCCCAACGATAATCGGATTATCATCTTTAATTTGCTCTTTCAATCGTAACGCATAAGCTGGAAGTGATTCATTTTTTAGTGGCAGTATCCAATCAATAAAAACAGGTTCGCAAAATGATAAATCAAGAAAGGAGAATGCCCTTTTATCTGCACCAAGGCCGCTGATGAAATACACTTTCTTCACTTTTCTTTTATCAGCTAATGGTTACCAGATAATAATTCTTTTTTCCTTTCTGCACCAGCAAATATTTATTATGAAGCAATAACGAGGTGTCAACTTTTAGTTCAATGCCTTCAACTTTTTTTCTATTAATACTTAGGCCTCCACCTTGCACAGTTTTTCTTGCTTCACCTTTGCTGGGGAAAATAGCTGTGTCGGCTAAAAAAGAAACCACATCAATACCAGCAGCTAATTTGTCTTTTGCAAAATCAATTTTCACTACACCTTCCATAGCTTCCAAATCTTCTATTGAAAGACTTTCTGCTGACGCAGACTGATTGGCAAATAATTTTTCAGTTGTTGCAACAGCTTCTGCCAATGCAGCATCACCATGAACAAATTTTGTTACTTCCTCGGCCAATTTTTTTTGTAATAATCTTTTACCTGCATCTTTCTTATGCTGATCAAGAGTAGAATTTATTTCTGACTGAGTTAAGAATGTAAAAATTTTTATCCATTTTTCCCCATCATCATCACTTGCATTCAGCCAGAATTGATAGAATTGATAAGGCGTTGTACGGGTAGGGTCAAGCCACACATTGCCATTTTCTGTTTTACCAAACTTGCCTCCATCAGCCTTAGTGATTAACGGACAGGTAAAAGCAAATGCTTCACCACCTGTTTTTTTTCGTATTAATTCTGTACCGGTTACAATATTTCCCCATTGATCGCTGCCACCCATTTGCAGCTTACAGTTTTTGTTTTTATACAACCAGTAAAAATCATATCCCTGCACCAACTGGTAAGTAAATTCTGTAAAACTCATTCCTGTTTCGCCTTCCAATCTTTTCTTCACACTGTCTTTACTCATCATGTAGTTAACGGTAATATGCTTTCCCACATCACGGATGAAATCCAGAAAATTGAAATCTTTGAACCAGTCAAAGTTGTTGACCATCTCGGCAGCATTCTTCAATGATGGGTTGAAGTCGAGATATTGCATCAATTGTTTTTTCACTCCTTCCTGATTATGCTTCAAAACTTCTTCACTCAGAAGATTTCTTTCTTCGCTTTTTCCGCTTGGGTCTCCTACCATACCTGTGGCACCTCCAACCAATGCATAAGGCTTATGTCCTGCCTTTTGCAAATGAACCAGTAGCAGAATTGGTACAAGACTGCCAATATGCAGACTATCGGCTGTAGGATCAAAGCCGATATATGCGGAAGTTATCTCATTTTTGAGCTGCTCTTCTGTGCCAGGCATAATGTCCTGAATCATTCCCCGCCATCGTAATTCTTCTATTAAATTCATTTGTAAAGCAGTGATTTTCAGCAAAAGTAAGGCAGAATAGGGTTGGAAGCTTTCAGATGCAATATTTTCCTAACCTGTTCGTTTTCAATAGCTGGTCTTTTTGCTCCACAAACCTATGATTTTACAGGCCTAAAGACTAATTTTACGGGCATTACGTACCTTTTTTAGAAGACTAAGTTTATTCCAATTGCTTATTTGAAAATTCAATGAATGAAAACAAACCACTTTTACCTGACCCTGCTGACTACTTTTTTCTTTTTTTCAGCCACCGCACAATTCCGTAAATATTCCAACGAGTTTTTAAATATTGGCGCTGGCGCCAGAGGACTTGCGATGGGGAGTTCACAAGTAGCTTCTGTCAGTGATGGAACTGCTGGATATTGGAATCCGGCAGGTCTTGTTGGTGTTAAAGAACACCCACAGATAAATCTTATGCATGCAGAATACTTTGCCGGTATTGGCAAATATGATTATGTAGGTGTAGCTATACCTACCTCCAACAAGAAAAGAACCATTGGTATTACCGGACTTCGATTTGCAGTGGATGATATTATGAACACTTTATTTCTGGTAGAGCCAGATGGTTCATTGAACTACAATAATATCCAGGCTTTTTCTTCAGCAGATTATGCTTTCATATTTTCTTTTGCACAAAAATTAAAAGAGAGTGAAAATAAAAATGTTCATTTTGGTGTAAACGCTAAAGTTATTCATCGAAGTGTAGGCAAATTTGCAAAAGCCTGGGGTTTTGGTTTGGATGCCGGGGTTCAGATATTCCGTAATCAATGGAGATTTGGCATTGCAGCCCGTGATATTACCAGCACCTTTAATGCCTGGTCTTTTACATTCACAGAAAAAGAAAAAGAAGTTTTATACCTGACCAATAATGAAATTCCAGTCAAGTCGACTGAACTTACAGCACCAAGGCTTGTCTTAGGTATTGCCAGAGAGTTTAAATTAGGTAAAAAATCAAGCTTGCTGGCAGAGGCGAATCTGGATGTTACTTTTGATGGACAACGAAATACAGTGATTAGTAGCGACCCGGTAAGTGCAGACCCCAAAATGGGACTCGAACTAAATATCAATAACGTCTTTTTTCTGAGAGGTGGTATCAATAATTTTCAAAAAGCTTTATCTGATGGCGATACGGTGAATCAAAAGAAAGTCTGGATTTATCAACCAAGTGCTGGTGCCGGATTTAAAATTCAGAATGTAACCATCGACTATGCGTTTTCAAATCTGGCAAACCAGTCAAACCCATTATTCACTCATATTTTTTCTCTTCGGTTAAATCTGAGCGGAAAAAAAAATGATTAATAAAGAGATGTACCTATAAACTAATATTCAATGAAAAAATTTCTACTCCCGTTGTTACTTTTAATAAGCATGTTTGCACAGTCGCAGGCTTATAATAACGAATGGATAAATTATAACCGCACTTATTACAAATTTAAAGTTGGCGCCACGGGTTTATACAGAATAAGCCAACCCACTCTTACTTCTTTGGGTATAGGAAGCACCCCTGCAGAACAATTTCAGTTGTGGAGAAACGGGCAACAGATTCCCGTCTATACTACTGTACAAACAGGGCCAATGGGTGGCAGTGATTACATAGAGTTCTGGGGAGAAATGAATGATGGAAAACCCGATAGTGTTTTGTACCGGAACCAAGATTATCAGTTAAATGATAAATGGAGCCTCGAGACTGATACGGTATCTTTTTTTCTTACTGTAAATCCAACCGGAGGAAATCTTCGACTGGCACCGGCAGCAAACAATCTTCCGGCAGCTATTCCTGCGGAGCCGTATTTTATTGCAACAGTTGGAAAATATTATAAAGACAAACTCAATTCAGGGTATGCAGCCGTTGTAGGAGAATATGTTTATTCATCATCCTATGATTCTGGTGAAGGATGGTCATCTTTCGATTTAACTACGGGATTAACAAAAACGGAAGGCCTGCCGTATCTGAGTACTTATACCGGTGCCGGAGCTCCTGAGCCGGTGCTGTATGTCAATGCAACCGGCAATTCGCTAAATCCAAGAGCTTTTGGTGTAAGAATCAATGGCAGGCAGTTACCAGATCAAACAATGGATTTTTTTGATTACAAGAAAGCAGTTATACCAATTACGGTAGCTGATATCAGCAGCGGATCTGGCATAATTGACGTAAAAAATAATTGTGCAGCCGCTAACGATAGAATGGTTATTGCAAAAATTGAACTGACCTATGCCCGTACTTTTAACTTTCCTCTGGGTGATCCAACTTCAAATATCCCGTTTGAATTACCAGCTAACCCCGCCGGTAATTATCTGGAGATTACAGGTTCTTTTAATTTCGGAACTATCAGTCCCATTGTTTATGACTTCACCAACGGGCAAAGATATGTTTGCGATATTACCGATCCATCCAGGGTAAAAGTGCTTTTAGCGCCATCAGCAACCCCCCGGAAATTAATATTATTTAGCCAGAACCCTTCAATTGTACAATCTGTTACTTCATTACAGCAAAGAAATTTTGTTAACTATGGTCTTGCTGCTAACCAGGGAAATTATCTTATTATTACTCACCCGGCCTTAACAAATGGTGCTGGTGGTTCTAATCCTGTTGAAAATTACAAGACTTACCGCAGTTCAACTGCTGGTGGAAGCCATACTGCAAAAGTTTATATGATTGAGGAATTGACGGATCAGTTTGGATTAGGTATTAAAACGAATCCACTTGCTATCCGCAACTTTATCCGTTGGGCCAGAAATATATATAGTTCACCTGTAAAAAATGTATTGCTGATTGGTAAAGGAGTAAGCTATACTCAATTTCGGCCAAACGAAAATAATCCGGATATAGATAAACTTTCCCTTCTCCCAACATTCGGATATCCGGCCTCAGATAATTTATTGGGTGCCGAACCAGGACTTAATGAAATTCCCAAAGTACCGGTAGGCCGCATTTCAGCAATAAATGCTGCAGAAGTGACGGACTATCTTGCGAAATTGATTCAATATGAACAACAACAGGCTTTTCAATCACCACTAATTATAGATAAGGCATGGGGGAAAAATGTGATGCATGTTGTAGGTGCCAGTGACGCAAGTCTTGGGGCTATACTCCAGTCTGCTATGGACAATTATAAACGGATTATCAGTGATACATTATATGGAGCCAATGTAACTACTTTCAGTAAAGTGACACCTGACCCTGTTTCACAAAACAGCAGCGAAAAAGTAAAAAAATTGTTCGAAGAAGGAATTGGTCTGCTAACGTATTTTGGACACTCTTCTGCAAACACTCTTGAGTTTAATCTTGACAATCCTGACCAATATAATAATCTCGGCAAATACCCAGTGATGATTGCGATGGGTTGTAATGCAGGTAATTTTTTCAATTTTAATACACTCCGTTTTCAAACTAAAGAAACACTATCTGAAAAATTTGTTTTAGCGCCTCAAAGAGGAACAATTGCATTTATTGCCAGCACACATCTAGGCATCGTTTACTATCTTGATATCTATAATACGCAAACTTACAATTCTGCTTCAACGACTAAATACGGAAAATCGCTTGGCGAATTAATGATTGAATCTATTACACAGGTTTATAATCTTCAAACGCAAAATGATTTCTATGCAAGGTTTCATTGTGAACAAACATCCCTTCATGGAGATCCGGCTTTGAAGCTTGATATATCAATGGCCAAACCAGATTATGTAATCGAAGACCAGTTGGTGAAAGTAACACCGCAATTTATTTCGGTAGCTGAATCTAACTTTAGAGTAGATGCAAAAGTTATGAATCTTGGCAAAGCTCCTGACAAAAAAATTGTAGTAGAATTGAAACGGACTTTCCCTGATCTAACGACCATTGTTTTCAGAAGGGATACTATTCCTGGGATCCGTTATATTGATTCACTTACCTATAATCTGGATATTGTACCTACCAGGGATAAAGGACTGAATAAGATTAGTATTTGTGTGGATGCGGACAATGTTGCCGATGAGATTTTTGAGACTAACAACTGTATAACTAAAGATATTTTTATTTATGAAGATGAGGCCAGGCCGGTATATCCTTATACCTACGCTATCATTAACAAACCCGATATAAAACTGATAGCTTCCACGGCCAATCCTTTTAGTGGCTTGAAGCAATACACTATGGAAATGGATACCACTGAATTCTTTAATTCTTCATTTAAAATCAGCAGAACGATCAGTTCAACCGGTGGTGTACTTGAATTTAGTCCTGGAATACCATTTACTGATAGTACAGTGTATTACTGGCGGGTAGCACCTGTACCATCTACAGGGCAACCTGTTTGGAACAAATCTTCTTTTATATATTTAAATAACAGTGGACCCAATGCCAGTGATTTTGGTTATAATCAATCGCATTTCTACCAACAGACTAAATCTAATTACGACCGTTTGAGACTTGACTCTGCCAGCCGTTCATTAAAATACCTGTCAAACACTCATAATTTATTCCTTCGCATGGGTACCTGGATTACAAGTGGCGCCACTCAGGAATCGGCTTTAGCTGTTTCAGTTGATGGTGTGGCAAGTATCAGGCTGATGAACTGGTTCTCAACTTTAGTCTTTAATGTAGTTGATCCGGTATCTTTTGAAGTCTGGCAAAACCAGGTACTGACTCCCGCCACCTGTCCTCCACAACCTAACGGACCGCCTTCTGTATTTGGCCTTGGATTATATGGTAGTACTTCCATACAGGATTGCTTTGGCAGTAGCCCCAGGTATTTCAATTTCGAATACCGGTATACGGATACTTCAAGCAGGAGGAAAATGATGGATTTCATGAAAAATACTGTACCCGATGGGTTTTACGTAATAGTGAGAAACTTTACATTGAACCCAATATATGGCTACCCCAATGCATGGGCTGCTGATTTTGCAGCCGACACTGCTCTTTATGGCTCCGGAAAATCACTTTATCACTCCCTCAAAAATGCAGGATTTGCCGGTATTGATTCTTTTTATAGGGTTCGGCCATGGGGTTTGGTCTACAAGAAAAATGATCCTTCATTTACCCCCAGATGGATAGTTGGAAATGGTATGTTCGATAATCCAACGATGTCTGTTGATTGTCAGGCTACTGATACCTTTGGTTTTGTTACATCACCGGTATTCGGGCCAGCAAAAGCATGGAAACAATTGAAATGGAGGGGAAGTGGTGATGCAAACCCTGGCGATGTTGCAACAGTTTCTGTAATTGGAATAACAAGTAGCGGTACAGAAAATACGTTATTTACCAACCTGACTACAGCACAACAAAACTTTGATATTTCATCTATCAATGCTTCTGTCTACCCTAATGTCAGGTTAAAAATGAGCACACTTGATAATGTTAAATTCACTCCATATCAGCTAAGATACTGGCGGGTAACTTATGTACCTGTACCAGAAGGAGCCGTTGCACCAAACATTTTTCTGAAAGTAAAAGATTCGGTAGAGTTAGGAGAACCAATGGATTTCAAAATGGCCTTTAAAAATATAAGTGATGCACCGTTTGATAGTCTGAAAATTAAATTAGTAATTACTGATAGAAACAATGTTCCCCATATTATTCCGATACCAAAGAAACGGCCTTTATTGGTAAACGATACTCTCCAGATCGGGGCATTGATTAATACAGCCACTCTTCCAGGCGTTAATACGATGTACCTGGAAGCGAACCCTGACAACGATCAGCCTGAACAATTTCATTTCAACAACTTTGCTTACAGGAATTTGTATGTAAAACCAGATAGCCTGAATCCTTTACTGGATGTGACTTTCGATGGAGTGCATATTTTAAACCGTGATATCGTTTCTTCCAAACCAGATATTCTTATTAAGTTAAAAGATGAGACCCGTTGGATGATTCTCGATGACACGTCACTGCTTACTTTGCAGGTTCGTTATCCTAATGGAAGTCTTCGTAGGATTTATTTCAATGGAGATACAGCCAGGTTTATTCCTGCTGGTCAGGCTCCAAACCCCGATAATACAGCATCGATCAGTTTCAGACCTTATTTTCCGGTAGATGGTGAATATGAAATGATCGTAACAGGAAAGGATAAGAGTAACAATAATGCCGGCAATATTCAGTACAGGGTTTTATTTGAGGTGATCAATAAACCGATGATCTCAAATATGCTGAATTATCCGAATCCATTCACTACTTCAACAGCTTTTGTGTTCACTGTAACAGGTAGTGAGGTACCTCAGAATATAAAGATTGAAATAATGACTATTACCGGCAAGATAGTCAGAGAGATTACAAAGGATGAATTAGGACCGCTACATATTGGTAGAAATATCACTGATTTTAAATGGGATGGAACAGACCAATATGGACAGAAATTAGCGAATGGTATTTATCTGTATCGGGTAGTTACCAATCTCAATGGAAAATCTTTAGAAAAGTACAAAGGGGCTGATGATAACACAGACAAATATTTTAATAAAGGGTACGGTAAAATGTACCTGATGCGGTAGAAAATATTCCTGAATACGCAAAGCCCTGAAGCGTTTTAACTGCTTCAGGGCTTTTTTTTACGCCTCCGATAAGCGAATTTTGCATCCATGGCAAAAATCAGTATCAATATCGCAACCGGAAGTTTACAGCAACAGGAAATGATAGTAGGTATTGACCTGGGCACAACCAACAGCCTTGTTGCAGTGATTCATCCCGATACAAAAAAGCCTGTCGTATTGAAAGAATTTGACGGTGTGGCATTAGTCCCTTCTGTCATACATTTCGGGAATGAGGGAATAATAACGGTTGGTGAAAATGCAAAGGAGTTTCTGATTACGGAGCCGCATAATACGATATTCTCTGTCAAGAGGTTAATGGGGAAGTCTTTTAATGATTTAAAAGAAAGGGCTTCTTTTTTCTCTTATAAAGTATTTGATGATAATACAGAAAGTCTGGTGAAAATACAGGTTGGAGACAAATTCTATTCACCTGTCGAGCTTTCGTCATTTGTATTGAAAGAATTAAAAAACAGGGCGGAACATATTTTGAAAACTTCTGTTACAAAAGCAGTGATAACGGTACCAGCGTACTTCAATGATGCACAACGTCAGGCAACAAGAGATGCAGGAAAATTAGCAGGTCTGGATGTACTTCGCATAGTAAACGAACCGACGGCGGCTAGTCTTGCCTATGGGTTGGGTTTACGCAATGATGAAACAAAAACAGTTGCAGTTTATGATTTGGGCGGAGGTACTTTTGATATTTCTATTCTTCGGATCAGCGGAGGAATTTTCGAAGTATTATCTACCAACGGAGATACTTATCTTGGAGGTGATGATTTTGACAGGGCGATTGTACAACATTGGATGTTACAATTAACTATCGCAAATGATGTATTCGAAAACGATAAAAGCCTTGCACAGGAATTCCGTTTGCAGGCTGAGGCGGCAAAGAAACACTTGAGTTTTCATTCTGATTATAAAGGGAATGTATCCGCTTATCAATTGAGTTTATCGAAAGAGGGATTTGAAAATTTAATAATAACTTATATTGAAAGAACTATCCAGTGCTGTAAAAATGCTTTACAGGATGCAGTTTTAACGTCTGATGATATCGATGAAGTAATGATGGTAGGAGGCTCTACAAGAGTTCCTTTGGTAAAGGAAACTGTAAGTAGCTTTTTCAATAAAAAAGTTGACGATTCCTTGAACCCCGATGAAGTAGTGGCATTGGGAGCAGCCGTACAGGCCGATATCCTGGCAGGTAATAATAAAGATTTTTTATTATTGGATATTACCCCTCTTTCACTCGGTATAGAAACAATGGGAGGCCTGATGGATATATTGATACCCCGTAATTCAAAAATACCTTCTAAGGTCAGTCGTCAATACACTACACAGAAAGACGCACAGGGAAGTATGCGGATTGCAGTTTTCCAGGGCGAAAGAGACTTGGTTAAAGATAATCGAAAATTAGCGGAGTTTAATCTTACTGGCATTCCCGGTATGCCGGCAGGTCTGCCAAAAGTAGAAGTTTCTTTTCTTGTTAATGCAGATGGTATATTAGTTGTGAAAGCAAAAGAAATGCGAAGTGGAATAGAACAAAGTATAGAAGTGAAACCGCAATATGGACTTACCGATGCAGAAGTGGAAAAAATGCTTTTCGATTCTATTACACATGCTAAGAATGATATTCAGGTAAGAGCTTTGGTGGAAGCACAGACGGAAGCAAAGCAGATAATGGATTCAACTTCCCAGTTTATAAAAAAGAACAGTGATTTTCTTAATCAGGAAGAAATTAATGAAACCGAAAATGCTGTACAAACACTGGCTGTCCTGTTAGAAAATGGGAATAAGGATGAAATTCATGCAGCAATCGAAAAGTTAAATGAAATTTCCAGGCCCTATGCTGAGCGATTAATGGATGAAGCCATTAGTAAAGTAATGAAAGGGAAAAATATTATGGAGTAAATATTACATACGAACTGTTTTCGAATGACTTGTTTATTTGCAATGAAGTGTGAATCGTTATTGGCTCACTTTTTTTATTTATAACAATGAGAATTTTTCGATTCATCCATTCTGCCGGTTGTGTACCCGTTTGCAAAAAGTTTTGCATTATACTAATCCTATCTTCTATTTTTGGAGTGTTGAACGGATGAGATATCCACGAATTGGCGGGAGCATATACATTAACAAGGTAATTGATAAGTGATGCATTCCCCGTCAGTAAATCTTTTGAAGTAGTAGTTTTTTTTAAAAAGGTTAATACCTGTTCTGTATCATCAGTAATATGACCTTCCCATTCTGTTGTTTCTTTTTTCCGAAGGATATTTACAGTCCACAAAAAATTATCAGACAAAAGAACAATAATCAAACCGACTAATAACCATTTTCGGCTCCTTTTAAATTGAAGGTAGTTGATAATCCAGGCTAATCCTGGTAATGATAACAGGAATAACCCTGCCCAAATGTATCCCCGTGTAAAATGAATTGGTTGCATTGGTTTAATAAACCATTCATGTTTTGACAAAAGAAAAGCAATTAAAGCCCAGCAAAGAAATAACCGTTGATGCGGGACGGCAAGAAATTTTTTAATTGGCTTATTGATATAAGCAGAAAATAAGGATAATCCTCCAACCACGCAATAAGCTGGAATCGCAATCATAAGACTATAAGTCCATCCGGCACTGTATTGGGAAAATAACTGGCGGTGTTCCGGAAAATTATTCAGGTATACCATATAATACCATAAATGAAAAGTTGTAATACCAAGTATGCCTGCCCAATACCAGTAAGGGATATTTTTATTTTTACAAATTATTTTTTCAAAAAAAAGCCAACCATTCATAATCAATAAAAATTCTATTCCTGTAAAAGGATGTGAAATAGATAGAAATAATGAGGCTACTATTGCGGCCAACCATTTTTGTTTTAATACGAGATAGATAATCAGCAGGAATAAAAAATGATAATACGCTTCAAGTGGAATAAATAAAGTTCTTCCCCAATTTAGCCCCCACCATCCGTTAGCGGGGTCTGCGAGGTGTATACCATCAAGCCAGTCAGGATAATGATGACCTGCCAGAAGTAAAGATCCGGCTAATCCAGCCATAGCAGTCAACCCGCCACCCCAGGTGAATAAAGCTGCAATTAAAGTTTGTTGTTTGTGATCTGGTAGCAGGTGTTGAATAATTTTTAATCCTGTATAAATGCAAAGTATCACTATCAATAAACCGAATAACGAAAAAGTTAATCCCGGATCAATCCCGGCTTTCATCGCAGCAGCAAATAGAAGATTTACCGGCTGAAAATATATTTTAGCCGAAGCAGGATCTCCGTCAAATGGATTCGAATAAAACAATGAATTATTTTCCTGGTCCAGGTATTGATGTGCATAAGACATGTACAAAACATTCTCATTAACAGTAAAGCCAGTTGGTTTAAGGTCACTACTATGATAAAAATAATGGTGTAACACAAAAAGTATGACAGGTAATGATAGTAGGATTGCAAACAGTATTGATTTTTTCCTGCTCATTATTTTATTGACGATTGAATCTTTTTTTGGCGAAATAAAGATACTATCCATGCTATAAATAGCAGGAGTAGGGTTACAAGCATTACCCACATTGCTTTTATCGTATTACCGGGGACAAAACGGAAAACAATAGTATGCTTACCTGCCGGAATGCGAATACCCATAAAACTTATATTAGTTTTATGAATGACTGCTTTTTCTCCATCAACTGATGCTCGCCAGTGATGATGGTAGTTTTGAGTAAGCACAAAATACCCGGCGGATAATTTTTGAGTTTCGAATTCAAAACTGTTGGCACTAAGGTGTTTAATAATTGCCGTATCTGCCAGGTTACATACTCCTTTTGGATCATTTGCAATATCAGCAACTGCATAACGGCAATTATTATTAAAATCAAGAATGGCAGAGTCTTTTAATTGTATAATTGAGTCAGCAAGATAGGCTACAGGCAGTGATGAAACATACTGGTAAAGGAAATTAATGTCAATAAATTCAGCCTGGTCTGTCAGAAACGAAGGAGAATTAGTAATATGGCTGATGCCAATCTTCTTGTTATAAAAATAGGTAAGAGCAATTTTATCAAAATTTGACAGGGCATCTTTACTATTTTCTCCAATAGTCTTTTCAAGCCCGGTTAATGGAAAACCTTTTGGAGCGGAATGAATAAAAGCATTAATTTCTTTAGGAGAAGTTTTACTGACAAACGTAGCTGGCAATACAAACTGCGCCATGATAAACAAGTTGGCAATCCATAAATAATAAAATAGTCTCTTGTGACTAAACGATTTTTTAAACAATAACAGGAATGAAACAAGAAAAAACAGTTGCACCAACCCACTTAAAACAATAGCATCGCTAAAGCTTATACTGTCAAGTATATTTTTTGCAGCATTTCGAAATTGAGAAAATTCGAATCCAAAGCTTTGCTTCAGTATGCCAGACCGGGTAAAAGCTATAATTGTAATCACAAAAATAAGACCAGCGATAGCCCAGGTTAATTTCCTGAGTTTGTTTATTTCAACTATGGTTAGTTGTGTACTCAATAATTTTTTTAAACCCGGAGCAGCAAGTAGCAGTATAGAAAAAATAAAAAATAACCTCATTTGCGATGGATGACGAAAGGTATCCATCAGTGGCAAAAGATTGTAACAAATTTTCCGAACTGGGGTTGCATCGCCAAGACTAAATAACAATGCGAAAAGAGTAAGGCCAGTCAATAAGATACTCCGTCTGTTTAGTTTTGGTGGAAAAGCTGCTAATATTATTATTGTAAATAGACCTACGTAGACATTTCTGCAGGTTAGATCAGTTGCAGTGCTTATATCATTCGCTTTGATAGTGGTCGGAAATATAAATGAAAGAAGATGCTGCCATTCAAACGAATTAACTATTGAACTCTGATAGCTTGTTCCACCACCCCGCTGGTAGTAAGGTAAAAGATCAACAAACGATACAATAGCTGGTAAAGAGAGCCCTGTAAATATTAATAGAAGTAAGAGATGTTGCAGGATAAATGTTTTCCATGAAATAATATTTGCTACTTTATTTCTGCTGCGGCTTATGAATGTAATGATAAAAAGTGCCAGCAAAAGATAACCAGTAAATATTAAAAAAGACGGATAGCCTGCCGTCAACAACAGGAATAAGGCTATCCCGGTTTTTACAGCATTGCTGAAAGATGTTGAACGGAGTGTTTCTAAATAATAATGTATTACAAATGGTAAAAAAGCAGCAGCAGCCAACCAGTTAATGAGCTGACCGCCTAACATAAAGCCACTCAGCATATAACTGACAGCAATCAGTAAAGCTGTATGCGAATGTTGCACCAGGCGGTTAGTCAATTTATACATGCCCACACCACCAAGAAAAATATACAGCAGGTTTTCATAATGGAATAAGGTCAGGTCATAGCGACCTATAAATGAAAAAATCCAGACGATTGGATTCCAGGCACCGCTTTGCATATCTCCCTGTACAGGATATCCAAGATATATATAGGGATTCCAAAAGGGCCATTCACTATTACGGAGTGTCTCACTGATTTGAAACCGATAGGGTAAGAAATAGTGAATTGCATCATTCTTTACACTAAAAATGCCAAACGTAAGTGGCCAGTATGCCAACAGGGCAATCACCAACAGAAACAAGTAGTTCTTGTAGTGTACTTTATTCTGCAGAAAGGAAGTGTGGATCCTCATGAACTTAGTGGCCTGTTTGTGAGTTACAAAATAGATAAAAATTCAGCAACGGCCTCAATACTTGTCTTCCTCTTTTCCTAAAAGAATGAACATCTGTGATGTTTTGGCAAAAGGACGGCGGATAAAATCAAAAACAGCGAATAAAGCACTGATGGGTGCAAAAAGCCAATGAAAAATGATTGGTCTTTGTGCTGAGATCCGAACAATTTTTCTACGGTGTAATGCGGCGATGATACCAAATGCCCAAAAAGGAGCTCCCTGGGTGTATTTTAGTTTTTTTATTTTTAAAGAAGTTGATTGCAATAGTAGCCGAAAACTCTTTTCCGAGAAAATAATCCAATGCCTTGGGCAATGCAAACCACCCCAATATGATTTTTTATAAAGCCGGGCATCCCAGCTATCGGTGTTGGGGGTTTTAATAACAATTATTCCACCCGGTGCAAGTAACGTCTGTGCTTTTTGTAAAACAGATAACGGGTCAGCTACATGTTCTATCAGGTTAAGCATGAGAATGAGGTGAAAACTTTTATCAGTACTAAATGTTTCAATCGTTCCTTCAAAATAGGTGTGACCATTTCCCTCTGCTATACTTTTTGCTTTTTCATCAATATCAACAATTTGAGTAAGATTGATCCGGTCGTCTGTTTTCTTCAGTACATCAAGCATCCATCCGGTGCCGCCACCGATATCCAGCACACAGATTTCCTGCACCGGTATTTGTTTTAAAATTCGTTTAAAGAAACCCTTATCTAACCATTCTTTTAATTGTACAACAATATTTTTTGGTTTGTTTTTAAACGAATAATAGTTGGAAGGGTATATTTTTTTTAATTGATTCACCGGAACCGGATGAATAAAAATTGTTCCGCAATCTCCACAACCATAATAAGTAAATTCTTCTTCTACAGAAAAATATTCATAGTCTTTAGCCACACTCCAGGTGCTGATATTTTTTTGCTTGCAAACTGGACAATATGCAGGAGTTAAACTCATGGAGCAGCAAGTAGTTTCTTTAGGGTAGAGGTGTAAGTTGTTTTCGATGCTTTAATGATCAGGGTAGTCTTTTCACTTTTTGAAAGAAATGCTTCGATGTCTTTTAGTCGTGTATAAGAAATCAATGGATCCCAATGATGAATCATGTGCCGGGTAAAACCAGCTGAACCAAAACTGCTGTTAAGTATCGTATGAACAAACAGGCGGCTTATTTTTCCATGCGGTTGTTTATAAAAATCAGTTGAATGATTTGCCAGTTCATCACGGTGTTCCAATATCTGCCTTATCGTAGCAAAAAAGGGAAAGAAAAGACCAAAGCCCAATATCCAGGCAGTAGCAAATGGCCAGTTATTGGTTAAGAACGCCGCAGTAAGAATAATTAAATGGAGAAATGCCCCGGCTACAAGCATCATCCGACTTTGATTCAATTGTTCTTTTGTCAGTACATCATTTCCTTCTTTTCGCATCATTGTTCTTAGTAAATGGATGCCGGTTAGAGTTTCTACTACAAACAGTTTCGTTAGTGCATGAAAATAAGATACTTCGGCATCCTGCGGGGTTCCCAAATGTACATGATGCTGCCAGTGGATCTTCCGGTACGATTTTAATGACAAACCAAATGGCAGACAAAGAAAAATTGTAGCCAACCTGTCATTCTTTTTTTTATCAGGATGAATATTGAAATGCCCTGCTTCATGTATGAATAAAGCGAGATATGCAGCAATATAGCCAATGAGAAAACTGCCAGCTGGTACAATAATCCACCAAAAAGAGTGAAAATGATAATCAAGAAAAATAATTGCACAGGCAGTTAACAAAAGAAAAAAATAACCTTTTAAAATATCGAAAACAACAGCGGAATAGCGGGGATGTAAACTATTTCTGAAAAGAGTGTAGCTAATACCACTGCTATCAGTTACTTCGTCAAAGCCAATACCTTCAAGATTATTTTGCATAGTGTATTTGCAAAACTATGTATAAGCTGCTGAAAAGAAAACGGGAATATTATTCCGACTTCTTCCAAACGACGATAATGCTTTTGCCAAAACTGTGAAAGAAAAACTGATCTGTCACTTTTGAAACAGGCACCATCCAGTTATCCCAGAAAAGAACCTGTTTCTGCGTTGGATATTTCTTTCGGAGAAACAATTTGTTCATTAATGCAGCAAAATAGCCGATGGAATCGTAATACTTGCTGCTTACAAGCTGAAGCCCAGTTGGGGTAATGTTTTGAACCATCTTTTTATTATACCTCCGGTAATGGCCAATTGCTTTATCAAACGGATTGTACAAAAATTGAAAAGCAGGGGATAGAACAATAATATGTCCGCCTGCATTCAAAAGATCGACAGCTTTTTTCATTTCTTCTGCATCTTTTTCAATATGCTCCAGCACATCTATATATAAAATGGTATCAAATGATGAAACAACATTGTCAATCGTTCCTGTTTGAAGTTGACAGTTCGCAGGTAACTCTTTAGCTTCTATTTTCTTTTTCAGCGCTACACACATTTCTTTATCAGGTTCCAGCAATGACCATTTTTCAGCAGAGCCATCATTTAGCAGCAGGGTAGTAGCACCGATGCCTGCACCAACTTCCAGCACATTTCCTTTTAGGTAAGGCTTTATTTGTTGACTAAAATATTTTTTCCAATGCTTTGCGTGTTGAAACAACACCAGTTCATCACCCTCGTATTTAAAAGAGTCAGTCATTTACTCAATGGTTTCAACAGTACCGGTATAATCTTTATAATGTTTTGCAGGAATGAATTTTCGTTGAGACTGTGAAGAAAGGTAAAGAAATATGGTAAAAAGTGAAAGAAGGAAACTTTGCAAAAGGATAATCAGCATCGCAGATACAACAGTTGATGTCCATCCGGGGATAGCAAGATCAGTAAAACTTCTTATGCCTACTACTGAGAGGATAGCCAGTAGGGAAATGCCGATCAGAATCAATGAGAATATTAATAGCCGGCTGGCAATTATTTCAATAAATACGGCAATAGCACCAAGTCCGTGTATCAGTAGTGAATTGAAATTCATTTTTGATTTGCCGGCATATCTTTTACCCCGGTTGGTAGCAATGGCTGTATAAGGCAAACCTGTTTTTATTATGCCACCTGCAATATGGTTCCATATCTCACTGTAGTAAACCGATTTGTCAAGCAATGGTTTTGGCATTAACAGGAAATTGCCAAACGCAATACTCTTGCCGGTCAAAATCCTGAAAGCAAATTTATAAATTCTGTAAAAGAATCGAAAGCCTGTTCCTTCCTGCCTGGATTTTCGTTGGGCAAAAATAATTTTATCCGAATCACTATTTGAATGGCGGAGTAATGCCGCGGCATCTTCTGGTTTGTCTTCTCCATCACTATCCATCACCAGCACTTTATCGCAAGGCAGGTTTTCTTTGATATAGGCCAACCCAACTGCAATTGCTTTTTGATGTCCTATGTTGCGTTGCAAATGAAGAATCTGCAATGAAAATGGTACCGGAACTTTAATTTCCAGATTATCGGTAGAGCCATCATCTACAACCAGCAAAGAGAATGCAGTGTCAGTAAATTCTTTAAGGGATAAAGCAAGTTCATTCAAGAGTATATTCAACGATTCCCCATCGTTATAAACTGGTGTGAGTATGATAACTTGTTCAGCCATATGATTAGGGCTAAAGATACAATCAAAAAAATGATATGAAAGAAGTTGGCGTTTTAGGTAGTGTATCAGCTTGAACCACATAGACAGATAGGAACATAGATTTCACATAGCCTATGTGGTTTTCTATTGTGTTCTATATACTATGTGGTTCAAATTTCGAAAAAAAATACTTTCAGAATTCAAACTGAGACCCTACTGCGTTTTATGCAAACTTATCTTTCAGTTTCAGGAAATATTTTTCATAATAGTTGAAACTCAGCCAGCTTATTCCTATGGCCAGTAAAGTTGCGAAAAGTGAAACGCTGAATTCCAGTAATGTACCTGTTAAAAATTCAGAACCCCATGAAGATAAATATGGGCTAAGTAACAAATAAACAGGCCAATGGAAAACATAAAAACCATAAGATATTTTGCTGAAAAATTGAAGTAGTGGAATGTTGAAAATAACATTGATCAGTTTATTCTCGGCGGTTATAGCCTTGTTTAATAATAAACCTAACAACATGGCAAAGGTTGTATAACCAACCAACGCCAAATAGGGGAACGAGAATTGGTAATACCGGTTAAGAAAGAAGAAAGCGAAGTTCATTATCGCAAAAAATAAAACGATACCGGTAGTATATTTCTTTAAAAAACCCGTGTCAATCTTTAACAACAAAGCCACCATACATCCGATACAAA
Organism: Chitinophagaceae bacterium; assembly: GCA_031400855.1. GTDB lineage: Bacteria > Bacteroidota > Bacteroidia > Chitinophagales > Chitinophagaceae > JJ008. Next base: position 4,034 of record JANNQR010000006.1, on the reverse strand, counting down.
TACCATCAATCCTGGTGAATGTATAAAGGTTGTAATAGGCAAAGCCTGGAAGATGATGCATCCAGATCCACAAACGAAGTCCGATTGTAGCTACAAGTAATAAAGAGATAAAAACAAGCAGGCGTTTCGGCTTTTTTAATACAAGAATGGCCAATGGCCAAAGCAGATAAAATTGTTCTTCTACTGCCAGCGACCAAAGATGGTTTAGCGTATTGGTGTTTTCTGGTGGTCGGAAAATATACAACCAATTCTGCAGGTAAGTCCATAACCAGACCTGGTTGTCTGTATAGTATTTTATTCCTGATTCTATAGGAAGCTTTGGCAAAACGATTAGAAACAAAATCAGGCTTAGATAGTACAAAGGGAAAATGCGCAACACCCTTCGGTAATAAAAATTACGCAGAAAATTTTTTCCACCGACTGCACCTAAAAGAATATCGGTGATCAGAAAACCCGATATGACAAAGAACAGGTCAACTGAAAGCCAGCCAAAAAAGAGATATTTATTGATGAAACCGAAATTGTGATAAACCACAACGGTTACTATAGCAAGCCCTCTTAAACCATCCACGGCAGGATAGTGCGGTCTGCCTGTGAGTTGATTAGAATGATTGGGGTTCTGAAGGTTCATCAGGAATTGAATGGGTTCATATTACTCTTTCTCCTAAGGAGTCCTTCGGACAAAGATAATCTTCTGAGCAAATACTTGCCAATCAGGTCAAATTCAAGGTTAACACTATCCCCTGTTTGCACATTGTTGATATTCGTATGCTCAAATGTATAAGGGATGATAGCGACACGAAAACTTTTTTTCATTACATCAAATGCCGTCAGGCTGATACCATTTACACATATTGAGCCTTTCTCGATGATTAGTCCGGCAAATTTTTTCGGAAACTCAACCTCAAATTCCCAGCTGCCCTTTTTCTCTTTTCTTTTAATGCAGGTTCCGGTCGTATCAATATGGCCTTGTACAATGTGGCCGTCTAACCGGTCATTAATTTGCAGACAGCGTTCCAGATTAATGATTGTCCCTGTTTTCCAGTCACCAAGGTTTGTTTTTTGAAGGGTTTCATCAATAGCGGTGATCCGGTGTGTTTTTCCTTTTATTTCCTCAATTGTGAGGCAAACACCGCTATGGCTCACACTTTGATCCACTTTAAATAGGGAGGAAATAGGCGATTCTATCCAAAAAGTCTTATTGGACCCATTGAAAATGATCTCTTTAACTGTGCCGGTAGCTTCAATTATACCTGTAAACATGCCCAAAAGTAAATCAATTCTTTTTCTATTTTCTTTTTTCAGGTTTACCTCTTATCTTTACATCCCGAAAATTGATGGACTAAAAAAATACCAAAGGAGGTATAACATTTATGCTAATTATTGACTCAAAAGATTGCGAAAACATTGATAAGGCCTTAAAAAAGTACAAGAAAAAATTCGAAAAGTCAAAGGTATTGTTGCAATTAAGGGAACGCCAGGCTTTTATTAAGCCCTCAATAAGACGTCGTGGACAAGTACTAAAAGCCATCTATAAGCAGAATCTGGCAATAGGTAAGTTTGAAAATTAATCCTTAGTAAAGGGGAAATAATATATTATTAGATAGCTGTAAAGGTTTATAACTTTACAGCTATCTTTTTTTATGCAAAGATGATTCTCCGCCTCTAACAGGGCGGGTTTAATAAGTTTATGCCTGTATTAAACCATCATTCCATCCAGTCTTTTCTTGATTACCTCAAATATGAAAAGCGGTATTCAGTTCACACACTGACTTCCTATAAAACTGACTTGATTGATTTTATTGATTTTCTGGGTTTGCAATTTGGAAGTGTAGAATTATCAGATGTAAATCAAAGTTTCATACGCAGTTGGATAGCTGCTAAAAAGGAAAATGGGCTTACTGCTAAATCGATCAATCGCAAAATTTCATCCCTAAAATCTTTTTTCAAATATCATTTAAAAACGGGCACTATTGATAAAACACCTATGACTCAGGTTATCAGCCCAAAAATCAGTAAGCGGTTACCAGTATTTGTTCAGGAGGCCGATCTGCAGAAATTAGTGAAAACCCTCCATCATTCTACTGATGACTGGAAGAGCATGAATTCAAAAATGCTTATAACTATTTTCTATGCCACTGGAATGCGATTAAGCGAATTGATTGGGTTAAAAGAGAAACAAATTGATTTCAGTAAAAGCCAAATCAAAGTATTAGGGAAAGGAAATAAAGAAAGGATAATTCCTGTAAGTAAGGATATTGTGGAAATGATCAAAAACTATCAACAGCTAAAGAAAAAAGACTTTCAAAAAACAGACGAAACATTGCTGGTGACAGAAAAAGGCAAAAAAATGTACCCCAAATATGCCTATCTGCTCGTAAATCAGGTATTGGGAAATGCGAGTACACTCGATAAAAAAAGCCCCCATGTGCTTCGCCACACTTTTGCAACCCACTTAATGAATAATGGGGCAGATCTAAATGCTGTCAAAGAGTTACTGGGCCATAGCAGCCTCGCTTCCACACAGGTTTATACACATAATACGATTGAAAAGTTAAAAGATGTTTATAAGAAAGCTCACCCAAAATCCTAAAAATTTGTTCTTACGCAATAAAAAATAGGAGTAGTTTTTTTGGATAAACCAGCTTTTGTGGTAACTTGAATTCAGACAAAAGAACCGACCCACTGAAAAAAAAGGAAAAAAGTTCTTTATTTATTGTTTCACTAAAACATGATTACTATGAACGTAAACATTCAATCAGTCCATTTTGACGCTGACAGTAAATTGATCGGGTATGTAAAACAGAAACTGGAAAAACTGGGCAATTTCAATGACAGAATCATCCAGGTAAATGTGTTTCTTAAGCTCGACAATGTGGTACATGCTATTAAAGACAAGATCGCAGAAATCAGGGTTCATATACCCAAACACAATTTTTTTGTAAAATCAACCAGCAAATCATTTGAAGAATCATTTGATAATGCGTTGGAAGCAATGGTAGTTCAAATTAAAAAAAATAAAGAAAGAAAAGCCGCTTAAAACACTCAAGACTCTGGAAAACCGGGGTCTTTTTTATTGCTGATAGTTTCTATCTTGTACTTACAGGGAAAAATAAATATGAAGATCAAGCCATTTTTACTACTGGTAATCCTGTTCACTTCCTGCCAATCTGATAATCATACGATTTCTAAAATCGAACATGCAAGACAAGCAATAAAGAAAGCAAATAAACCTACTATTGCCATATTACCCTTTAATGATGTAAACGGTAATTTAATAGCTGATTTAAAAAGTAACATACAAAAGCAGTTAACAGCAGATGTTTTTATACTCAATAGTACTGCACTTCCCACAACAGCTTTTTACAAACCCCGGCAACGGTATATAGCAGACAGTTTGCTTGAATTTCTCAAAAAATCAAATTTGAATAAGTATGAAAAAATAATTGGGGTGACAACGAAGGATATTTCTACAAGAAAAGGAGACATTGAAAACTGGGGGATACTAGGTTTAGGTAGCTGTCCGGGTGAAGCTTGTGTTATTTCTTCATTCCGTGCAGGGAAAAACAAGGTATCCGATAAAATTTTTTTGCGTCGAATGACTTCACTTGCATTACACGAATTGGGTCATACATACGGATTGCAGCATTGTTCTACTCTAGTCTGCCTGATGAAGGATGCAGAAGGGAAAATGAATTTGGATGATGGGGACACTTACTGTGAAAAATGCAAAGATTACCTTATTCACAATGGGAAAGTAAAGTAACATCGTTATTTTCTCTTATTTATGCACAACTTGCTGAAAACAAACAAAAAAATCCATTTTCAAAATTTTTCCAATTATCAAATTCCCTTACCTTTGCCTTCCCAAAAATGGGGGTAGTTCTTTGTTGTGTATAACCATGCCGAAATAGCTCAGTTGGTAGAGCATCCCGATTAATATCGGGAAGGTCGTTGGTTTGACTTTGCCAATTGAAATTTTGAAATAGTGTAAAAAGCCGAAATAGCTCAGTTGGTAGAGCATCCCGATTAAT
>JANNQR010000005.1:0-10657 GCA_031400855.1 Chitinophagaceae bacterium | reverse complement strand
ATGGGTAGAAATATCTATTCCTACAAGGGGCATAAAGTAACAAGCCATGGTGGTGCTATTGATGGATTTTACTCTTTTGTCACTTTATTTTATAAAGACAGTATTGGCATATTTGTAGCCGTCAATGCAGATCATGGAAGGCCCTTGTCCAATTTTATTCCGCTGGATGTTTTTGACCGGCTGATGAACGGGCCGCTTACCCCCTGGAGTGAACGATTTTTAAAAGATTATAAAAACATTTTGGTGCAATCAAAGAAATCGGAAGATTCTGTAAAAGCCACCCAGGTAAAAAATACGTTGCCTTCTCATGCGTTGAAAGATTATGCGGGTATGTACACGCATACAGCATATGGTGATATAAAAATTGAGCTGGATAATAATAAACTGGTTTTAAATTTCCGCAGCCAGCATTCGGCACTGAACCATTTTCATTACGACCAGTTTGCCACCAATGAAAAAGGATCAGATACGCCTGATTTTATGTTGAATTTTTTAACTAATAGCAAAGGAGAAATTGACCGGATCAGCACCAAACTCTTTGGTGATCCATTGACGGATTTTGTAAGGAAAAAAGAATAAATTTTTAAACTATTGCAGGATAGCTGAATTTTCTGCAGGAAATACATACCACCCATCTCCCTACTCTCCGACAAGCCGGCATCGGAGCAAGTCCGCTGTCCATTATATCCGGCAGTTTGTCATGTATAGCATTTATACAGGAGAACGGTATCATGTATAGATTTTAAGTCTATATTTACATGACAAAATTTGGTATGGGAAAAATTAAAGCATTTAACCCTGAAATTCCTTTTAACAGGCTGCCGTTTCTGCCTCCTGAAAAAAAGCTGATAGAAACCCTGCCAGTACTCCGGCAATTAGTAAAATCAGCTGTTGTACTGGCAGAGTTAAAAGGGCTGGCCAACACATTACCTAATCCGCAGATACTTTTAAACGCTGTAATACTTAAAGAAGCAAGAGCCAGTTCTGAAATTGAAAATGTAATAACCACGCAGGATAAACTATATGAAGCCTTATCTGCAAAAGCAGCGCAAGCAGATGCTCCCACAAAAGAAGTGCTTCGTTACAGGGAAGCCATGCTCAGGGGATATTACCTGTTGCAAAAAAGGGGATTCCTAAATACCAATACAATTATCGAAATACAAAAAACACTGGAACACAATAATGCCGGCATCCGCAAACTGCCCGGTACGGCATTAAAAAATGCTGCAACCGGGAAAATTATATATACACCCCCAGATGACTATTCAATCATTCTTCAATTATTAAAAAATTTTGAAGACTACCTGAATGAGGCTGGCGAAATACCGCCATTAATAACATTAGCGGTACAGCATTACCAGTTTGAAAGTATTCATCCGTTTTATGATGGTAATGGCAGAACCGGCAGGATAATAAATATACTTCATTTGGTATTGCATGGTTTGTTGGAAAGTCCCTTACTTTATTTAAGTGCTTATATTATTGAAAATAAAACTGCTTATTACCGCCTGTTGCAGGAAGTACGCACAAAAAATAAATGGGAAGGCTGGATATTGTATATGCTCATAGGTATAGAGCAAACAGCAACAAAAACAATCGGCCAAATAAAAGACATCAATCACTTGTTTACAAAAACACAGGAAAAAATAAAAAAAGGATTGAAGAAAACATACAATAAAGAACTTTTAGAAGTTTTGTTTGAACATCCTTACTGTAAAACGGAATATATTACTACCCGGCTTGGTATTTCCCGGATTACGGCAACAAAATATCTAAAGGAACTGGAATCGCTTGGTATTTTACAGTCAAAAAAAATCTGGAAAGAAACGCTATATATTAATATTGGCTTGTATAATCTTTTAAAGAAGTAATCATTAAAATCAAAAAATGGAAGTACATGCACATGCTCATTCTCATGGAAAGAAAAACTGGAAATCGTATTTCTGGGAGTTTTTAATGTTGTTTCTGGCTGTGTTCTGTGGATTTCTTGCCGAATATCAATTGGAGCATAAAATTGAGAAAGAAAGAAGCCGGCAATATATATTTTCCTTTTACGAAGACATGAAAAAAGATACCACTACTTTTTCTGGTGTGATTAGATCGTATGAAGTAAAACTAAACGCTTTTAAAGACAGAGAATCCTGTTATAAATCGCTAAGTGGAAAAAACAAATCGGATGCCTGTTTATTTCCATTAATTTCTAATTCAGAAAGTTTTACTGACCTGGTTTATTCAGAAGGTACCATGCAACAGCTAAAAAATGCCGGGGGATTAAGGCTGCTATCAAAGAATGAAGCAGATAGCATTTTAGTATATGATAATTTACTCAGAACATATGTCAAACATGAAACAAGTGGATTTCAGGATATTCAAAACAGTATCCGCAGTGTTATGCAATCAATGATAAAGTATGATTTTCTTATTCATCCGGATACCAGTTCAGCAGTTCCTATTCTTTATACTACAAACCCCGATTTAATTAATAAATATTTCATACTGCTTGAAGGGTATAATACCCGGTGTGTCTGGGGTATGGAAGACATGAAACAAATCAAAATAAAAGCAATTAACCTTATTGAATACTTTAAAGAGAAATATCACCTGAAGTGAGAGAAACTCTGAACCATGAGAAACGAGCTAGGTCCACCAACCGGCAGACTCCTTTGGAGGAATGAAGAAAAAAGTCAGAAGGAATGAGCCAGGAGTCGGGAAAAACTGTGAGCCGTTAGCTATAAGCTGTGTCCGAAGGCCTCTCCAAAGGAGTACTTTGTATCTTCGGAGAGCGAAACAACTATAAACTATTCGCAGAATCCTGCGGACAAACAATAAACTATAAACTAACCCATGGAAGTACATGCACACACCCACACGCCACGTAAAAAATGGACCCATTATTTCTGGGAGTTTTTAATGCTGTTTTTAGCTGTGTTCTGCGGATTTTTGGCAGAGTATCAGTTGGAGCATAGAATTGAGAAGGACAGGGAAAAAGTGTATATGAAAAATATGCTGGCAGATTTGAAATCGGACACGGCCAGTTACAACAATTATGTTAAACAAACATACCCTGCATTGGACGCTATTGATTCGCTGATGCAGTTGCTAAAAAACCCGGATAGAAACAAAAGAGCAAGCCGGATTTATTACCTGGCAAGGTCTTTTACCATGCGAAGTGATTTGTTGTTTCCAAGCGAAAGAACTTATACGCAAATGAAATCTTCCGGCCACTTAAGGTTAATTCATAATCAGAAAATAGCGGACAGTGTTTCTTATTATTATAACTCATTGAGGCAGATTGAAAACCAGAATGAAAGAATCACTGACAGAATGAATCAATACTTTCTTACTGTGCATAAGCTGTTTGATGCAGCAATTCTATTGCAAATAAGCAAAGACAAAAAGGAGCCCGATGGTCAGTCGGTGAAGCTGCTTACAAACGACCCCTCTGTGATAAACGAGTTGCTTACAAGGATCCAATATCTTCACGCCACATTCTTTTTTACTGTAAACCTGGGATTGGCCAGATGCAGTTCAGCACAAAACTTAATTGAACTTATTAAAAAAGAATATCACCTGAAATAAAATATTTATGGAAGTACATGCCCACTCACATACCGCCCGCAAAAAATGGACCCATTATTTCTGGGAGTTTTTTATGCTATTCCTCGCAGTATTCTGTGGATTCATGGCTGAGAATCAGCGGGAGCATTATATTGAACATCAAAGAGAAAAACAGTATATAAAATCACTGGTCAAAGATCTGATACAGGATACTATTAATATTTCAGTCAATATCAAAACCAATCAGCAAATACTCATAGGCAAAGACTCTCTTGTGCAATTATTATTGTCTCCCGGTACAGATAAATATACGGCCAGCAGCGGGGAAAAAATTTACAGGCTTTATTTAAGCTATGCCGTTTATTTTAAGGAAATGAGTTTTACTGACAGAACGATAAGTCAGTTGAAAAGTTCAGGAAGCCTCCGGCTTATCCGGAAGCAAGCTGCTTCAGATAGCATCAGTGAGTATTACCGGCTGGTGAGCCTTTGCCAAATTCAGGGAGGCATAGCGGAAAGTTATTCGCATGAAACAAATATTAATGCCTACAACCTGTTTAATATGTATTACAATGTTCGCCCTGATAGTGTACCTCCTGTTTTACGAACAAAAGACCCTGACAGGCTGATGGATTACACCAACCACCTTGTTAGTGATGCAGGCGCTGCCCTTAACTATATGAGCAAACTAATCAATCAAAAAGCTATGGCAACGAGAGTAATTGATTTTTTAAAAAAAGAATATCACCTGGAATGAGAGAAGCGATGAGCTTGTAGTTGCGAGTTATGAGCTAAACACCTATAAACGAACTCATGGAAGTATATGCCCACACCGCCCGGAAAAAATGTCCGCCAGACCGGACAGGCAGGCCGCTGCCAGCAGAAAGAAGCTCATCATCTCCGGCAAACTATCATGTATAGTCTTTATACATGAAATAGTTCTCATGTATAAATTATCAGCCTATATTTACATGACAAACTATTGGTATGGGAAAGAGTAAACCAGTTACTGCCGAATTGCCATTTAACAACCTGCCATTTCTACCCCCGAAAAAAAAACTGATAGAAACGTTACCGGTACTCCGGCAATTAGTAAAATCTTCTGTTATGCTGGCAGAATTAAAGGGGCTTGCCAACACCTTACCCAATCCGCAGATACTTTTAAACGCTGTAATACTTAAAGAAGCAAGGGCCAGTTCAGAAATAGAAAATGTAATAACCACCCAGGATAAACTGTATGAAGCCTTATCGGCAAAGGCAGCACAGGCAGATGCCGCCACCAAAGAAGTGCTGCGCTACCGGGAAGCTATGCTGAAAGGTTTTTCCATATTGCAAAAAAAAGGTTTCATTAATACCAACGCCATCATCGAAATACAAAAAACACTGGAACATAATAATGCAGGCATCCGTAAACTGCCGGGTACGGCATTAAAAAATGCGGCTACCGGAAAAGTTATTTACACTCCGCCGGATGACCATTCCATTATTCTGCAATTATTAAAAAATTATGAAGACTATCTGAATGAGGCAGGCGAAATACCGCCATTAATAACTTTAGCCGTGCAGCATTATCAGTTTGAAAGCATCCATCCTTTTTATGATGGCAATGGAAGAACTGGCCGGATAATTAATATACTCCATTTGGTGTTGCATGGTTTGCTGGAGAACCCTTTACTCTATTTAAGTGCCTATATTATTGACAATAAAACTGATTACTATCGCCTGTTGCAGGAAGTCCGAACAAAAAATAATTGGGAAGGATGGATATTGTATATGCTGACCGGCATTGAGCAAACAGCCACAAAAACTATCGGGCAAATAAAAGATATCAATCAGTTGTTTGCCAAAACACAGGAAAAAATAAAAAAGGGATTGCAAAAAACTTATAACAAAGAGCTATTAGAAGTATTGTTTGAACATCCATATTGTAAAACAGAATATATTACCAAACGGCTGGGTATTTCAAGGATTACAGCAACAAAATATTTAAAGGAACTGGAATCACTCGGCGTTTTACAATCAAAAAAAATATGGAAAGAAACCCTTTACATTAACACTGGGTTATATAATCTTTTAAAGAAGTAACCACTAAAACAAAACAATGGAAGTACATGCACACACCCACACTGCCCGAAAAAAATGGACCCATTATTTCTGGGAGTTTTTAATGTTGTTCCTTGCTGTGTTCTGTGGCTTTCTAGCAGAGTATAAATTGGAGCATACCATCGAACATCAACGGGCAAAAGAATTTGCGGCATTAATGTATGAAGACTTGAAAAAAGATACCGCCTTTTACAGGAAAGGCATTGAACAGTTCACAATGATTGAAAAACACCATGATTCGCTCAGCCTGCTGCTTAGTGCCGGAGCTGAAAACGCAAATCAGTATTCAGTAATTAAGCACTGGATAAATGGCGTTTGGGCCATGAGCTTTACACCGCACCAGGCCACCTACGAACAAATGAAAAATTCCGGCTCCTTGCGTTATATCAAGAAAATTAGAATTGTAAACAGCATGCAGGAGTATTATACCAGCAGATTGCCCAATATAAGCCACTACCATCATATTCAGAGTGAGCTGACTGAAAACAGGATCGTACCTTTTATGGAAGATCATATTGATTACCGTGAGGCTGATTTTTTATCCGGCACAATGCATATTGACAATCCGGAGTTTTTTGACTGGAGTAAAAGAACAGCGATTAAATTGTATAACCTGATGGCCATGCTCAAATCACAAAATGAGTTTTTAAAAAATCTTTACATCGAGGCCAATGAAAATGCGGCAACGGTAATGCAGTTATTAAAAAAAGAATATCACCTGAAATAACTATTTATGGAAGTACATGCCCACACCCACACTGCCCGAAAAAAATGGACGCATTATTTCTGGGAGTTTTTAATGTTGTTTCTTGCTGTGTTCTGCGGGTTTTTAGCAGAGAACCAGCGGGAGCATTATATCGAAAAAGTCAGAGCCAAGCAATATGCCAAGTCGCTTGTAAATGATTTGAAGAAAGATACTATGATGGTTAACAGGATTATTGAGGAGATGAAATTCAGCAACAGGTGGACGGACAGTTTAATTAAATTTTTCAAAAACAAGCCTATTGAGCAACTACGAAATATTGACTTGTTTATATTGACAAGTGCAGATGAACTTTATTCGCCCTATACCTGGAGTAGGGCAACGCTTGAGCAAATAAAAAATTCCGGAAGCCTCCGTTATTTTTCCAACGATAGTATAATAAACCGAATAACTTCTTATGATGCTATGACCCATCATATGGACGAAGATTATACTGGTGATGAGGAACGGTCCAACAGGATTGTTGAAAAAAGAAACCAGATTGTTGACCTGAATTATCCCCCTGAACTTTTATCGGGATATATATCAAACAAAGATTCAATGATGAAGACTGATTTATTTAATGAAATGATTATAAAAGGTCCCAGGCTATTAACCAGCAGCATGAACGATATAAAAAAATATATAAATGAAAAGCTTACCATCAGACAATATTTAGAAAGCAGGGGCGAAAGGGAATTACCCAGGTTAAAAAAGAGAGCAGAACAGCTGATAATTTTATTAAAAAAGGAATATCATTTGAAATAATTAATTATGGAAGTACATGCACATTCTCATACCGCCCGAAAAAAATGGACACATTATTTCTGGGAGTTTATCATGTTGTTCCTTGCTGTGTTCTGCGGGTTCTTGGCAGAAAATAAAAGGGAGCATATGATAGAGCATCAAAGGGAAAAACGGTTTGCAGTACAATTACTCGCAGACCTGACGAATGACTCTGCTTTTTTTTCTTATTTAATAAATGATGTAGCTCCCCGGGAGGATAAAGACGCCAGGAAATTAAACGAACTATTAACACGGCAACCCTCTGCAACAGATAAAGAAGTTTTAATGGCGTTAAAAGATGTAAAGAGAATTGGTTTGCCTTTGACCAACACAACTTTTACTCAAATGAAAACATCCGGTACCCTAAGGTATATCCGTAATGATTCATTATCCAGGTTATTAAGTAGTTACTACGATGTGTCATGTACCCGTGTGATACAGAGCTGGGAAGAATCACGGGACTTTTATAACGATTATTTATTACCCTTCAAATTAAAACATATAAAGTACCAGGATTTTTCTGAACAATCTGATTCGTTGATAATACAAGATCCGGCGATGATAGACCGAACAGCAAAAACCGATCAGGAGTTATTGAATTATATTATCACTTATCATGGGCAGGTAACCGGGTCGTGGATAAATAATAAATGTAAACCCGCCCTGAAACAAATCAGACGACTGATACCAATGCTAAAAAAAGAATATAACCTTAAATAACTAATTTATGGAAGTACATGCCCACTCTCACACCGCCCGAAAAAAATGGACCCATTATTTCTGGGAGTTTTTAATGTTGTTTCTCGCAGTGTTCTGCGGATTTTTAGCAGAGTATCAACTGGAACATAAAATTGAGAAAGACAGGGAGAGACAATATATACAAAGTTTGACAGAAGACCTGGTAGAAGATACTTTGATATTATCGGAGAACATAAAAGATTGTGAAGGGCACATGAAAAGGATTGATACACTGGTTCGACTTTTGAACAGCGATGATGTAAGGAATAATGGATCTGATCTGTATTACCTCGGACGCAGGTCTTCGAGGGGTGTGCGACTTGCACTTCATGATCTAACTATCCAGCAAATGAAAAATTCAGGAGGATTCAGACTTATCAGTAAAGAAAAAGTTTCAAAAGCAATTATTGAATACTACAACCGCATTGTATTTATTGATTATTTACAAACCATAGCAATGAGTGAAGCGGAAGAATACCGCAAAATGGCAATTGATGTATTCCATCCTGTTTTGTTTAGTGATATTGTAAATAAAGATAATACCATTGCCAGGCCTGCCGGTAATCCATCCTTACTAACTTATGAACCCAAAGTACTGGTACGGCTTTCCGGTATGCTTTCATATATCCGGAATTCAAAATTGGGGCTCTTCAAGGCGGAAGCCGAAATGAGAACAGCAGCAATTGATTTGATTCAGCTAATAAAAAAAGAGTATCACCTGAAATAAATTTCTATGGAAGTACATGCCCACAGTTCTCCCGCCCCAGGCGGGACCCATACCGCCCGAAAAAAATGGACCCATTATTTCTGGGAGTTTTTAATGCTGTTCCTTGCTGTGTTCTGCGGATTCCTGGCAGAATATAAATTGGAGCAAACCATTGAAAGACACAGGGAAAAAGAAATAGTAGTATCACTAATCGAGGACTTAAAAACAGATACGGTCTTATTATATAGCCAACTTACTACACTTAAAAACAGTAAAAACGTATACGATAGCCTAGTTATTTTGTTGTCTTCAGCGGGAATAAAGGAAAAAGGTGCTGACCTCTATTATTACGGACGAAGGCCTTTTCGTTTTTCATTTGCCAAATATACCGACCGGACTATTGAGCAATTGAAAAATGCAGGCAGTTACCGGTTAATCAAAAGAACAATAGTTTCTGATAGTATTCTTAAATACTATTCCAATTTAGAAAGGTTGTACAGCTTACAGGATCAAATCCAGAATAGACAAGAGGAATACATTGTAAGTTCAAGGGAGGTTTTTGATCCACTTGTATTTGAATCGATAGTGGATGATGAGACAAATAATATTTTGAAACCAACCGGAAATCCTCCATTACTGACTTACGAACAAAAACCCCTGCTAAAAATTATGTCAATCATTCATAACTTAAAAAGTGGAGACAGGAGCATTAAGCGGGAGATTTTAAACCGGTATAATGAGGCCAAGGCTCTTATCCGGCTTCTTAAAAGCGAATACCATCTAAAATAATAACCAATGGAAGTACACCACCACTCACATCCTTCGACAAGCTCAGGACACCGGAAAAAATGGACCCATTATTTCTGGGAGTTTTTAATGTTGTTTTTCGCAGTTGCCTGTGGATTTTTTGCTGAGTATCAATTGGAGCATAAAATTGAAAGAGACAGGGCAAATCAATTTTTACAAAGCATGCTAGTGGATGTTCGTACCAATATTAAAAACCTGGATTCACTCATCAGCCAGAACAATATTATCATTGCCAATCACTCTGCTTTGGTAAACTGGTTATTACAGGACAGTACCACCATTGACAGGGCAGCATTTTCAAGAAAAATGGGAGCTGTCTGGGTAAGAAATTTTTTGGTGCGTAAAGAAACATATGAACAAATGAAATCATCAGGTTCACTACGGTATGTTGGCAATATTGAATTTCTGAAAAAAATGATGACGTATGAACGCATTACCAACTTTGCTCAATACCGCAACCAGGAATTTGAAAAAAAATATTATACAGAATTATTTATTCCGGCACTTTATAAAAACTATGACCTTGCTTGCCAGCTCAGTCTTGATACCAGCAACCACTCCGACCCGTTCAAAATGAAAAAAATAACAACACACCGTGATGTACTCACGGGAAACGATGCCGTCATTTTTCGTAACGCCATGGGTGCTGCGCTTACACTGCGTCTGGAAAGGCTGAGAAGAAGCCTGGATGCATTCAGTGATGCCCGATATGCCTGTGTAGAAATGGAAAAACTGATTATGAAAAAACTACGGTTAAAACCAAATGACTAATTAATATTATTATGGAAGTACATGCCCACACACATACGCCCCGTAAAAAATGGACACATTATTTCTGGGAGTTTTTAATGCTGTTTCTTGCTGTGTTCTGCGGATTTTTGGCGGAGTATCAACTGGAACATAAAATAGAAAAAGACCGGGAGAAGCAATATATACATTCGCTAATTCAGGATCTGAAACAAGATACGGCAAGATTAAACGTGATTATTAAACTCAGAAGCTCGCGAGATGAAAAAATAGATTCCTTGTCCCATTTGCTGAGCAAACCGGATGCCGCTGCTTATGGCAGTGATATTTACTATTTAACCCGATTTTTAACAAGAGCACTGAATGTCAGATTTTATTCCAATGACGGTACCATGCAACAGCTGAAAAATTCAGGAGGTCTCCGGCTAATCCGCAATCAGAATATTGCAGATAGCATCATTGGATATGATGTT
>JANNQR010000004.1:0-202528 GCA_031400855.1 Chitinophagaceae bacterium | reverse complement strand
GCAGCAGGGCCTGCGATCTTTACCCACGCATATGCTGCAATCGTTCCATCAGGGTCTGTTCCGCTTCCGCTTAATGTTGCTGTATTGGTCGGTAAGGTGATCGTGATATCGGGGCCGGCATTTGCCGTTGGTGGTTGATTGACAGTTACATTCATTGTATCCTTTCCCGTAGCTCCGCGATTGTCTGTTACTGTTAACTGGTAGCTGTACACCCCCGCCACCAAACCACTGGCTGTCGCCGTTGCTGTATTGGCGTTCGCCAACGTGCCTGCCGCAGGGCCTGCGATCTTTAACCACGCATATGCTGCGATCGTTCCATCAGTGTCTGTTCCGCTTCCACTTAATGTTGCCGTATTGGTCGGTAAGGTGATCGTGATATCGGGGCCGGCATTTGCAATCGGAGGCTGGTTGGGGCCGCCATTACAAAAAAGAATATTATTGATATTAGTATAACCAGCCTGCAGGAATATATAAAGAGACTGCCAGTTAGCAGGAGGTGGAGTTACAAAACAAAACTTATTATCGTGTAAATTCACCAATTCTGCATTATTAAAATCCCAAAACCTGATCGCACCCCAAGGTTTTGGATAATCAATCTGGTTATTATAGATGATCATCGCCTGTTTTGGGTTTGTTTCAACTCCATTAACATAAGCGCCACCAAAAATATTTTCTTCCCCTACACTTATACCATTACGTATATTATGAACTGTATTCCCAACATTTGTTATCTTATTATTGTAACAGTTCATTACACCATATCCAAAAAACTGGATACCGTTACCAGTACCATTCGTAACTGTATTGTTATAAACCTGACTATTAGTATTACCTCCGCTGATTATACCTGCCCGCTGACTATCTATATCTCTCAAACCAAAGTTGCTGACTGAGTTATTAAAAATCAAGCAACCATTCCTACTATTTGATAACTGTATTCCATCCCAACCAGTACTATCAACTATGCAATTTGATATGGTTATGCTGTCACCCCTTTGTGGAATAAGATTATTATTATAGGGGTCACCATCAGGAGCAGTATTCCCGATATACATTCCTTCCCCTTCGACATTATGAACATACACACTATCAATTGTAATCTTTCGGTTCACATAGTACGTATACCATGTAGCAGAATTATTTAGTAAAGGAATTTGTTGCCCATATATCCCTACACCATTAGGATTTGGTCCAATTTCAATCCTCCTCATCGTCCAGTGCGATACACGGCCAAATGCAAAAGATGTACACTTGAAACCGTAGGTTATTCCATTACTTCCATTGCCCACAATTTTGACGTTATGAACATCTTTACCAAATCTTATTGGCCCGTTAACAACAACCTGACCACCTGAATTTTTAATATAAATATCCCGGCATGGATCACCTCCGAAAGAATCAATTTGAATTACACTATATATTCCGGCAGGAATTAAAAGTGTGTCACCTCCTTTCCATGGTCTTGTTGTGGCATTCGTTATATAAATCTCACCAGGCGATGTTGGACCAATAACATACGTAATCGGTGCATTACTGTTACAACTAATGTTGACATTTACATTTACCGTATCCTTTCCTGTGGCTCCAAGATTGTCTGTTACGGTTAGCTGGTAGCTGTAAACCCCTGCTACCAAACCATTGGCAGTAGCAGTTGCTGTATTGGCGTTCGCTAGTGTACCAGCCGCAGGACCTGCGATCTTAGCCCATGCATAGGCTACTATTATGCCATCAGGGTCTGTTCCGCTTCCGCTTAATGTAGCTGTATTGATCGGTAAAGTGATAGTGATATCCGGGCCGGCATTTGCTACAGGCGGCTGATTGGGAGGCGATCCCAGAATTTGACGAGCTAACCATTGGTATAAATTCTGATTTACCCCACCTAATGAAAAAATGCCTGGTTGCACACCCTGGCCCCCATAAAACTGATTCCAGCAACAATGTCCTCCGCCGCCAAAATTGGTTTGAACATAAATACCTGAACCCGGTACAGCTGCATTCATCCTATTAACCCTGGTTGCTATATCTCGAAAATCATTTACCTGCTCAAAGCCCAATAATTTTCCGCCTGAAATCGCAAAATTGTCAAACAGGTTTGGATAGGGTTGATTATCATCCGGCCTCATACCTTGTACTTCCACAACAGCGGCAATTTGGGATGCATACGTGTAAGGCCCACCATATGGATCCCCGGTAACAAAAGTGGTACCGCACCATCCCCCATGCGACAAACCAGTCAGGTATAATTTATTAGGGTTAACCCTATACAGAGATTTGATGGTTTGTATTCTTTGATTGATGGCGATTTCGTTGGGGTATCCAGCAGGAGGCTGAAGGCTTATAACAATGAATTCAACTGTAGTAGTATCTACTACAACATTACCATTCCAGCCCTGGGTAATGAAGGCGCCTGGGCCATTTGCAATTACTAAAGAAGCATTTGTACCAACTTCACCGATACCAGGGAAAAAAATGATCGTTGGATAAGTAATCGTGGTATTATTGTAATTGGCCGGCAAATGGACATAAGCGTTCCATCCGTTAATCTGTGTGAGAGTTTGCTGTGATTTTAGGGTGCCTGAAAGAAAGAAAAAACAAGTGAATAAAATAAAACTCCGGAAAGTAAAGTGGTTCATAGGTTTTCATTTAGGATATTGATTCAATATATTTTTCCTGGCAAAACTTGATAAAGGCAAAATAATGATCATAATTACAAGAAAGATTGGACATTTAACTTAAATATAATCCAAATATCAGATTCCCTATATCTAAGAAAAGTAGTTTTTAATTCATACTAAAGGGCAATTACTAAGCCAAAATAAGAAGATTTTACCATTGAGGAAAAAGAACACCCAATGTATTGAGTCCAAAATAAAAATTAGCGAAATAGTACTCGATACAAAATCGGAAATATCCAAATTGGTTTACCATTTAATACGTCGTATAAATCTGAGATCCTAAGCAAGAAATATTGCCACTTATGGAATTTCGGCCTGGCTAAAAAGAAAGCAGATTTGTTACCAAAGGAAGGGAAAATGGGTTATGTTTCTCCATGTGTCCCGGGGAGGCTAAGTGTAACTCATTTTGCAGAAGGGTTGATACCCATTTAGAACATTGCAATATTTCGAAATGCTGGGGACCCCCACTCACCTGTTGGAAAGTTTTTTTGTAAATTTTAAATTCTACTATAGGACAGAAATAATATAGGAGCTAAAAGATTTGTCAATAACCTCAGAATTATTTCCAGTTCCACATACCAGTTTCACCATATAATTGCCACGGGTCAGGTGACTGATGTCAATTGGTATCGTATTACTGCCGGTTTCTAAACTCACCGATAGTTGAATCATTGTTCTGCCTGCCAAATCACTTACTACCAATGTTACTTTATCCTTAATCGGTGCAGCTACCAGCACATTCACCACGGAGCTAGCCGGATTCGGAAACAAACCATCAATCATTAATGTTACCGGCTTCTCTCCCCTGATCCACACAATATTGCTGAGTTTGCTGTAGTTATCAAAATCAACTTGTCTGAGGCGGTAGTATTGCCTGCTGCCGTTTAAATTGTTATCAGAAAAAGTATAGGTCAGCTGTGTTGTACTGTTACCGCTGATAGCCTGTGAATTTACAAAACCAATTGCTGTGTAGTTGATTCCATCCGCAGAACGCTGTACCTCAAAACCGCTGTTATTGATTTCACTCGCCGTTGTCCATTGCAGTTTATTGGAATTACCTTGTTTGTAGCCGGAGAAATTAAATAAGGAAACAGGTAATGTGATTCCACGGGATTGACGAGCCAGCCATTGATATAAATTTTGATTTACACCACCTAATGAAAAAATCCCCGGTTGTACACCCTGGCCTCCATAAAACTGGTTCCAGCAACAATGTCCTCCACCACCAAAATTGGTTTGAACATAAATACCTGAGTTCGGTACTGTTGCATTCATCCGGTTAACCCTGGTTGGTATATCCCGGTTATCATTGATCTGTTCAAAGCCCAATAATTTTCCGCCTGAAATCGAAAAATTGTCAAACAAAGTTGAATAGGGTTGATTATCATCCGGCTTTACCCCTTGTACTTCAACAACAGCTGCAATTTGGGAGGCATAGGTATAAGGACCTCCTAAAGGATCACCGGTAACAAAAGTAGTACCACACCATCCTCCCATTGATAAACCTGTCAGGTATAATTTATTGAGATTAACCCTATAAAGAGATTTGATCGTTTGTATTCTTTGATTGATGGCAATTTCGTTAGGGTATGCCGCAGGAGGCTGAAGGCTGATTACAATGAATTCAACTGTATTGCCATCTATCACTACATTTCCATTCCAACCCTGGGTAATGTAGGCTCCGGGGCCATTTGAAATTACTCTAGAGGCAGTAGTTCCAATTTCACCGATACCCGGGAAAAAAATAATCGTTGGATAAGTAATCGTGGTATTGTTGTAATTGGCCGGCAAATGGACATAAGCGTTCCATCCGTCAATCTGCGTGAGGGTTTGCTGTGATTTTAACGAGCCTGCAAGAAAAAAAAAGTAGGTGAATAAAATAAAACTCCGGAAAGTAAAGTGGTTCATAGGTTTTCATTTAGGATATTGATTCAATTCTATACCGGAACGAAAGTAACATGATTTCGCCAGTTAGTTATAGATTACTAAAAATAACTGTTACCAAATTCAACAAATGCGAAATAGTACTCGATAGTACTTCGGAATTTTCCAAAATGAGTTAACATGTAATACGTCGTACAAACATAAGTTTGTATATAAGAAATATTGCCCTTTACAATTTTCTTCATGGCTGGAAAGAAAGCAGATTTGGCTGTAAAAGGGAAAAAACAAGTTATGTTTCTACCTATGTCCGGAAGAGGAAGAGGTATCCCGCAGCTTTCGACTAAACGGTTGCCTAAATTTAGTGTTGCCTTTTTTCCAACACCGTTTTCAGAGGTACTCCTATTATTTCTTCTATTTCAATAATGGCAATATTAAAATCTTTCTCTTTAGATACTAAATTGCCTTTTGAAGTTATCAATTCTCTGAATATTTTATTTACGTCTTCGATGGTCAGATTATCATCTTTATAATCCTTCTGCGCTTTTTCATAAGCTGCTATATCATCATCCGTTGCAATCCGTTGCAACTCCAGTAGCTCTTTTTTCTCTTTGTAAATTTCGTATTTTACTAAAACTTTGGTTTTTAAAGCTTCGCCAACCAGCTCTTTTTGTGAAGTGCTGACGATTATCATTTCATTGGCCGTCCTTTTCTCTGCCTTATTTTTAGCAAACATGTCCAGGGGTATGGTTAACCCGATATTATATTTCGGGAAAAAATTAGCGGCCGGGGAGTTATTAACAACAAATTCATTGACATTTCCTCCCAAGTTTACAGAACTTAGAAACGAACTATTTGCTTTTCTTCTTGCAATCTCTGCTATTCGCACATTAGCATCTGCTGCAACAGCCTGCGCATTATTAAGTGCAAGAAAAATAAGTTGTGCTTTTATATCATCCTCGTTATTTAATACAATATTTGTATCTGATACTGTTACCGGCTTAATGGGGGCACTATATTGATTTAAGGGGTTTTTAAGAGCGCCTGATAACTTACCCCCCGATTGCGACATAGCGTCGCATCCGCAAAAAAGTAGTACTACTAATATCATTTTATTCATAAGAAGCCATTTTAATTTACTGATCAAAATCCAACAAAATATACATACTATAAAACATTCTCCGAATTGGAAAAGTCATCACTTAATCTGCTTTAAAAATTTGTGCTTCTGCGCTTCGTTCTTTTTCATCAAACTCCATTAATCGTTTAAATAGAGACATCATCCCGAAAATAAAAAATATTGTTGGAAACTGTCCTATTGTAACCTGTGCATATAATGTGATCAAGACAGCGAATATAGCACAGGTTGTCGCCACTATGTATTTCTTATACTCCTCATTCTTCATCCGGAAATAGTAATGAATGCCCTGGTACAACACCATCAGGAACAGCAGCATCGTTATAGCAAGACCAATCCAACCCATATCCAAGGCAAGTTTCAATAATCCACTATCCGGTGGAAAACCCGCCAACGGGTGTGTTGGATTAAACCGCACGCCTTCAACTCCTGATGTGGCAACACCGCCACCTATCGGATGTGCATAAATGTAGGGCTGGACAGATTTGCGATTTAGTGTTCTTACGTTCAAGGATTCATCTTTTGTATCAAAAGTAGAACGCATCCGGTTGATTGAGGGATTATCGATAGGAGCAAACAGCAAAAACAATAAACTCATAAACATTATAAAAAGAGTCATGATAGTTGCTTTATTCCTAAGCGTCATCAGCACATATAATGCTATACCTGCCGGTATCATCAGGCTAAAAGTACGTGTACCTGAAAACGTCATTCCCAGGAATAAAACTAAAGATATAATTGCCAGCTGGTACTTTCGTTTACGAACTTTTTCATTAATAGCAAGGATTATGGTAAGGACTACCATCATACCGCATAGGCTTCCAAATGTTACAACACCTTCCAGGAAAGAGAATTTTCTGATAACTCCCCCCTGGAACATTAAGCTAAGCTCATGTTCATTCAACGTATTTAAATCCATTGGTAATAATCCAAACCATTGCTGGTAACAACCATACAATGCTGTTATCAGTGACATTACGATCCAGAATTTCAGAAAATACCTGAACCGATCAGGGGTATTGATAAGTCTATAGGAGATTACAAAAAATAATATCTGGATAGTAAATCTTTTACTGTTAAATAACCAACCAACAGGAGAACCCATATCCGGGTTGAATAACTCAATTAAATAATAAAGTGTGTAGATAATCAGTAAAATACTAATTGAATATTTCAGTAAATTTCCCTTTTGATTTTCATCTTTGCTTGCCTGCCAATACGTACCGATAAATAAAACCAAAACAAGTACTTCAACAAATGTTGCTATCGGAAGAGGCTTATTCAGGAGCCTGCCGGGATATTCGGCAAAAAAAGCAATAAAGATCAACAGGTAATATCCCTTTATTGGATCCACCAGGCACCTGTGTGCAAGCAAGGTTCCAAAAAGCACACCTATGGTACCAAAAGTTATAAGCGCCATTCCGTTGGCAGCAAGAAAACCTGCACCTATGGCAAGCAGTACTAATATGCCAAGAATAACGGGCCATGTTAAATGGCCAATCAACCATTTAAAGCTCCCGGATGTCACTTTTTTATGCTTATTTATTGATGCCAATTATTAATTAAAAAAATAATATGCTTATTACTGAACCAACAATAACAAGTGTAACAAAAATCAATGCCACCACTTCCGAAAAATTGGACATCTGCATGTCTTCTCCAGAAGGTTGTACTTTATTTTCCTCCATAATCTTTGCCGGTTTTACCAATTGATTTATATAACTCTTTAACAGAAGCTGCCCAGGTGTGAGATTTAGCCATTTCCTTTCGAGCTTCTTTTCTGATTTCCTTTAATGGCTCGTCCAGTGCTTTCTGGATCTTTATGATATAGTCTTCTTTATTTTCACAGAGATAAACATGGTCGCAGAACATCTCCATCGCTTCTGTTTTTGTGGCAACCACGGGCTTACCGGAAGCTAAATATTCATCTACTTTTCTTGGATAATTTCCAATTGTCATTTGATTCAGCAATTGGGGATTGATGCATACATCAAAAGTATGAATATATTGCGGCAATTGTTTAGCCGGCTTCGATCCTAAAAAAAAGATATTAGGCAGCTGATGAAGAGCTGATAATTTAAAGCGGTCATCTTCCGGACCTACCAATACAATATTCCACTCAGGTTTCTGAATACCAATAAAATGAATCAATTCCAGGTCAAGCCTGGTTGAAGTAAGATATCCGCAATAACCAATGACAGGGTATTTGATACTGGCAATATCGGCTGGAATCTCAGATGGCATTCCAAGGAAATCCTCCACATCACAACCCTGTCCGATATCGGCTGTATTGGAGTTATATCTGGATGCATAGCCCGCCAGGTATTTAGAGTTGGCGGTCACTAAATTGGCCTTTTGGATCATTATGGGTTCAGCCTTAAACCCATGGCGCAGAAAATATTTTTGTGAGAGCAGAAAATCCCGTATGTAATAAACAAACAACCGGGGCTTTAAAAAATCTTTCAGGTAAAGGCCATTTAAAAAATCGTTGTCTATAATCAGAATTGGGTTTTTAAACCCGAGCTGGTGGCTGGACCAGTTTATTTCATTGGCCAGTTTCTTATTATTTCTTTTATTAAAATAGTTGTAAACAGAACCCTGGGGCAGGAAGTTAATGGACTCGAGAATAATCCTAGGGTTGAAGACCCATAACCTGCTGCTTATTTCCTCCAGAACATTCTTTCCATGCTTTATACTTTCTAGCCTGTTCTTTGTCCGGATATCGTCTTTATATTTAAACCTGCTGAGCCTGTCCAATGGTCTGTTTACATATAAAACCCGGTTATGCCTGGAGATTTCCTCAGCCATATTTTTACAATTACTGCCAATCGGGATATCCCATGGCTGTAATCCAAATATGATAAAATCGTGGTCCCTGATCAACGGAATTTCCATGGCAGCTTTTGTGCTATTATTTTAAAAAATTCAGGATAAAAATTTAAGGCATATTTAAAGGCATTTAAAAAATTAATTCTAAATAACCGGTACAGCATAAGTTGAATAATAATCAGTCCAATAAAATGAGAAGCGAGTAATGCATAGCCTGCCCCGATCAACTGAAATCGCTTGATAAAAAAATAAAGTAAACTTACTTGTACTCCAGCAATGAGGGTGGTGGTCAGTAAGTTCAAAGCTGGTTTCCCCGTAGAATCCATGATCACACCATACTGCTTTAAAAATGCAAGCGTAATGCTTGTAAAGGAAATTAACTGCAGGTAAGGTATAGCATCATAATACTGCGGCCCGGCCAAAACATAAATGATAGCTTTAGGAAAAAGTAATACAAAAATAACCAAGGGTACCACAACACAGAGTGAAGCTCCTACTGTCTTTTCATAGTAATATTTTATCCGGGAAGGATTGCTGCTGTTTTCAGCTTTTGCACTTTTGGGGAATAAAATATCACCCAGTGTTTGTGAAGGAAGATCGGAAATATTTATAAACCTCATAGCAATGTTCTGAGAGGCATTAAAAGTAGTTGTGCCTAAAAGAGGAGATAACATGATCTGGTCTGCACTTCTGAATACCAGGGTACTTATCCCTGAAGCAAAAACATATTTTCCAAAATGCACCAGTTTCACCACCCATTCCCTGGAGAATACAAAAGATTTCACGAGGAGATCCTTTACATATCCCCATGATACCAGTGTTCCGACAAGCAATCCTATATTATAAATAATAACCAGCACATTCAGCGGCACTTTGGTATTGATAAGGAAAATAAGGAATACCAATACCAATGTTATTCCCTGCCGGAAAAAATAGGTCCAGAACAACCCTTTGAACAATATCTTACTGTACATCAGCCATTCGAAATGAGAAAAAGGGATCATCAACAATAAACCCGCCTGGAGAATATAGAGCATCGATTCAAGCTGAGGTGCTTTTAAAAAACTTGCGAGAATGGGAGTAAAAATTAACAACAGTAAAGCCACAAAAAGTGTGATAATTGCATTTAAAAAAAAAGCGGCTCCAACAACCAATCGTTGATCCTGAATACTGCAATGATTCATAAACTTGATCAATGCCGTTTTCACAAGCCCCTGTCTAATCAGTTCAATGATGGCTGTTATGCTCATAAAAAGGGCCCATACTCCCATTTCCTGTTTGGTGAGGGCTTTGTGGGCCAATATCATCGTAATAAATAAACCAGATAGCGGGATAGACAATTTTTGCAAACCACCAAAAAAAGTCGCATGAATCCAGGTACTGTATTTTGAAGAATGAGACATTTAACTAATTATTTAATCTATGAGATGCAGAAGCTGCACTACTGTTCTTGGGCGCCCTTACTTCGCCTTCCATTTTTTTTTCTAATGTAAATATCCATCGCAGATTCCAAATCTCAGCCAGTCTGTACAATAGTATAGGGACCAATAAACCGGAAGCCATTCCGGATAGTATAATGATGGCTACATTCTGTATACCCAGGAACTGGCTTAAGACAATTCTCACAAAAGCAAAAACAATAACATGTGACACATAAATGTAAAGAGAGTTCCTGCCCAGTATGTTAATCCATTTAAGGGAATTCTTTTTTTGCAGGTAAAAAGTAAGATGAATAATAAACGTACAGCCTGTTAGTGCTATCAACAAAAAAACAAAAGGCTGATAAAATTCGACATGCATGTATTTTGGAGTAGTGTGATGTAGATTCTCCAAAAGAAAATATACCTGGCCTGCGCCAAAGGGTAACAGGATGAACAATAAGCGTTTTCCTGATTCAAGGTTTTTTTGATTTTTTTCGTCCAGTAAATAACTGCATAAAAAATCACCAACTGCGAAAAAAATATAATAATGCAGTATATCGAAAACAAAACCCGCATTTATATTTTGCTGGTAAATCAGCGAAGACAGGTAGAAAAAAACAAGGCCCAGGATGATATTGTATAAGGAGGGTAGCTTAAAAAAATATCTTATGAAAGAATACAATATGGAAACATTGAACAATGCATACAGGTACCAGAATTGAGCACATTCCCTTGGCTGATAAAGCAGGTCCAGATAAGAAGAAACTGTAGGATGGCTATTCGTATATTTTGTAAAAAACATCTGCAGGGTTAGCTGCAGCATTCCCCACAAAAAATAAGGATATAAGATGGTACGGGCCCTAGTCTCAACGTATAGTTTCAGGCCTTTTTTCTGCAGGCTTCTTGCAAAAAATAATCCGGAAATGATAAAAAAAAGGGGCATCCGGAAACTATAAAAAAAAATATTGAAGTATTCCAGGAAATTATAATCACCCACAGGAATACCCGCTTCTTTGGAGCCTTCAAATACATGCCGGTAACAAACCAGGGTAATGGCTATACCTCTTGCATAATCTATCCACCTGAGCCTCGAAGTTTTCATTGATCAGAATTTATAACACTAGAAGTTAATATTCTCCAACTGTACATTATTCAGAATGGCACCCTTGTTTTTCCCCCCGAGTGAATTAATAAACTGAATTGACTTTTCGTCCGCCTGGGAAACAGAAGATGTTGCAGAGAATACAGTAAAAACTTCCTCAGTATAAGAAGCCAGCTCACGGCTATCTGCAAAATCATTGAGCGCAGCCCCTTCTATCAGGATAAAATCAAATTCATTTTTGAGCAATTTTAAAAAACGTTCCAGGTTTATGTTATGTAATGCCTCTGAAGGCGTAAAATTCCCCTCCCGGCAGCCAATGATATGAAATTCGTCTATTGCAGTCATCTGCATTAGTTGCTGTTCTTTTAAGGGTATATCATATTTCACAAACTCTCCAATATCCTGTATTAAAACAGCCGGATTATGTTTTTGAGTAATCGAATTGTTTCCAAAATTCAGATCCAGGATCATTACCCTTTTTTTACTCAGTAAAAGACTGGCTGCCAGCGACTCAATAACAGTCGTCTTACCAACCTGCTTTTGTGTGCTGGTGATCAAAAATATTTTATTCGGACTGTTGAGTAATTCATACCTCAGCTTCCGGATATTGTTTTTATAGAAAATCTGCCGTTCATACTTCTTCCCTGATTGATCGGTCAACAATATCTCCTGCTCAGTAGTTTTTTTTAAGGGAATTTCGTTTAATATACCCGCAACATTTAATTTAACCTGTTTTCTGAATATGATGGGTGTTTTTGTACGGGGATCAAATACCTCCAAAAACAAAAAAATCACGGACGAAAGAAAAAACATGGACAACCCGGATAAGATCATCGTCAACATTGTTTTTTTTGATTCGGGACCCAGGGCCGGCTGGCCTACAGCTGTTTGAATAAAATTGGTAGTAGGGTCATCCTTGGCTAAACCTTCCGCCTGAAAATACTTTTCCGTCACTGTGCCAAGCATGGCATTCTCTAAATCTAACTTGGTTTTTATCCCCTCAATAGTCACATCGCTCCCTACAGGTGCGGTATTGGCCAGGTTTGTATATTTACGTATGCTTGCTGTATAATCTTCAAAAGTTGAATTTGCCGCACCTAAAAGTGCTTCCTCTTCATTAATTTGAGTTTTAAGATTCTCAATTTCTTTGGTTCTTCCGCTATTATCTTTTCTGGAGGATGCTACAGATGATTTTAAATTTATTTCTGTCCGTAAATCGCTTATTTGCCTTTCCAGCACCGGATCAGTTCCCCCCTTCCTGGCCAATTCTGCAACAAGATTATTTTTTTTATTAACCAATGCGATAACCTCCTCCGTACTGGCTGAACTCCCTGAAGTGACAGAACCAGCCTGCAAAATATTAAGCCTCTCAATCAAATATTTCTTTCGGTTAAAATGTTCATTTTGCTTGCTTTTTACTTCTGCAAGTTTTGACTCAAGTTCTTTCACCGTTTCCATAGCACTTTTGCTTAGGCTTACCGGGTCTATACTGCCCTGTTTCACTTTTTCGAGGTAGAGCAATTTGCCAAGACTATCAATACTCTTTTGCTGCCCGGTAACCATCGTTTTGATTTCGCCAGCGTTTTCCCTGGTACGCTTTGAACTTAGATTTTTATAATAATTTAAAAACTCATCTCCCATATCATTTACAAACAGTGCGGAAAGGTTTGGGTTTTCTGACCAGTAAGTGATATTGAGGTAATCTGTCCGGCCGACCCTTTCAATTAAGAGGTGGGATCGGATGTTATCATAATCGTATCCGTATAACTTAAAGTACTCAATTAAAGTTTTCTCTTTTCCCGTATTGGAAGAAAGTAATTTATTTTGTGCAATGGTTTCCCGTAGTATAAAAATGGCTGTATCAGGGTTTACCGCTTTATATAAATCTGATGCTTTACTTTTTTCTGACAGCCTGATATAAGCAGCAGCAGGATTTACCAAATCATGTAAGAGTAATTTATAAGCGAGAGCATTGATTACTTTTGGTGATTTAAACGTTTCAATTACATTATTAAATTTTATATCAGCCGTATAAATATCTATTCCTGAACTTCCATCTACCAACCTGACTTTCTCAGCCGTAAAGCCCGTGGAGTATTGAGCCTGGGACCTGAAACTCTCTTTCTTTTTGCGCAGGAAAAAGAAGGCTGCCACAACAGCTAATAATGAAAGGCTGCCTATAATCCATTTTTTTCTGAAGAGAACTTTAAAAAAATAAAGTAAATCCATAGTTAATTTGTAGTTTATTAGGGTTACATAAATTTCAGATCAGCATAATACCTATGCGATTGTGATACTTACTGATCTTTAAATTATTTTTTGGGCGGATGAGTATATTTCATCTTTGTATTAAAATAGATGGAGAACCGCCTTATTTCCTTTACAATCCTTATTCTGAGTGCACGGCTAAAACTACCACTTTTCTTTATCGTTCGTACGCCTGTCCATATCCTATTCCTGTTTGAGCGTACTTGTTTTACTTTTCCATACTTCATTAAATCATAACACATCCTGCCATCTTCACCATGAGTTTTATTCAGATAAAACCCTTCCTTTAGCCCGAATTCTTTTACAAAACCCATACTCATGCCGTATGAATTCAAGAATGGCCTTTTAATATGCCTTACTTCAGCAATTAAATCTTTGAAAGTCTCCAGGACAAAAAGTTTCCACCGCGCAAATCCCTTTTCACTGATAAAGGAATAACGACCATACACACTTACGATTCCTTTTTTTTGCAAACCCTGCACCATTTTATTTACCCAACAGTCAGGATATATACAATCAGAATCAGCCAATAATATATATTTTCCGGATGCATGCTCCATACCCATTTGTCTTCCGGGTCCCCAACCCTGTATGAGTTGAAAATAATTTTTTATATGAAGCTTATTAAGAGTGTCCTGAGTTTTATCGGTCGAATTATTATTGACCACAATAATTTCAAAAGGAATATCTGTTTTGCTTTTTGAAAGGCTACCCACTGTTTTTAAAATATCCACTTCTTCATTCCAGGCAGAAATGACAATACTAACCAATGGGTTTTCTGACTGTATTTTATCCAGCCTTTCATTTATTTCTTTGAAAATATCAGCAGGAATCTGGTCAAAATCGGCATAGGGGTACTTAAACTCTTTTATCCATTGCGGATTTTTGAAAACACTCATGGCACTTAAATCTGAATGAACCTAAACAATATATAAAAAAAATCCTGAAAAAAGAAATGTTTTAAAAATTAACAGAGCCTGGCCTTTAATAAAAACCAGGCTCTGTTAACAATTCTCAAGTTTTTTTATCTCACTTTTATTAATTTCTCCGCTTTACTGATTTTTCCATCAATCAAAACATTTAATACATATATTCCAGGTGGAATAGTAATTCCGTTTGTTAAGTTGACTGTTATAACACTGGCTCCTTTTACTGCACTAAGACCATTACTCTTATACATCAATCTGCCATTCACATCATACAATAAAATAGCTATTTCCGTGGCCTTATCCGTTTGCAGTTTTAAATGAATACTTCCCGTAAATGGATTGGGGAATACGCTAATTTCCTGCGTATTAATTTCAGCTAAAAGATTAGGCTTATTGACTTTAGCTGTCTCCACAGTTTTTGCAGGTGGTAAAACATGTGTTACAGGATATAACTCAGTATTTACAAAGCGCATTGGTGGAGGGCTATCTGAGTAAATAGTATTGATTACAGGTTCATTCGGTGATACATCATCGTAAAATTCAATTGTATACGCACCCGTAAAACTATAAGGTGACCCGCCGGCTGTACTAATGCTCAAAATC
This sequence comes from Chitinophagaceae bacterium, assembly GCA_031400855.1. GTDB lineage: Bacteria > Bacteroidota > Bacteroidia > Chitinophagales > Chitinophagaceae > JJ008. The sequence goes on along the minus strand of JANNQR010000004.1, from coordinate 187,682 downwards.
AACTCGCCATCATTTCCTGGTATCAGGTTATCAAGGAATACGACTTTGACATCATTCATATAGCTGTTTAATTCCACCGTTTTCCCATTACAACTGTAATTAGCAGTGGTAAAATCCGAATTAGTATTACTACCAAAGCAGCCGATCCTGTATTTTTTACTGAGATCCAGATTCTGAAATCTAACCTGGGAAGTCTGGCCGGCATCTGTCCAGTAATTACTTACCATTACATTGGCCGGGAAAACACCATTCGCATTCACTCCTGCAAATCCGGTACCATTAAACTCCTTCGTAATGACCATTTCAAAACCTGAATTGGCTGACTCCGTATTGATAAGATTGCTAAAAGTAGCACCCACAGTTGATGGTGAACTGGTATTGTTCCAGGGAGAAGGCCCTGCCTGGGAAGCAGAGACATTTTGATTAATCAAAACAATTTTTGATGCTACTAATGCTTTTGCTGTATTGCTGAAAATACTATTGGTTGCCCCATTAACAGCCCTTACTTTATAAAAATAACGGGTATTTGCAGTCAATCCTATATTGGTATAAGTGTTTATGTTAGCACCGGTGGTGTTTACCAGCGAATAGGGTCCATCTGCGGATATTGACCTCCATATTTCAAAAGCGGTTTCATCATTGCTTCGGTCACTCCATGTTAACTTAATCCTGTCTGTTTGAATAACTGTTTCAGCGATCAGATCAGCAGGCCTGATTACAGGATCTGCAGGATCATACTCCCTGATAACAAAAGCATTTAAACTAAGTAAAGTATTGGACGTTCCTTTAGTGATAGTAACCTGTATTGATCCGGAAGCGTTTGGCACAAGTCCGTTGAGGTTAACCAACGCTGTTGTGTTATACTTGCCGTCGATTGTTAAAGATTGTGAACCATTGGTAAATGTAACCAATGATGAGGCACCCGTATTCGTGTTTGTCAGAAAACCAATACTATAAAGCTTGGAAGGATTAAATCCGTCAAATTGAATTATATGATTACCTGCATTATAATTATGAAAGCTGGTTCTCATTACATTATCGGGGAAAACACCCTTATCGTTACCTGTTCGCATGCCGTTAAATACACCCCCATTCCATTGGCTCAGGAATTTGAAGGTAAACCCTGTCAGAACATTGGCATCATCTTTAATACCACCATATGAATAATTAATAAATGGATATCCCAGGAAATTATTCCAGGGAACTGCCTGTGGGGTTGCCCCATCCGGTCCTAAATTCACAAAGGCAGACCGGACCGTATTATCAGACACTATTAAAGTAAATGAGCGGGTTACACTGGCACCGTAATTATCGGTTACAGTAACAACGATTCCTGTATATCTTCCCAACACCTCTGCGGAAGGATTAAACACAATATTTCCTGTTCCATTACCGGTACTTTGAAATACACCGAATGATGGTAGGCCCGTAACCGTTGTAGTCAGGATATCACCTGCATCATCTGTTGGCTGTATGCTTATGGAGAGTGAATTGCCAGCTTTAACAAAGGCATCTGTAATAACACCTAATACAGGTGGTTTATTAGATGTAGTTACACTAACTGAATCCGTATACCCTGATGAGCCAGTATTATTGGTAGCCTCAATCTTATAATAGTACGTTGTGCTGCTTGAGACAGTATTGTCAATATATGTGGTATCATTTGCATTGGATGCAGCAGGATTCAATACCGTAAAGGGACCAGCCTGGGCGGTAGCCCTGTATACCAGGTAATTATTTTCGTTATAAGCAATATCATTCCAACTAAGTTTTACAGTGCCGTTTGTTAATGCCTGTGCTGCCAGATTGGTCGGCAAAATTGGGACTGAACCATCATCAAAAGGTTTTTCCAAAACAATTGCGTTAACCAATCCATATGGAGTATTTGCTCCTTTACTCATGTTTACAGTAATGTTGCCAGATGCATCCGGATAAACGGATGAGAAGGTGACTGTATTTTGCTGGTTATAGTGTACATATAATGGTTTTGCATTTCCATTAATCGTATAAATAGTGGTACCAACATTACCCAAACCTGTCCAGGTACTGCTTCCAAATAAAGTTACATTGTACCTGGAACCAATGGTCAATCCCTTTAAATTAAAATCCACAGTATTCGGTGCACCAAAAGCTCCAAACCAGAAATAATCTTTGATCACTGCATCAGGAAATACCCCGGAATTATTTCCGGTTACAGCACCTGCGTCTCCTGCATTCCAGTTGGTATTCAAAAATTGAATTCCAACAGGGGTTGTAACTCCATTACCATTCAACAGGCTGCTTGTATTTACGGTTGAGATATTGTTCCAAGGTGCCGGTGCATTCGGACTTGTGTATTTTGTGCTAATAAACCATTTTTCTGAAGGTGGCTCAAGATTAGTTACTGTTAAAGTAAATGTTGCCGATTCGTTACCTCCTGATCCATCACTAACAATTACTGTAATAGGATAAACGCCAGCATTTGCAAAGCCAGGTGTTACTATTAAAACACCCAAACCATTGCCATTATCTGTAAGATTGACAAAAGGCAGAGGGGTGGATATGGCCCAGGTTAATGTACTGTTCCCATCCGGATCGGTAGCACTTAAATTAACAGTGGCAGTATTGCTTTCTGCCATGGTTAAATTATTCAAAGGAGCAATTACCGGAGTATAGTTATCGTTAACAGTTACAATAAATGTTGCCGTATCTTTTCCATTATTTCCGTCAGTAACTACAGCAGAAATGGTGTAAACACCCTGGTCAGCCAGTAATGGGGTGAATTGAAGTGTCCCAGTTCCATTGGCAGTATTGGTAAACACTGCAAACGATGGTAATGGATTGATGAATGAAAATACCATAACCTCTGCATCCGGGTCTGAAGCTGTCAGATTAATCGTTTTTTGCGAATCATGCCGCATAGTAAAGTTTGGCACAGCAGATAATACCGGGAGATTATTATCTGTTCTTACCAGGAGATCAGTTGTAAATGCTGATAAACCTCCTGTTCCTTTTGCTCTGACTTTATAATAATAATCGTTGTTCGGGAACAGGTTGCTGTCTGTATAACTCTTTGCAGAACCAGCTCCGCCAGGGATGGTTGCCAGTAACCGGTACCCATTAAGATTGGATACGGAGCGGTATAATTCAAACAATGTTTCGTTTGTGGAATTGTCATTAAATTCTAACGAAATGGACGTTGTTGTTTTGGATGTTTCAACAAGGTTGTCAGGAACATCGGGTATTGATGGCAAAGCGAAAGTTGTATCAGTCGTATAAGACTGTTTCATCAATGCCGATATAGCCGTAGCGATTAAAGGTTCCTTAATAATTACAATATCATCCATCAAACCCGAATAGTTTGTGGAAGAGGAAGATGAATTAAAGGCGTTGCTGCTATTAGATGCACCGATCCTGGACCCATTGGTAGAAGTACCAACTGAACTGAAAGATAAAATAGTATCACCGGTTAAAACACCATTTATAAATACTTGTAGTTTGTTAACATTATAAACCACATTTATATGGTTCCAGCCATTTGTAACCCAATTAGGATTCGATGCAACACCACTCACAGTCTCAGTACTCCTGATATTTGCACTTGCAATACCAGCCTGTAAAGAACCAGAATTAAACCGCAGGGCTATTCCATTATCTGAACCACCAAACTCATACAGAATTTTATTAGTTGTGGTTAACATGGTGGCAGTTGGTTTTACCCAGATACCGATACTCCTGGTGGTATAAGAATTGGCAGGAAAAATTCCACTTGTGGCAAATGGCACATTTAGATACTGTGAAGTTCCATTTAATGATACAGAATGGGTACCTTCTTTTTTATCAGCAGAATTAAATACAGGAGTTGAATTGCCGGTAAGATTCCGGTTATTTCCGCTTCCGTCATTATAATTATTATTGAGTCCCCATTTGCCTTCTAAAATACTGATAAATTCGGACTGCCCGTATTGATTGATTGATCTTACTTTATACCAGTATATCACGTTCGCTGAGAGGCTAACAGAATCCACAAAATTTGTAACTCCAGCCGCAGTAGTTCCAATGATTACATAAGTACCCAGCTGTTCTGTGGAACGGTATAATTCGAAACCAGTCTCATTATCACTGGAATCCGTCCAGTTCATATTTATTTTATTATATGCTGTGGCAACAACATTTAAATCAGCAGGCTTTTTAGGAAGCATATTTGAGGGAACAGTTACGGCATCAGTGAAAGCGCTGTTAGGTATCACGGTTCTTGTGAGAATACCTGCTGCTGCAGAGGTCCAGTAAACATTCATTGACTCTCCGCCACCTTGCTCAAAAAAGGTGATGGCAATAGGATAGGTGCCTGCCGTAAGTGATATGGTACCTGCCCGGAATTGTCCACCATGCAAGCCATCATTATTAACTAATGGGGTTGCCGTATGACTGTAGGGTGCTAAATATAATTTACTTCCATCATCAGAATTAGTCTCAAAAGTATAAGACCCTGTTACCGGGATATTAATATAACCTTCCCATAAAAAACCGAATTGATCATTTCTTAGCCGCGGTGTAATAGACACGTTGGGAGTAATTCCTGATGAAACAGGTGTTAATGTATTAAAATCCGGCAACACACTCCAGCTTCCCTGGTAATATTTATAATTAAGCCCGTTTAAAGCGGCAACTGCAATTACCTGGTTACTGGCAGGGGAAATATTTCCTGCAGCGTCAAGCGCCTTTACAACAAAGGCATATCTATTTAAAGCTGTGAGATTATTGACAGTAAAAAATAAATTAGTAGTAACATAAGATCTTACTCCATTTACATAAATTTCATACTTGGCAACACCTACATCATCAGTAGATGCTTGCCAGGATAGCGATACAGAGCTTCTTGTCGTTCCTGTTACCGTCAAATTACCGGGGGCCGTAGGAGGAGAAACGTCTGACTGAGTTGTTGCATTTACTTCTGTACTTACAGCCGATGCTGCATTATTATTTACAGCCCTGATAATGTAGTAATATTTTTTATCAGCTGATAATCCCTGGTCCAGAAATGACAGAATATCAGCACCTGTTATGCCAGCTAAGCTGTAACCGCTTCCGGAATTGATACTTCTGTAAATTTCAAATGCAGTTTCATTGTTTACCGGGTTCGGATTATCGTTCCAGTATAGCTGGATAGAATTATTCGACACAGCAATTGCTGAAACGCTGCTGGCCGCATCAGGCCCGTTATTTCCATTGGCCGGAATAACGGTGTAAGGCAAAGAAAAATCACTTCCGCAACCAAATTGCTCTGTAACCTTTACTTTATACTGGCCTACAGGAGCATTATAGGTATAGGTTGAACTTACTAATGCATTATCAGAGATTCTTCTCCATTCATAAGAGGCGTAAGAATTGGGTACTGATAAAGGTGCTGTTGTGCTTCCATCCGGTGCAGGCAATACATTGCTTCGTAACCCATCCAATTGAATAGCCGGGATAGTTGTACCCTGATTTTGAGATATCACAACGGGTGTTGGTGACCATATTGACCAGTTGCTGGTAGCAGTTCGTTTATAACGTCCCCTGTAAGTTCCGAAACTTGACACGATCAGTTCATTACCTGTTTGACCGGGAATGGTTACGCCATCTTTATCCCATTCATAAGCATAAAAACCAGCTTGTAATCCCAATTTTGCATTAACAGTTTCACCGGGACAAAATTTATTATGTTGAAAAAAGACCAGCGGATTGGCCTTATGTTGTGCATTGATAAATGGCCAATAACGGGGATCCGCCCAAAATGAATTCCATACGCCATGCCCCTGGGTAGGGAAAAAAGCCTGAATAATATTACCCCCAAGGTTTTTATATGAATTAATTATATCTGTTACTGTAGTGGCGTAAGGTGCAACGTCCACACCACCATTGGCAATGAAAACAGGAATGTTTATGTGACTGGCAAAATATGGAACATCTTCATACTGGGCTGCAGAAATAGGCTCAATCGCACAAGTAATTTTTGCATACTGTTGCTGCTGTGGAAAATCCCAATTGGCCTGACCTCCGGAAGAAAGACCACCAACATGTATTCTGTCAATATCAAGTTTCACATATTTAACCAAAGTATCAACTAAATCTTTTAAAGCAGGAAAATAACTTTGCAGATAACCCGACTGGCTTTGCGGATAAATCATAAACCCGTCAAAAGTCCCATCGTTAATTTTCTGGGCATGCGTCAGTCCTCCGTGCAAAAGTTGATATTCATTGTCCCATATATTACCAGGTTCTCCCAGGCCATGTAAGAAAAGAATAGCAGGGTATACTTTACCATCAACCACATTGTGGACATATGTCTTTGGGAATTTCAGTCGGAAGGCCATCCCTTTGAAATAGTATGATTTATAACCATTGCTATATGGATTCCAGGAAAGCCTGTTCGTATGCCCCCATTTGCTGATTTTACTATAAGTTGGAACTGCTGGCTGATTAGAAGATGTAAAAATTACATCAGGATCACTTGGATCCAGCACATTCGCTTGTCCATAAGACACTTTACTGGAAAAAAGAAGCATTAAAAAAGCAAGCAGGAAGGGAAAAGTTTTCATTATAGATTTTTTAAAAAAAAATTAATTCGTTAAATCCGGGATTGATCATGTGTTTACTAATAAAAGTTAGAATAGCTAAATTAACGACGCTTAAAATATTCAAATTGAAAGAGGGGGTATTTGGTATTTTATTTCCGGTTCCGGTTTGATCTATCGCAAAAGGCTGTAAAGTGTTAAAGCCTTTGTAAAAGGGTATCAGTCTATTCAGGTGCTTACCTGTATAACAAAAAATATGAATCCCTGCCGGCAGTGGATAGGTTAAAGGCATGGCTTGAAGTTTACGATTAAGTAAATTAATTTTTAGAGGATAGAAGACTTTTGTAGAAAATTGGAAATAAGGATTGCTTCAACGTAGGAAATCGGAGAATGTGTATCAAATTCAATAAATACACATTTTAAATCATTAGCAAAGAAATATAAAAATCGCCGATAAAACAACTTTTATTTCAAAATTTTGAATAATCAGATGTAATAGTTGGATCGCTTTCATTCTGAACAGTTTATCAAACATTTTCATCCGAATCAAAAAATTTTTTTTTATGGTTGGAGCAATCTGAGCTACTTATCCAATTATTGTATATCAACGAATTAACTTTCGGGATTCAGGTGAAACTAATCATTGATATTCATGGTGGGAACAAACTATCATTGTCTGGGCCACTAACTGTCTCCAAATAAATCAAGCCAGAACTTCAGCGTGTTGGCATTAAATCAGGCGGCCTGGCAATGACTCTGTTTTTATCAGATTTCAGGAAAGTAGTTGTACTTTTTGAAATTATATTTTGATTGCCCATTAAAAAAGTTCAAACGAACAAGCATACACGCTGACCTGCCGCATTTTTTGCTAACCCATTACTTTTTTTCTTTTCATTCCTTATTTGCATATGGACTGATTTTGCTTTCCGGTTGTAATATTTTATACCTTCATCCCATTTAACGCTTTTAGGATTAACCGGTTTCGTGGCACAGAAAAAATTCTGAATAATTTGTATTGAAATGAAATTTGTCCTTGCCTGATAGAATTTTATAAATCAGAAAATAATTTCAATTCTAAAATGGATACTTTTGAGGCCAATTGCACCCTTGTTTCACTAATAACATCAATGGAAGTAATTAAATTATTAACCTGGCTTAGCATATTTTTAGTATTCTACAGCTATATTGGCTATGCCCTATTTATATGGGTTTATTTAGAAATCAGCAATAAAAATCGTAAAAGGATTGTAAAAAACGACTCCGGTTTTGAACCCCTCGTTTCACTTATTATAGCTGTTTATAATGAGGAGGATGTAATTGAAAAAAAAATAGAAAATTGCCTCTCCCTTAATTACCCCAGAAATAAACTGCAGATAGTCTTTGTGGCAGATGGCTCAACGGACAACACGGCAGCCATTATTAAACAATATCCCCAGGTAGAATTGCTCAATAGAAAGGAAAGGCAGGGAAAAGTTACCGCCATTAACCGGGCAATGAGTACAATAAGTACTGATTATGTTATTTTTTGCGATGCAAATACTTTTTTGAATAAAGACTGTATTAAAGAAATTATTAAGCACTACAGCGATGAAAAAATCGGGGCAGTAGCAGGTGAAAAAAAAGTAATTGCTCCGGATACACAGGATACTTCTGCGAATGACGGAGAAGGATTATACTGGAAATATGAGTCAAAACTAAAAAAAATAGACTCTGATTTTTATAGCGTAGTTGGGGCTGCCGGTGAGTTATTTTCGATACGAACTAAACTATTTGAACCGCTGCCTGCTGAAATTTTGTTAGACGATTTTATTATTTCCATGAACATTTGTAAAAAGGGATACAGGGTGATCTATGAACCCCGGGCTTTTTCAATAGAAACTCCGTCCTTAACAAGGAAAGATGAACAAAACCGGAAAATAAGAATCAGTGCAGGCGGATTCCAATCAATAGTTTTACTGAAAGATTTACTGAACATATTTAAATACGGCAAATTATCCTTTTTATATATTTCTCACCGGGTATTCCGGTGGGTTGTATGCCCAGTGCTGCTTCCCATTATCCTTGTTTGCAATTTTATTGTATTTCAATTCTCAGAAAACAATATTCATACCATTTATACTGCGCTGTTTATTGCTCAAATTGCCTTTTATTTTATGGCTGTTTTAGGCTGGGTATTTTCAATAAGGAAAATAAAAAATAATCTCTTTTATATTCCCTACTATTTTGTATTTATGAATCTTGCATTATACATTGGATTCTTTAAGTTCCTGAACAATAAACAAACTGTACTATGGGAAAAAGCCAAAAGGAAGTAATATTTATACTCAGTGCACCCGCCTTCAACTTCTAAAGAATGTTGAACAAATGGAAGTCAGCTTTTTGAGCCATTTACAAAAACTGATTTTTATGCTGTCATACTTTATTTTTAATCTTCTCAGCACTTCTTCCAAATAAAAATGGCTTTTTAAGGCGTGACTCACTAACTAAACCTCATCCAAAATTATCAGATTAAGAATCCTTATAAGAAAATGAGTCTTAAAATTGCCTTTAGAAATAAAACTCAGAGTGGAGAATAATATTATTTTTTCTTCATGATCTTTGAACGGAATACATTCTTTGAAATTTCTATAAGTGCTGCTAACGAGTCTTTGAATTCTTTGCCTAATGATTTTTTTGGAAAAAATGAGTCCCCCCATTCAAGATTCCATTTTTTGGAAAAAAATTGAAGAATTTCCGTATCGGCAGTGCCTACTATGTAATCAAATTTATGAGCCCACTCAATCCGAATTGTTTTAACATTGGGATGCGTTCTTTCTAAAATTTTAAACCCAATTGAATGTTTGGGCAAATATCCCTGAATAAGGTCTCCCAGGTCATAAGTACTCGAAAAATTAATTTTTTTCTTTTCAACAAGATAGAGGATATTATTAATTTCATGTAATATCCATCGATGTGAATCTTTAGGAGAAAGATATTCACCCAGCAATGAAGGAGTTTCAATATAACCTTTTTTGGCCACCCGGAATTGTTCACTCAGAAATTTTTCAGGATTTTCAACATGTTCTAAAACATGGCAGCAAATAACATAATCAAATTCTTTATCTTTAAAAGGAAGATTTTCCCCATCAGCTGAAAGAAATTTTTGGTGCTTCAGGATCTTTATATTTCCACTTCGGTGGGTGTTATCATCTACATATTTATCAACAATAATATTGGAGCGTGGATGTGGATTATGACCTCCGCCAACTTCTAAAACTAAATCATGTCGCTTAATGGTTAGGTCAAAACGGCTTTTAGGGTTTCTAATTTTCATTGGTGATTTAGAATTGTAATAAAAAGTGGAAAAGATAGCAAAAGTTATTTTGAGTTCAAATTTATTTTTAGATTATTTGACTTTGTTGTTTTCTGAAGAATAAAGATAAATTATCCCATCCTTCTGTAATCCTTAACAAGCAAATTCTTCCTTTGGAATGAATAATCAGTTATACATAATTTGCTTATATATTATAATTCCAGATAAAGAGTCAGTTTCATCAGAAAAGTTTTCATAAACCCCTTTTATTTAAGTTTATAACTGAAGATAACAATCCGTAACTCTTAATTGACAAATATCACAGAGTATCCTCTAAAAGTGCCAAAACGACCATATTATTTTCTGTAGCTTAATAAAAACAAATTTTGCAGGAACAAATGGTGAGACTAGCTTAACTCAATTGAAAAATATTTTCAAGTAGAATTTTTTGATCAAAAGGGAAAAAAAGAATTTCAACAAACATTGATATAGAAAGTTGAAAAGATAAGTTATGATATGATGAAGTTTTTTCCATAAAGCATTGAAAATGATAGCTAATAACTAAATTTTGTCTTGCTAAATATTGATTTACCAAAAAAACTTTGCATTAATTGACTTTTTATACTACTTTAGTTGCTTAAAGTACTAAGTGCAACTACTTGATTAGTAAAAGCACTTTTTCTGATTCCTACGCTGAAACTACCCTAAACTCCAATTTTCTACTAAAGTCTCCTATCCTGTCCAGATTGTTTATTGAATCGTAAAATTACAAGACATGCCACTAACATTATCTCCTCCAAGGGAGACTTCTGGGTATTTCAGTACAGGTAAACATTTCAAAAGTGTTTTTACCTCTCATTACTTTTTTTTGGGGATATCTGCATTTTCACAAATACGGCTTTAACTGGTAAAAAAGAAAATGCTGTTTTTTATCTGACTGGCTGATGGTTGATCAAGGTGATTTAAAAATCCGTGAATTTTAGGATTACATCAATCTCAAATGGGGAAATTATTTTGATTTTGAGATGGATAGAAAAACTCCAATAGTAAATACCTTATTTAATGAAAAACCCGATTTGAAAGAAGTAATCAGTTAATCAAAGCATTTTAGAAAAGCAATGAGAAAAAAGATCCTGACTATAGAAGATTCAAAGGCATTGAATTACGTTCTTGCAACCATTTTTAAAAACGATTTTGATGTTTTTTCGACTGGCAGCTATCCGGAAGCATTTCACTATTTGCGAACAACACAATTTGTTGACTTAATGATTATCGATGTTCCAAATGAAGTATCTGATAATTTCAGGTTCTTAGCTCATCTTTCTTCAAGCAGCCTGTTTTATGATATTCCAACAGTTGTCCTTTCTAATTCAACCGACAGCCTGCTGAGAAATAAAACAAAAGCGCTGGGGGTTTCTCTTTTTCTAAATACACCCTTTGACCCCGTTGTCTTGTCCAAAAAAGTAAAAGAACTTATCTATGAAAAAGAAAACCACCGTTTAATTAAAGCAGACTATTGAATTTGTTGGCTTAAAAGCATATGAGTGAAAATTCTTCAAATTAATTATAAAAAATATTTTAATCAACCTAAATACCAGATAATGACTTCAACTACCATTCACAAGAAACCGGCCATAGCTGATTATCATGAATCAAAAGGTAGAATTTCAAAGCCATTTCTTATCGTAAAACGCCAAATAGTAAGTCCAGCACAGTTACACGAAGCTGAAGGCAACCAGCATATTGTTCATGATCTGGGTGAAGCTAAATCATGCCTTGAGAAAACACAGTTATCTTATTTACCGGATCTTATCATTCTTGACATACCTCTCAACCTGGATGAGTTAATTTTTTTTAAAGGCTGGATGTCAAAGAAGCTGATACCGCCTATCCCTGTTATTTATACAGAAAGTTACCTGAACCCGTTCGAAATCAAAAACCTCTTTCAATTAAATTTAATAGACGACGTCATTAAAGGTGATTTAAATACGGCATTACTTCATGAAAAAATCAGATTTTTTAGAAGTTTGTCTTTTCAGTCATTGATCGGGGCAAAGCCTGTTAAAATTGCAAAAAATGACATTAATCCCTTCTACAGGGAATTTATCAAAAGGGCGATTGATATTTTCATGTCGCTTTCCATATTAATAGTTATTTTACCTCTGTTATTATTTATAGGAATTCTGATTAAGTTGACATCTAAAGGACCGGTAATCTATAAATCGAAAAGAGCTGGAGAAGGATTTAAAGTTTTTAATTTTTATAAATTCCGTACAATGGTTGCTGGCGCAGAAGAATTGCTTGACTCGCTGCATACTAAAAATATGTATACTGCGTCACCAGGGAGTCCTTCTTTTTTTAAAGTTTCAAACGATCCAAGAATTACCAGGTTGGGTCTGTTTTTAAGAAATACCAGCCTGGATGAATTGCCCCAGCTTTTCAATGTGCTGAAAGGCGACATGTCTCTTGTCGGAAACAGGCCGTTACCACTTTATGAAGCAGCCACATTAACTACCTGTGAATGTGCAGAAAGATTTATGGCCCCGGCCGGAATTACAGGATTATGGCAAATTACAAAAAGGGGGAAGCCTGAAATGAGTTCTGAAGAAAGAGTATCACTTGATATTGCTTATGCCCGGAACAGGTCAACAAGGCGGGATTTAAGAATTTTACTGACCACTCCTTCGGCTTTAATTCAAAAACAAAGTCAATAATATACTGTTGAATTAACCCCAATCCGTGCCGGCAAATAATATGAAAACGTATAAAAACGAAAATCCTTTTGTTTCCATTGTTACGTTAAACTGGAATGAGCTGGATGTTACCTGTGAATTTCTCGAAAGCATGCGGAATTCAACATATAAAAACTATGAGATCATTGTAGTCGATAATGGATCTGAGATCGACCCCACAGTAAGGATACTTTCAGGGAATTATTATAATACCAAAGTTTTAAAGAGCCCTGTAAACCTGGGTTTCACGGGTGGTAATAATTTTGGAATGCGTCATTCATCTTCTGGATATGATTTTATTTTTCTGATCAATAATGATGCTGAAATAACTCCGGATCTCCTGGAAAAATTGCTTGAACCTTTTTATGAGGATCCTGCGATCGGGGTTGTTTGTCCTAAAATACGTTTTCATCATAATCCTACAGTAATTCAATATGCCGGCTTTAATAAAATGAATATGCTGACCGGTAAAACCACAGCAGTCGGTAGCCTTGAAGTAGACAAAGGGCAGCATGATGTTTCAGGATATACCCATTGTGCGCACGGTTGTGCCATGATGGTGAAGAGGGAAGTAATTGAGAAAGTAGGTATGCTGGCTGAAAAATTTTTTATTTATTATGAAGAATCTGACTGGAGTGCAAGAATGATCAGGACAGGATATAAGATATATTACCAGGCCAAAGGGCTCTGTTTCCATAAGGAATCAATCAGCATGGGAAAGCAGAGTCCGATCAAGGTCTATTACATGACCCGGAACAGGATTTTTTATATAAGAAGAAACGGTACCTATCTGCAGTTCTTTTTTTTTATCAGCTTTTTCAGTTTTTTAACAATACCTAAAACGGTATTTAAATACTTGTTGAAAAAACAATGGAAGCATCTCAAAGCATTTATAAGGGGTATTTCCTGGAACCTGGCAACTTCAAAAAACTCTCCTGTTTAATATGCTTTTTAATTATCCAGTTAAAGTGCTGCAGTATAATATCAAAATAAATGAATAGAAAAATACGTTTTAACTGGTAGCTATCATTATTCAGGGTAAAGACCTAATTTTTTAGAAGCGATTTGTTGTAATCGGCCGTAATTTTTAAATTAAATGAATCAGACTTTAACTATGCCCAATTCAAAAAACACAGTTGATTATGGAGAATGGTATCACACAGAAAGACATAACAACCATTTCAACGACGACTATTATACTGCACGTGCTGAAATCGCTATCTCAAAATTTTTCACAGGTTTTGATATAAATAAACGGATATTGGATTTCGGATGCGGATTAGGTCAGAATATTTATAAACTACCCAATGCAATGGGTTATGACATATCTGAATTTGGAGTAGAATTTTGCAAAAAAAAAGGAATCAATGCTACCAATCAGCTAACCGCCTTACCTGATGAAGCATTTGATATTATTTTATCGGCGCATGTACTCGAGCATCATCCAAATCCAAAAGAAATGCTGGGTATTGTATTATCAAAATTAAAAAAAGGTTCTACTTTAATACTTGTAATTCCCCATGAAGTGCATGGAAAAGCTCAATATAAACTTGATTTGAACCAACATTTGTTCAGTTGGAATTTTCAGACAATAAACAATCTGTTACTTACAACAGGCTTTTCTGTTAAAAAAAATAAATACATACGAGGGGCTGGTTATTACAAATTATTAAAACTGGCTAAAATAAATTTTGGGCTTTACAGGATGGCCACGAACTTAGTTTCGAGATTATCAGGAATAAAAGAAATGATGATTATTGCTGAAAAGCCAATATAATGCCCCAAAGTAGTAAAAAAATACGTGTGCTTGAATGCATCAGGCAAGGTCAGGTTGGCGGAGGTGAAAGTCATTTACTGAGTCTTTCAACCAATTTAAATAAGGATCTTTTTGAACCAATCGTATTATCATTTACGGATGGCCCGATGATTGACATGTTAAAGAGTAAAGGTATTGAGACTCATATCATTTTTACCGAAAAGCCATTTAATGTTTTTATTTGGAGGAAAGTGAAAAAGCTAATCAAAGAAAAAAAAATAGATCTTGTTCACGCCCATGGTACAAGAGCCAATTCCAATGTTTTCTGGGCCGCCAGATCTTTACATATCCCGCTCATTTATACAATTCATGGATGGTCTTTTCATGATGATCAAACCCTACTCGTTAAGAAATTCAGAATATTAGGGGAAAAATTTCTGACATCGAGGACCGATGTAAATATTTCAGTTTCTGCATCAAATCAGCAAACCGGGAAAAAATATATACAATCATTTTCATCAACCGTTGTGAATAACGGGATTGACCAGAATAAATTTAATCCGGCTAATAATTTTACCGATTTAAGGAAAGAACTGGGTATTGAAAATAGTGCCACACTGCTATTATTCATAGCCAGGTTTACAGCACATAAACAACCACTAACATTGATTAGGGCATTCGCTATCGTATTAGAAAAAATGCCGGCTATGAAATTGCTTATGGTTGGTGATGGCGATCAGAAAAAAGCAGCTCTTATTCTTGCCAAACAATTATCCGTAGAAAATAATATCATTTTCCTTCCTTTCCGGCAGGATGTTCCGGCTATTTTACAAGCAGCTGATATTTTCGTATTACCATCCCTGTGGGAAGGCCTTCCGATAGGCTTACTGGAAGCTATGAGTATGGGAAAAGCTGTAATTGCAACTAATGTAGATGGAACAAGCGAAATAGTCAGGCATCATGATAATGGTTATTTAATTGAAGTAGATAATTTAGAAAATGAACTGGCTGAGGCCATTAAACTATTGGCTACGGATAGGGTTCTTCGGCATAAATATGGGGGCCATGCAATTGAAACAGTGAAGAATCATTTTAATGCCACCATTATGACCAGGCAAATCGAAAATATTTATACTAGTTTATATAAGTAAATAATATATCAAATTTCAAATGGAATTTAAGCGTATTGCGGATATTAAACGGTTACAATTTATTTTGAAAACACTAAAGAGCAATTTGCCACCCCAGGCAGTCGTTCTTGACGTAGGTTGTGGCAACGGTGTTATTTCCCGGAGTTTGGGCGAGGCTGGCTATAATGTTTATGGTATTGATGTAAGTGAAAAAGCGATTACCAAAGCTATACAATTGAACAAGTTCCCGAATGTAAACTTTGATGTGATCAGTGCAGAACAATTAATCGCTGAAGGTAAAAAATACGATGCCATCATATGCAGTGAGGTTTTGGAACATCTGAACAAACCGGAAAATTTATTAATGACCCTGTATCATTCATTGACGGATGCAGGTGTACTTATTGTAACAGTACCTAATGGCATGGGACCGCGGGAATTGTTTGTTACCAAACCGGTCATCTGGTTGCAGAAAAAAGATAATTTTATCTGGCATGGCCTCTTAAAACTCAAAAAGATGTTGGGCTATAAAGGAACAACCATTCAATCCGATGCCAGTGATCTGACTCATATTCAGTTTTTTACCAGGAAGTCACTGGATTCATTAGCCAGGCAGAATAATTTCAAAATCATTAAATTTGGTAAAACCAATTTTATTGAAGATGTTTTCCCATTCTCCATTATTAGTAAAAGACTCATTTTTCTGCAAAAAATGGACTGCGCAATTGCAGAAATATTACCCTTCCGATGTACAGGAGGTTTTGTGACGGTTTGGCAAAAAAATATCAGTTAAATGGAAGTTTTGCTGCTTATAGTAAAATATTTATTTTATGCAGTCACCTGCCTGGTTGCTTTTTATTTTATCCTGCCGATCATACTCTTTATTTTGTACTTTCTCACCGGTGGCAAACCGAAACGTAATGCCATATATCGCTATAAAAAACTCAACAATCTTGATTATGACTTTGCCGCCATCATTACCGCACACCAGGACACTAGATTTATTGCCCCATTGGTCGATTCTTTTATGAAACAAAGCTATAATAAATTTAAAGTGTATGTTGTGGCTGATGATTGCAATCTTGGCCATTTAACATTCGCAGATGAAAGAATTATTTTGCTTACACCACCGCATGCTTTACATTCAAAAATTAAATCGATCCGGTTTGCGATCAGTAATTTTAAAAGCGAACCTGACGTATTGATCATTTTTGACAGCGATAATTTAGTTCATCCCAATTACCTGGAAAATCTGAACCACTATTTTCAAAGAGGCTTCAAAGTTGTACAGACACACATGCTTTCAAAAAACACAGATAATACATATGCCGGGCTGGATTCAATGGGCCATGTATATTACTCCTTTTATGAACGCCTGGTAAAAATGCAATTGAGGATGTCTTCTGCCATACTGGGTCTGGGGATTGCCATTGACTTTGCGCTTTACAAGGAAGTAAATTATCAAAATACGATCGGAGGCTTTGACAAAAAATTGCAATCACAATTAGCCAGAAAAGTAAAACAAATCGCCTTTGCGGAAGATGCCATTGTATATGATGAAAAAGTAGAGGATGCTGCTGTATTGCAGAAACAAAGAACACGTTGGATCTATTCCTATTTTGGTCATTTTAAAGAAAGCTGGCTGCTGACAAAAAGTGGATGTAAAAACCTGAATGCCGGGCAAATTTTACTGGGTGTATCCATGCTTCGCCCGCCCATGATTTTATTATTATTTGCCATGGTGATACTTGTTTTCCTTTCCTTTTTTGTTAACCTAACTCTTCTTTACGGTTGGTTAATTATTGTCCCTCTATTTGTTTTAAACTTTATACTTACCATTGCCACACAAAGCCGGCAGAAAGGAATACTTCAATCATTAAAACATTTGCCACTCCTGGTGATGAGTCAACTCAAATCCGTGCTAAAAATAAAAAAAGCAAAAAAGCATTTTCTAAAAACAGAGCATAAAAGAATAATCTATATTGATGACTTATTGAAAAATGAACATCCTTAGGACCTCTTATTATACAGCCTGCTCCTTATTGCCGATGACTTTACTGAAAGCTATGGGAGAATCTACGACCCTATTCCCTTATCATCATACAGTGAGTAATGAATTTCTTACCCACATCAGGCATTTATATAACTATAAAAATGTAAAACAATTTTCAACTGACCTTGATTTATTATTAAAAAATTTTCGCCCCGTAACCCTTGCGGATATTATTAAAGCTGTTCAGGAACATTCCATCCTTCCTAAAAGATCATTTCTACTCAGTTTTGATGATGGGTACAGGGAAGTTCATGACATCATTGCACCTATTCTTGAAAAAAAAGGTATCCCCGCCTGTTTTTTTATCAACCCTGCCTTTATTGATAATAATGATCTCTTCTACAGGTGTAAAATAAGCCTGTTAATTGACGAATTATTAAAGAACAAAGACAACAACTCTTTTTTATTTTTATACCATGATCTTTTAGGGATTAAAAATAAATCAGTAAAAGAAACGATAACTTTTTTAAAAAAAATAAATACAACAAATGCCTTTTTGCTTGAAAAAATTGCCGGGAAAATCGGATTTTCATTTGATAATTTCCTCCGAACAAAGCAACCGTTTCTTACCCGGGAACAGTTGAAATCTTTGCACCACAGGGGGTTTTATATTGGGGCTCATAGCATCAATCACCCTTATTTTCAGCATATTTCAATAGCAGAACAAATAAACCAGGTTGCTGGTTCCTGCCAATATGTGAATGAACTGCTCAAGATAAACGATTGTTGCTTTTCATTTCCACATAGTGACCGCGGAATCTTACAAGCACTATTCAACGAACTGGGCCCATTGAAAATTCCATTTTTGTTCGGAATTCAAAATCAAAAATTGGAACTGGAAAATAATATGTTGCATCGTTTTAATGCAGAGCGCCCAGAAGTTAATTTTGCTTCACAAATTAAAGGAATAATGCTTTTAATGTGGTGGCGCAATTTAACAGGCAGGAATAAAGTAACCCGTAACTGATTTTTTATAATACAAAAAACAATTTTTAACTGATGCTAAGTACAAAGGTTAAGGAATCGCTGGGGCCGATTTTTCTCTTTGCAAACAAAATCAGGCTATTTTTTTTACGAATCAAATTTGCCGGGAACAATGTTGTTTGCGCCTGTTGCAAAAGTACGTTTCGTGAATTTGCTCCTTTTGGCAATAACAGAAGAAAGAATGCCTGGTGTCCAAATTGCGAGAGCCTTGAGCGACACCGGTTACTCTGGATGTATTTTGAAAACAGAACGAATTTATATACATCGCCATTAAAAGTTTTACACATTGCTCCTGAAACTGTTTTTTTTCACTTGTTTAAAAAACAAAAAAATATTGATTACCACCCCGGAGACATTTACCCCCATCTGTACCCGGATGGAACCGTCTATTTTGATCTGTTGAATCATAATTTACCGGATCATTCATTTGATGTGATTATCTGTAATCACGTATTTCAATATATTGAGGAAGATAAAAAAGCAATGCAGCATATTTATAAACTAATGAAGAAGAGTGGTTGGGGAATAATGCAGGTACCTATTGATACTTCAAGAAAATTTACGTATGAAGACAACTCCATTATTGACCCTTTGGAAAGAGAAAAAGAGTTTGGGCTTAAAGAGCATGTCAGGTATTATAGTTATGACTATGCGGATAAATTAAGAAATGCCGGATTCAACGTAACTGTAGATGACTACACAGCAGTATTTACGGATCAGGAAATTCATAAATATGGCTTCTGGAAAGGGGATGCTGTTTACTTCTGCACAAAATGAATAAACCTTTTAAAATAATATTTTTACGAATCGTTTTTTTTTGTAACATTTTCTGTATTCTGGTACTGCTTGTTAGCAATGCCGCACCATATCTTAACCCCTACCAATGGTGGCCTGTTGCACTGGCAGGAATAATTTTTCCATTTTTATTAATTACTACATTATTATTCTTCTTTTTTTGGTTGCCTGTCAGACCCCGGAAAGCAGTTTTCTCCCTGATAGCAATATTAATAAGCATACCCAATATCAGTATAACCTTTGGCCATGCTATCTCTTCAAAATTTAATCCAATAAAAAAAAATGGCGATATACGTCTGTTAACCTGGAATACGGGGCTGATGAATTACACGGCCCCCGATAGTAATACAGCCATTCTTAACAATGCTGTTATTTTCAGAAAATTAAAAGAAGCGGATGCCGATATCATCTGTTTACAGGAATTCTTTACAGCTGTTGTTCCCGGAAACCATTATAATTTTATTGATTCCATTGCCAAGAAGATGAACTACCCCTACCACTATTTTTCGTTCGACATATCCAAATTTGATGGAAAATTTTATAGTGGCAGTATCGTTTTCAGCAGGTATGCCATGATAGATACCCAAAAAATTGATTACCCGAAACCATTCTACGGAAGTATTATCAAAGCAGGAGTAATTATTTCCGGCGACACTATTGACATTATTACAACCCGGCTTCAGTCTTTTCAATTACAACATAATGAGTACCGGGAATTAAACAATATAAAAAACGGAATAGATAACGGACTAACCGGTTCAAAGAATATCATTTATAAATTACGCCTGGGATACAAACGAAGAGTGGAGCAAATAAAGATGGTAAAAGGAATAATCACTAAAAGTAACCGTCCCCTTATTTTTTCAGGCGACTTAAATGATGTACCTGTAAGTTATACTTATTCTGAAGTAAGAAATAAGTTGAAAGATGCCTGGATTACTAAAGGAACCGGATTAGGGAGGACTTTTGTTTACCTATCACCTTCTCTCCGGATTGATCAGATTTTTTTTAATGTTCATTTTAGAGCCAGGCAGGTGAAAAGAATTTTTGCCGAAGGGGCCAGTGACCACCACGCTTTAGTTGCTGATTTGGTTTTAGAAAAAAAATAAGGAAAATAAATAATTTCATTTTTCATTTATTGATTACTACTTTAGTATCCATAAAACATTTTTTTGTCCGTTACAGATAGTTATTGTTGTCCCAGGTCTGGTTTTTGGAGAATGTGGCCAAAAATGGTTGGTAAAATTTGATAAGACATACTATAGCAAAGGGTTTCAACGAAGTAAATTGAAACCCTTTTCAATTTCTAAAATAGGCTGCTGTAAATTTGAAATGTTATTTTAATTGTTTAGGGTAGTTGTTAAGTTTTTTTAGCCAAAAGGTTATCCGATAAATCATTTCTTTAAAAAAATCACCAACCATTTTTGGCCACATTGCCGGTTTTTGTAGCGGCACCCGGTGGCCTTCAGGATTTCAGCGCAAATCGTCAATGAAAGCTTCAAGCAGGGTAAGAGCTGGATATTCAGCAATCAAGAGGACCCTGAAGAGAGACTATTTAAGGATAGTCAGTATAAATCCGGTATTGACATTCACGGTAGTACCGGAATTAAGTTTCAGCGAACGAATGGTGAAATCTGAATTTACCTGCGGGTAATTGGGCTTTCCTCCATTAATAATTACATCTGTATTTGCATCTGGCAGGCTACCACAACTCCAGTTGGCGGTATTATTCCATTCAGAGCTGGAACTGCCTTTCCAACTCGTTCTGAATTGCAATGAATATATGTTGCTGAAGATGCTGCCGTTTACCTGGCACAGGTACAGGTAGCCATACATGGAGCTGGGGGCACTATTAATAGTCAGCTTAGTACTGGTGGCCCCGCTATATGCTCCGCCGTTCGTGATGTTGGTGAAACCTGACCCCGTATTCACCTGCCATTGATAACCGGATCCTGTCAACCTGGAATTCAACGAAATATTACTTCCCGGGCATAGGGCAGGATTATATCTTAAACATAAGGAATCAAGGATTTGTTCATTCATTGTTCTGTTATAAAAAAGGCTATGACCATTGTTGTTTACATGTACACCATCACCAAAACTGTAAAAAGTATTAATCGTACCATCCGGGTTGGCAACATCAGTCCAGAAATCAATTGCTTTGGCGCCAAATCGCTGATATGTCCAGTCACGAAACTCCATCAGGTATATTCTTTCCTGCGGGCTTAACGTACTTCGCGGCTGTGTGGTGGTAACCCATACCGGGATATTGGCTGAATCGGCGAGCAGCATAGTACGTTCATAATTATCTTTACTTTCCTCTTGTGGTATGCCCAGCGCAATGTCGTTTGACGGCAGGTTGATAATAATAGCATCAGGATTATAAGACAATGCTTTGGTGATATTACGGTTAGTATCCACGGGAAAAGGCCTGTTAGCCGGCGGCACAAATCCAGTTGGACAAAGTACATGATAGGTTGTTAAACTTAATGTCGCTAAATTGATGATCGTGTTTTGAGGATTTTTGGTTTTGATATAATTTTTGTACTTGTTAACAAAGGAACTGTCGATAGGTGCAGCACCAGTGCCATAAGCAGTGGATGAGCCCAAAACCACAATTTTAAATACTTTGCCACAGTTCAGCGAATCACCCGTACCAGGTTGCTGGCAATAACTGATTGGCTGCAGCAACAAAAGGAATATCAATAAGATGAATGCCTGGAATCGTACCAGACACAGTTTCCGAAAATAATCTGCCCTTTTATTTTTTTCAACCATCGCTCTAAAATTTGTTACATGAATTTGACAGGTCTACCGGTAATTCGAAATTTTATTTTGAAAACCGGATGAGACTATTACTATTTTATCCAGTTCCCTTACTATATTTCCATTTAAATAATAATCAATTACAAAAAAACTTTGTAACGAAATGCAATTTCAGTAAAGGAAAGTGGCATTTTTTATACCAACAGTTGTAACCTTAGAAAATAAAAAACTGAAACCCAATAAAATCAAGAAACAAGACCTCAGTAACTTTATTACCAAGCAATTGCTAAGTTAATGAAAAAGGAGATGCGGGTTTACACACAGATAATAGAAGGGAGACAGGCAAAGTTTATTTCTCCCGTTATAAATTGGAAAACCCGGTAAGGATTTTGGTGGTCAGGGTTCATTTATTTTCCACTAATCATCCGTTTCCAGAATTTGGCATTCCCCTTTATCGCTCTTTGAGTAACCTGAGTGGATTCGAACTGCCGTAAATGACTTTATTTTTTTTAGCTATTCCAACCAGTAAATTTTAAAAAATCAATCATAACCTGGTTAGATAATTTTTCTGCTTCCCGTACCATGTTATTCTCTGAAACAATAATCGTTTCCGGGAGTAACATTTTTTTTGCCCTACTCCAATTGGGTAAAATCCAGGAAATCTGCCACCAATTTGTTAGATAATTTTCCGGCTTCCGTTACAAGAGCCCATGCCTTGCTAGTGTAAGGTTTGGTCTTCTTAATAAGTCATATAACAGGATTGTTTTTGGTTCAATAGTTAAAAAAAATTACTACCCCAATGCTTATTCTCCTCTTTTCGTACCATTGTTCAAAACTAAAATCTCTAATTCAAAGTAGCCAACTTTTTGGAGAGCTTACACTAGTGCCAGAGTAATTTTAAATGCCATCTCTGCAAGCCCAAGTCGAAGTGGTGTAATGATTATAAATTATTAATATCAAATACTAAACGCCGTTTCTACGATCTCTCCCTGCTCCTGCAAATGCACTTTATTATAACCAGTAGCAGTAGAAGCAGATGGCTGCCTGCCAATTACTCCATAGTTAATACTGTGCAAGTTCATTTTCAAAAACGATGCTGCACCCATATTCAACGGTTCTTCCTGCACCCAGAACCAGGTAGCACTGCCATATTTATCCTGTAAAGCTTCTAATTGTTTTAGGGGCAATGGATAAATCTGTTCAAGGCGGATGATTGCTAGGTCATTTCTATTTTCTTTTTGCTGACGTTCAGCCAGATCAAAATAAATCTTACCACTACAAAATAAAATTTTCTTTACCATTTTTGGATCAGCGGAAGCATCATCAATTACTTCTTTAAATCCTCCGGTAGTAAATTCATTAATTCCTGAATAGGTTCCGGGATGCCGG
Organism: Chitinophagaceae bacterium; assembly: GCA_031400855.1. GTDB lineage: Bacteria > Bacteroidota > Bacteroidia > Chitinophagales > Chitinophagaceae > JJ008. The sequence continues at coordinate 164,249 of JANNQR010000004.1, read as the reverse complement.
AGATTAGCTTTTGGAGAGAAAACAATCAAAGGTTTTCTAAATGGCCATGCTAATTGTCTTCTCAACGCATGAAAATAGTTAGCTGAAGTTGTAATGTTAACAATTGCCATATTTAATTCCGCACACATTTGTAAGAACCGTTCCATTCTTGCACTACTGTGTTCAGGTCCCTGTCCTTCATATCCGTGAGGCAGAAATAGGGTGATACCATTCATCCTGTTCCACTTCTGTTCGCCTGAAACAATAAACTGGTCAATCATTGTTTGAGCACAATTGGCAAAATCCCCAAACTGCGCCTCCCAAATGACTAATGCATTCGGGTTAGCAAGTGCATATCCATATTCAAAACCAAGTACGCCATATTCACTCAATAAAGAATTATAAATCCTGAACTGACCAGTAGCGTCAGGTATATTACTTAACCGGTTGTAAGGATTGTCTGTGTCCTCATCTCTTAGTACAGCATGCCGATGTGAGAAAGTACCCCTCCTTACATCCTGCCCACTCATCCTTACATCCTTACCTTCCTGCAATAAACTACCATAAGCCAGCAATTCACCGGTAGCCCAGTCAGCTTTATTTTCTGTTTCAAATAATTTTATTTTGTCCTGTAATATTTTCTCAACTTTTCTCAGCGGTTTAAAGCCAACTGGCCATTGCATTAATGATTTAAAAACCGCCTTAAAGTTTTCCGTACTAATTGCCGTAATAGGTGAAGAGTCAAAATCTTCAACAGTAGCCCTGCGTAATTTTTTCCAGGCTACTTCTGGTGGCTGGTAATGATAAGGCAATGGATTTTGTTTTACTTCATCCAGCCTTTCCTGCAGATCAGCCCAGAATTTTTTCTCCATTTCCTTCGCCAGTTCCTGAGCATCCGGTTCTCCATTTTCTAAAAGATATTTTACATATACTTCTCTTGGATTCGGATGTTTGTCAATCAAGGCATATAAATGCGGCTGGGTAAATTTCGGATCATCCCCCTCGTTATGTCCATGTTTCCGATAACAAACCATATCGATAAAAACATCTGAATTAAATTCCTGGCGGTAACGGGTGGCTGCTTCTACACATTTTACCACGGCTTCGGGGTCGTCACCATTAACATGAAAAACCGGTGCCTGTATAGCTGCAGCCAGCGATGTGCAATAATCAGATGTTCTGGCATCTTCAAAATCTGTTGTAAACCCAATCTGGTTATTTATTACAAAGTGAATTGTTCCGCCGGTATAATAGCCATCAAGGCCGCTCATTTGCAATACTTCGTAAACGATACCCTGCCCAGCTACGGATGCATCACCATGAATTAAAATCGGCAGAATTTTATCAAAATCACTTTGGTACATAATGTCTGCCTTTGCCCGAGCAAAACCTACAACAACAGGATCTACCGCTTCCAGATGTGAAGGATTTGGCATTAATTTTAAACGAATTGTTTTATCCCGCCCGGATGAATCGTTCGGACTGGCATTGAATGTTTGCAATTCACTACCATAGCCCATATGATATTTTACATCACCTGTACCCATGGTCTGGTCCATTTTCGCAGTTCCTTCAAATTCACTGAAAATCTGGGCATATGTCTTTCCCATAATGTTTGCAAGCACATTCAATCTTCCCCGATGTGCCATTCCAATTACTACTTCCTGTACATCGCTGTCTGCCGCAATATTAATGATGGCATCAAGAGCAGCTATGGTAGTTTCGCCTCCTTCTAATGAAAATCTTTTCTGACCCACATATTTCGTATGAAGAAATTTCTCGAACATCACACCCTGGTTCAATTTCTCTAAAATCCTTTTCTTCTTTATCAATGGTAGTGGTTCTGCCATTTTCTTTTCCATCTCATTGGTCAGCCAGTCAATTTCTTTTTGGTTACTGATATATTTGAATTCGATTCCAATATGCGAAGCATAACAATCCTGCAGATGCTTTATAATTTTTCTAAGAGAAGTTGTTCCGAGTCCTATTAAATTACCTGCATGAAATTCATTATCAAGATCATTTTCATGAAAGCCAAAAAAAGATAAATCAAGATTTGCACCTCTGTCTTTTCTGGTACGAATAGGATTTGTATTTGCGATCAGGTGTCCTTTATTACGATAACCCAATATCATCCGGTAAACCCTGATTTCTTTCATCCACCCGATTACTTTCGGGTCGATATCTATGCCTGGTAGTTTATCAGCAACCGGATAAGTTGTGGGAACTATTGGAACCGGATTAGCATTTCCATTTGGAGTGCTTGAACTTAATGCAAAATCAAAGCCTTCAAAAAATTTCTTTAAATCTGGGTCAATCGAATCAGGATTTTTTAAAAAATCCTGGTATATACTTTCTATAAAAGCAGGATGTTGGCTGGTGATATATTGGAAATCCTTCATAAAGAAACTAACAGGTATTATAAGAAATTTGGGTGAACAAATCTACACTATTTGAAACAAAGGCAGCTCACAGATTTCCCTTCATCACAACGGCTTTCTTCCTATTTTTAAAAAAAGTTACTATATGAAATTGTTATTACTCCGCTTTTTTTTAGTACTCCTCCTTTTTCAATCCTCCGTTACTTTAAAAGCCCAGCCTGATAGCCTTGATATCAAAATAGGACAAATGATCATCTTCGGTTTCTACGGAATCAAAGTGGACAAGAAAGACGCAGTATATAAAGCGGTAAAAGAAGGCAAAGTCGGTAGTATTCTTTTATACAGAAGAAACATTTCAGCAACTAATACCAGCAGCCAGTTGCAAAAACTCATTAAAGATTTTCAAACAGCGGCACCCATTACCCTTTTTATAAGTATCGATCAGGAAGGTGGCCTTGTCAATCGTTTCGACAGTCTTCCAGGCTTCCCTCCCATGCCTTCCGCATTTTTTCTTGGCAATAAAAATGATATTGAAACAACCAAATATTATAGTGATAATATCGCTTACACCTTATCCCGCCTGGGCATTAACCTGAATTACGCACCGGTGCTGGATGTTTATAATCCCAACTGCCCGGTGATGGGAGCAAGAAACCGCTGCTTTGCTGCCAACCCAGATGACATTACCAAACACGCAGAGCAGGTAATTTTATCGCACAATTACTTCCGGGTACATACTATGGTAAAGCATTTTCCCGGTCATGGTAATTCGCTGAGCGACTCTCATTTTGGAGTAGCGGATGTCACTAAAACATGGAAGCGGGAAGAACTGGAACCCTACCGCCAGCTTATTCAAAAAGGACTGGTAGAAGCAGTAATGACGGCCCATATTGTTAATGGCAAGCTCGACGAATCAAAGCTACCCGCCACTCTTTCCAAAAAAATAATTTCCGGCATCCTCAGGGACAGCCTCGGTTTTACAGGCCCCGTTTTTTCTGACGATATGATGATGCAGGCTATCAGCAGCCAATATGGACTAGAAGAATCCATCCGTCTTGCTCTTGAAGCAGGCGTGGATGTACTTATGTTCAGCAACAACATTAAAGGTGTTGGCGATTATTCACCCAATAATATCCATAAAATCATTAAATCGCTGGTTATCAAAGGCAAAATCAGAGAGTCACAAATAAATGACTCTTATCAACGGGTCATAAAAATGAAACAAAAATGGCCATAATTGCCTCAAATTATTCATTCTTAAATATGAATTATTAATTCCTAAACCTTACCTTTGCATCCCGAAATTATCGGAATAAAAAACAAGAAAGAATGGCTAATCACAGTGCAACAAAGAAAGATGCCCGTCAGGCGGCTAAAAGAACAATAAGAAATAAGTATTATGGCAAAACCACCCGTAATGCCATCCGTGACTTAAAAGCAACCGAAGGTGCTGCAATGGGTGAACAATTTCCTAAAGTTGCTTCTATGATTGATAAACTGGCTAAGCGCAATGTTATTCATAAAAACAAAGCTGCAAACCTGAAAAGCAAACTGGCAAGAAAAGCAAATGCAGCAAAGGCAGCTAAATAAGTTGTTTAAATAAATTACTTAAAAGGCATCTCATCATGAGATGCCTTTTTTTATTTTAACTCAACTAACAAAAATATTTTACGCCGTTGAGTGCCTGCTTGCCGGTAAGCAGGTTGTGTGCATACAATAAAGCATAGCAAGACACCAGCAACAGAACTATAGGAATCCCAGCTATGCCTGCCTTGTAGCCCCTCAGTTTTATTCTCTGGTTTCCACCCTTCCTGTAATAAGTGAATTTTACAGCACCTTGTTCCGCCGTACTTTAAAACCCTTATTTCTATAAACACTATCAAGGCGGAACACAGTGCCTTTCGGTGTTAACCATATCACGAAGCGGAGTCTTGCCTTATCCCCTGCAAAACCAATAAACAATCATCAAATAATCGGAGTCCCTGTGCGCAGGCTCGGCAAAGCCTGCGGAGCAATGGCGTTTGCCTTGAATTTTCTTTGGTTACTTTCTTTTTTTCAAGAAAAAGAAAGTGACAAATATATAATCAATGATAGATGCCTCAATTCACCGGGCCTCCACATTAGATGTAGTATTGCAGCCACTAGCCTATAAGCAAAAAGTCGCCTCCTTACATCGGGGTGGCTTTTTTACACATCAGGAAAAAGGTATCTTGTGCCAATGAAAAAAAATATTACCGTTATTCTTTTAATAATCTTTTGTTCAGGAGTATTCTCCCAAAACATCACCACAAAATTCGAACAGACAGACGGCAAACAAACACCCACTTACTTCGAAATCATTGACTGGTGGAAAAAATTAGATGAAAAATCAGGCAAAGTAAAAATGCTCACCATGGGCATCACCGATGCTGGCTATCCGCTCCATCTCGTAGTAGTATCAAACAATGGTGATTACAACTTCGATAACATACGCAAAAACAATAAACGGATTATTCTTATCAACAACGGCATTCATCCCGGCGAGCCAGATGGTGTTGATGCAAGTATGTTGCTGGCAAGGGATATTGTAACCAATCAATACAAAATTGCTGACAATGTTGTTATTGCTTTTATTCCCATTTACAATATCGGCGGCTGTTTAAACCGCAGTACTAATTATCGGGTTGATCAGAACGGTCCAGAGGAATTTGGTTTCCGGGGCAATTCACAAAATCTCGACCTTAACCGGGATTTCATCAAATGCGATTCAAAAGATGCAAGAGCTTTCACAGAAATATTTCATTTATTGGATCCCGATGTTTTTGTTGACAATCATGTAAGCAACGGTGCCGATTACCAGCATATAATGACATTGCTTACCACACAACATAATAAGCTGGGTGGAGTAATGGGAGAATTTTTAAGTCAGCAGTTTGAGCCGGCACTATATGCCGGGATGAAACAAAAAGGATACGACCTTGTTCCCTATGTCAACTCTTTTGGCGACACTCCCGAAAATGGCTGGCCGGAATATTGGGACAGTCCACGTTATGCAAGTGGCTATGCAGCACTATGGCATACTTTCTCCTTCGTTCCCGAGGCACACATGCTAAAGCCGTATGACCAACGGGTAAAAGCCACTTATGCTTTAATGCAATCCTTCATAGAATTCACAGCAAAAAACAGCGAGACGATTAAGAATCTGCGAAATCAAACAAAGAAATCTGTACTATCAGCGGTTGAATTTCCTATCAGTTGGTCATTAGATAAATCACAATTCAAAGAAATACAATACAAAGGATTTGAAGCTGGTCGCAAACCCAGTGAAGTATCTGGTTTGCCAAGATTATTTTACGACAGGAATAAACCCTTTGAAAAAACAATAAAGATTTTCAACTACTTCGCAGTTAAAAATTCGATCATAAAACCAAAAGCTTACATCATACCTCAGGGCTGGTGGAAGGTAATTGACTTACTCAGATTAAATAAAGTGCAGATGAGTCAGTTTAAAAAAGATACAACCATCGAAGTAGAAACTTACAAAATAGAGGATTATAAAACCTTGCCCCGCCAATACGAAATGCACCACCTGAATACAGAAGTAAAAACAAGTAGCCGTCTCCAATCCATCGCTTTTAAAAAAGGAGATTGGTACATTCCATTAAACCAGATCGCCAATCGCTTTTTAATTGAAACACTGGAACCCCAGGCCGAAGACTCCTACTTCGCATGGAATTACTTCGATGCAATACTTGGACAAAAAGAAGGTTACTCAGCTTATGCCTTCGAAGATATCGCAGCAGAATATTTAAAAACAAACCCTGAAGTAAAATTGAAATTAGAACAGAGAAGAAACACTGACACTGCATTTGCAAAAAATGGCAGGGCTCAATTAGATTTTGTATATAAGAATTCTCCCTGGTTTGAGCCTGCACTTAATCAATATCCGGTATACCGGGTTATCAAATAAAGATTATTTTCTTTGTATAACTAATGCAATTATGCTACAGGAATGGATACAAATCGCAAAGTATCATCCAGTTTGTAGTGCTGACTTTTAGATGATAAATCCATTTTTACCATGTAATTTTTCATGCTTCCAGATTCGTAGATGCCTCAATTATCTCTTTCAATTGAAACGGAGAAAACCATTGCATCGCTTTATCTTTCCGAAACCAGGTAAGTTGTCTTTTGGCATACTGACGGGTGGAGATTTTAATTTTTTCAATCGCTTCTTCCAGTGAAATATTTCCGTCGAGGTGGTCAAACAATTCTGCATATCCTACCGTTTGTAATGCATTCAGATTTTTAAGGTGAACCAATCCAACTACTTCTTCGAGCAGCCCAGCCTCCATCATCTTGCCAACCCTTGTATTTATCTGCTGATTTAATTCTTCCCTGGGTAATTCAATCCCGATCTTAATTATATTAAAATCTCGTTTTGCTATTTCCCCTTTGTGAAATGAAAGAATTGACTTCCCCGTACTTTCCACTATTTCCAATGCCCGCATCATCCGTTGCGGGTTTTGCATTTCACCCGTTGCGTTGAACAGCGGATCTTTTTCCTGTAACTGCTTTTGTAACCAGTCTATTCCGTTTTCATCATATAACCCGATAATGTTTTGCCTGATTCCAGGATCTATTTCAGGAATCATATCAAGCCCTTCACAAAAAGTTTTGATATAAAGACCTGTGCCACCCACCATCATAACAGTATTATGCTGCTCAAATAATTTTGTTGTTTTTTCCAATGCATACTTTTCAAAAATGGCAGCTGTCATTTCCTGTTGTACAGAATGAGTAGCAATAAAATGATGTTTAACTACATTGAGTTCGTTTAGAGAAGGTCTTGCCACACCAATATTCAATTCCTTAAAACACTGCCGGCTATCAGCCGAAATAATTTCTGTTTGAAAATGCTTTGCCAGTTGGATGGCTACAGCAGTTTTACCAACCCCCGTTGGGCCGGCAACAATAACAACTGTTTTATGACTAAATAGCATTTATGCAATTTAAAAAAAACCCGGACTAAAGCCCGGGTTAATTAATTTTATAAAATAATTTAAACAACTAAATCTCTTCTTCACCCTCAGCTTCTCCCCCTTCTTCTGCCATGTCTACATCTTCGCCTTCTTCATCCTTCTCGCTGAATCCATCTCCTGCAACCTGTGTCAGGTCATATTTTTCTTCAATATCAGCAAACTTTGGTCCCAATAGTCCCTTGGTACCATATTGGCTGGGTGCAATTCCTTCAATCCTTACCACTGATGGATAGATTGTTTTAGGATTTTCTTCTTTCGACACATTGATCAGCTCTAGAAGAAAGCCCCAATACTTATTAAAATCGTATTGATAAATAAATCGTTGGTTGGGATTCTTGATTTCAGACCCAATGGTTGTTTCACTCATCATGAGTGGCTCTGCTTTATACTCCTTTTCATATTTCTCCAGCGAAATCTCCCGGCCTTTCAACCAATGGTCATTACTTCTGTAAAATGTGGCTTTATGTTTATTATCAAATTCATAGCCCTTTAATATTACTTCATGCAGATCCTGGAAGTTATGCGTATGACGGATAACAACATCCCTGTAAACACTTTCGTCTTCTTCCAAATAAACCCGAAATTTTAAAACTGCCATATAGCAAATTTAGGATTTTAAACGGAAAAAATGGCTGGGATAAACCCAGATACATTTGGAATACAAGCACACGGATCACACAGATTGGACGGATTTAATGGATATTATTTTATTAACCATTTGCTTTCGCTCAATTACCATTTTAAAGACGGATGAACACAGATTATTCTGCTTCGCAGAATAAAAATCTGTGTTCATCCGTCGAACCCGTGTCATCCGTGTGCTTGTATTATTTGCTCATTAACTTTTCATTACACTCAAACCCATTTCCTGTGCCTTCTCCAGCATAAACTGAAAGGCTGCTTCGTAAGTATTGGGAATTATCCCATCCAGCATGGCATCTTTCAGCGCATCTTTTATTATTCCTACCTGCCTGGAAGGTTGCAATCCGAAAGTTTCCATTATTAATTCACCGGTTACAGGTGGTTGCCAGTTTCGTAAATGATCTTTTTCCTCAACTTCTTTGCATCGTTGTATTACCAATTGAAAATTTTCAAGAAACCGCCTGACTTTTTGTTTGTTTTTTGAAGTGATATCGGCATTGCAAAGCAACATTAAAGAGTCAAAATCCTGTCCGGCATCAAATAAAAGGCGACGAATTGCAGAATCTGTAATATTTTCCTTTGTTACACTGATGGGACGAAGATGCAATTCCACCATTTTTCTTACAAACCGCATCTTTTCATTCTGTGGCAATTTTAGTTTGGCAAATATCTTTGGTACCATTCTACCACCTACAGCTTCATGACCATGAAACGTCCAGCCATGTCCTTCTTCAAATTTTTTAGTGGCGGGTTTTGCAATATCATGCAACACGGCTGCCCATCGCAGCCATAAATCATTTGTATTGGCAGATAAATTATCCAAAACCTGTAAGGTGTGATAAAAGTTATCCTTATGCCCCAAACCATCTTTGTACTCGGCACCTGCCAGATCAACCATAGCCGGAAAAATAATTTGCAATAATCCGGATTTATATAACAAGTCAAATCCAATGGATGGTTTTGGCGAAGCAATGATTTTATTCAGTTCATCAGTTATTCTTTCCTGAGTTATTATTTTTATCCTTCCGGCACTGTCTTTTATCCCTTGCCAGGTTTTATCCTCAATGATAAAATTCAATTGTGTGGCAAAACGGATGGCCCTCATCATCCGTAACGGATCGTCACTGAATGTAATTACCGGATCCATCGGTGTTCTGATGATCTTATTATCAAGATCCTTCAACCCATTAAAGGGGTCTATTAGTTTGCCGAAGCCTGCCTGTCCGTCAGGCAGGTTTTCTTTATTCAGACTAATGGCCATTGCATTGATAGTAAAATCACGACGGTTCTGGTCGTCTTTGATTGTCCCGGGCTCCACTTCCGGGTTACGGGAGTCCAACTTGTAACTTTCTTTCCGGGCACCTACAAATTCAATATCAAAACCGTCTGATACTTTGATATGTGCGGTACCGAAAGTTTTAAAAATTTCTACTTTAGGAACAGGGTTCAGGAGTTTAGTAACTGCTTTCGCTAATTCAATACCATCACCGACACAAACAATATCAGCATCTTTGGTTTCACGGCCGAGTATTTTATCCCTGACAAAACCACCAATTAAATAGGTTTCCATTCCCAAATCAGCTGCTGCTTTGGCGACCTTATTCAAAAAAAACAATTCTTTATCTGTGCAATTGATATCCATAAACATGACAAAGATAAAGGGAGAAGATTTAAGGAATAGTAAGCTTGTCGCACAGAGAAAAAAGAGAGAAAGAGAAGAAATCAATAATCAGGGCCGGATAATAATTGCAATTCCATTCTCCCACCTGATGACTGAAGAAGGTTCGGCAGAACTTTTCTCATCCTGCCGGTAGTTAACAATATAATCAACTCCGTTTTTTATTTCATTGGAAATGCCAGTGAATAATTTAGCTGCTGATTCGCCGGAAATATTAGCAGAAGTGGAAACGATTGGTTGACGGAATCTTTTGATCAGGTGTTTGCAAAACTCATCATTACAAATCCGGATTGCTATACTTCCATCATCTGCAATTATATTTTCAGCAAGTCCGATAGCTCCGGTATAAATAACAGTTGTCGGTTTATTTGTTTCCTGCAAATAATCAAAAACCTGCAGATCAGGTGCAGCTACATGTTGCAACACCTGTCTTTCATCGGCCACCAATACGATCATGGCTTTTTCATCGGGACGTTGTTTCAATTTGTAAATTTTATCAACTGACTCCGCATTAGTAGCGTCGCAGCCAATTCCCCAAACTGTATCAGTAGGATACAAAATAAGCCCCCCGGTCCTTAATACCTGTAAACATTGGTCGATATCTTTTTCAAAATTCATATAACTGGGAACTAAAGTCAGGTCATTAATTCTATATTAAATCATCACAGGAAAGGCAGAGATACATATCATTAAATTAAGTTACTGTAAATGTTCATCATGTTAGCGGCATACTTATCCGGAGAAAAATCAAGGGCATGTTGAAAACCTTTTGTTCTCATTTCATCAGCAAATATTTTATCCGAATATATTTTTTTCATGCCTGCTGCAATCTCTTTCGCACTGCCAGGGTCAACATAATAGGAGTCCGGGCCTCCTGCTTCAGGCAAACAGGAAACGTTTGAAGTAATTACCGGCAACCTGCTCCACAAGGCTTCCAGCACCGGGGCGCCAAAACCTTCAAAGAAAGAAGGGTAAATCATGGCAATGGCCGATTGATAGATACCTGCAAAAACCTCAGGTGTCTGTAAAGATCTGTCCAAAGAAACTGTAGTGTCTTCCAGCAGAAAAATGATCTTATTCTGCAATCCCTTTTCTGAAATATATTCCTTCACCTGCTTTTTATACTTTCCGCCATCCCCGATAACCACCAGTGGAATATCCAATTCATTTCGAAGTAAATTCATTGCCCTGCAAATATTCAGCAGGTTCTTTCTTTCAATGATTGAACCTACGTAAAGAAAAAACTTCAAAGGGAGATTGTATTTTTCCCTTATTCTTTTTTTCTCATCTTCAGTAACCTGTAGGGCAAAAGCGGGGTTGCAACTCTGATAACAAACAACAATTTTTTCTTCGGGTATTTTATAAAATTCAAGTATGTCTCTTTTCGTTTGTTCACTGATCGCAATCACCCTGTCGGCGTGAGTGCAGGCATACCGGAATTTTTTGGAATATATTTTTACATCAATCGGATTATATTGCTCCGGATGACGTTCATGTATCAGGTCATGAATGGTAACAACCGATTTTATACCGGTCTTATTGATCCCGACGGGTATTTCATGACTTAGGCCATGATAAAGATCGATCTTCAGTTTTTTCAGATCCTTCGTTACCCAGCTGCTTCGCCATGCTGAAGAAAATGTTTTGTTTAAAAACCCAATTGGCAAAACTTCATGAATATTATTTCCGGCTACCGAAAAAGAACCGGAAGGCTTTGGATTAAATAGATAATATTGATGCTCCGGGTAATACTCCGACAAGGAATGCAGCAGATTACGGCTGTAATGCCCCAACCCTGTTCCATTGTGATAAGCCCTTTTTGCATCAAACCCGATGTTCATAGGGCGCAAAGATAAGAGCAATTTTACGCAGAGGACACAGGGGACGCAGAGGTGAAACATTCGCTATATAGTTTGTTTCACCGGGGGTAATTTCAATAGCTATAGGAGATTAAGAAATTGCTGAGCAGCGAACAGAACCCTGAATGGAGCGACGCAACAGACGATGCCCAAAGAACCGGAAGCTGGTAACATAATTACTTTTATTTTCGCAGCAAATTATATTTAATGAAAGAGCTGATTGTAGAAGCATGGGCCAACCGGGAATTATTAAAAGACAATAAATACAGCAATGCAGTAAGAGCCGTGATTGAAGAGGTAGATAAAGGCAGATTAAGAGTGGCATCACCTTCAGACGAGGGCTGGGTGGTTAATGAATGGGTTAAACAAGCAATCCTTATGTACTTCGCTATTCAGCAGATGCAAACCTGGGATGTAGCTCCGTTTGAATTTTATGATAAAATGTTGCTGAAGAAAAATTATAAGGAACTTGGAGTAAGAGCAGTTCCTCATGCCGTGGCGAGATATGGAGCTTACCTGGCAAAAAATGTGGTGCTGATGCCTTCTTATGTCAACATCGGTGCCTATGTGGATGAAGGAACGATGGTAGATACATGGGCCACCGTTGGCAGTTGTGCACAAATAGGAAAAGGTGTTCATTTAAGTGGCGGTGTTGGCATTGGAGGTGTGCTTGAACCATTGCAGGCTTCTCCGGTTATTATTGAAGATGGATGTTTTATCGGCAGCCGTTGTATTGTAGTGGAAGGTGTGATTGTAGAAAAAGAAGCGGTGCTGGGAGCAAATGTTGTTTTAACCCAATCCACAAAAATTATTGACGTAAGTGGCGCTGAACCCAAAGAAATGAAAGGCCGGGTGCCTGCAAGAAGTGTGGTGATACCGGGTTCTTATACTAAAAAATTTCCGGCCGGCGAATTTGGAGTTGGCTGTGCTTTGATCATCGGGCAACGAAAAGCAAGCACAGATTTAAAAACAAGTTTGAATGATGCGTTGAGGGATTTTAATGTGAGTGCATAAAAAATTTACGGATAAATAAAAGCCCCGTCCTGCCTGAGGCTGGACGGGGCTTTATAGTTTAAGACAGATTGCTTATTCATTCACAATTTTCATGGTGCTTTCCTTCCCGTTATTCATCACATTCACCATATACACACCAGCCGGAAGTGTGGACACATCCAGTTGAGTATTTACCTGGCCGCTGCTTCTTTGCATCAGCGTTTTCCCATACATATCAAATAGCCTGATATTGGCCATTCCCTGGATGCCTGGTATCCGCACCATAACTGAATTAGCGACAGGATTGGGGAATACACTGATTTTATTTAAAGTAATCAGTCCCTCTTCTCTGCTGGCAGTACCGAGTTGCACTTTTAATGTATAGCAATTCGTAGCATTAAATGCTCCGTTATATCCATACACTCTTGCATAGTAGGTACCCGCAGCTGTATAATTTATGGTCTCACTTGTAGTGCTGCCGTTCTGTGAAATAGCTACCTGGCTATTATTTCTGTAAAGACGAAGATCATAATCAGCAGGTAGTGTTGACAGCGTTACAGTAATTGTACCGGCAGTGTTAATTACAAACTTGTAATAGTCATTATCACCAGTTGGATTGATTAATCCCTTGATATCAGTATTGAACGGAATAGTGGCAGCACCAGCCCTTGTCCCGTTCGTTGAAACATCATAAATGCCGGGGCAAGTTGATACAGCAGAAGTAGTAAACTGTGCCTGTGTGTAACCACTGGTTAAACTACTGCAATTGGTTCTTACTCTCCAGTCAAATAAACTACTTGCAGTTAATCCACTAATAGCCCTTGAAGTGGAAGTGGTTCCGGTAATGGAATTAATCCATGTGCCTGAAGAAGCCAATTTATAATCCACATCATAAGAAATAGCACCGCTTACTGCCGTCCAGCTAACAGTTGCTGCAGAAACAGTAATACCTGAAGATGTTAAACCTGTAGGTGCAATACATGTAACAACTGGTATTGTTGTGGATTGTGATTGTGCATAAGCACTGCTGCCACTTGTGCAATTGGCTCTCACTCTCCAGTCATTTAATAAACCCGGAGTCAGACCGCTGAGATTTACTGAAGTTGAAGTTGTTCCGGTTGCAGCATTGACCCATGTGCCGGAAGAATTCAGTTTATAATCCACATCATAAGAATTAGCACCGGCTACAGTACTCCAGAGAACCGTGGCAGATGATGTTATGATAGCTGTAGAAGACAAGAAATCCGTGTACCACAGCTTGAACCGGCAGTAATAGTGAAGTTGGCATTGGAAATATCAAAGAAGATATTACCAACGGCTTCCACTTTTATTCTTGCTGTTGTTGATGGTGTATTTGGAATGGTCACCGCCTCGCTCCCATTGTTTGCAGTGCTTGCAACCAGAGTAGAGAAAGTAGTACCTCCATCTGTAGAAATAGAAATTTTTACATTGGCACAGCTAACCGGAGCCGCAGTAGTATTATTTACACTCCATGTAACAGTTTGAGATGAATTGCCCGCCCATGATACAGCCGTGTTAGGAACAGCAACTGGAAAATTCAGCCAATTTGAATTTGACAATTAATATATCAAACCGTATAATTAATAAACGAGGAAAAACGATTTATCCACCAGCTTTCCCTCGATTTGCATATTGGTTGCCACAGTTTTTTTAAAGTTTATTTTGCTAAAATGTTGTATATTATCAACATTTTGATTACTTTCGTTGAAAATAATCAACAAAAAGATATGAGTCGTAAGAAACAAATATTGTTTCCAAAGTATCAAAAAATACTGGACCAGATTGGCGAAAATATAAAGCTAGCCAGGAAACGTAGAAAACTGACTACCATACAAGTAGCTGAAAGAGCAGGTATTGACCGAACGACGTTGTACCAAATTGAGAAGGGGAATGGAAGTGTTTCTCTGGCTGCTTATTTTAATACTCTACGGGTATTGGGTCTTCAGGATGATTTTTTGAAACTGGCAGCAGATGATGATTATGGTAGAAAATTACAAGACCTTAATTTAATTGGGAAAAAATAATCATGAGCACTGCCAAGAAAGATATTTACGTTTATGCTCATTGGTTGGGGATGCACGAACCGAAGTGCATTGGTGTGTTAAGTACGCAACAAGCTAAGGGCAAAAAAGCATTTAGCTTTGAGTATGATGCCGACTGGCTACGTTCCAAAGAACAGCAATTACTGGATCCTGATATTGCCTGGTTTAACGGCCCACAATACCCGAACCGTAAAGAGAATTTCGGGTTGTTTATGGATTCGATGCCTGATACCTGGGGACGGACTTTAATGAAACGTCGTGCTGCACAACTTGCTAAAGAAGCCGGCAAGTCAGCACCAATTTTATATGACATTGATTTTTTGCTTGGAGTGTATGATGAAACAAGGATGGGTGCTCTAAGGTTTAAACTAGACAAGGCTGGACCGTTTTTGGATGACAGCCATGGTATGCCTACTCCCCCATGGACAAATATCAGGGAACTACAGTATGGAGCAGACGTATTGGAAAGTGATCAAAACAGTAAAGAAGTAAAAAAATGGCTGGCTATACTCATGGTACCTGGCTCTTCATTAGGGGGTGCCCGCCCCAAAGCAAATATTACAGATGACGATGGCAATTTATGGATTGCAAAGTTTCCATCAAAAGCTGATACAACAGATAAAGGGGCATGGGAATACCTTGCTTACAAACTGGCATTGGAGTGTGGTATTAATATGAGTGAATCAAGGATAGAAAAAGTGTCTGGGAAGTTTCACACTTTTTTTACAAAACGTTTTGACCGTTTTCAAGGTGAACGTATCCATTTTGCATCAGCGATGACTATGACCGGGCAAAATGAAAATACTGTTAAAGAGAATCCTGCGAGCTATTTGGATATGGCAGAATTCATCCAATATAATGGTGTACAGAATAAACAAGACCTGCAGCAACTCTGGTTAAGGATCATTTTTCATATCGCTATTTCAAATACAGATGATCACCTGCGAAACCACGGCTTTATCCTTGGCGACAAAGGGTGGATTTTATCCCCTGCTTTTGATATCAATCCTTCCATTGACAAAGATGAACTGGCATTGAATATTGACACTAATAATAATTCATTGGATATTGATTTAGCAAAAAGCGTAGGCGAATATTTTCAACTCACTGATAGTGAAATGAATTCCATGAATGCAAAAGTCAGATCAGCTGTAAGCAATTGGAAAAAACTAGCCAAAGAAATTGGCATTTCAAGATCTGAACAGGAATTAATGAGTGCTGCATTCAGATTTTAAGGTCACCCCCGATTCGAATCACTATAATGATTTCTAAAAAATTGATCTAATAAACTTATTAATTTCACAGGACGGAGAAGTCGTAATTTATTTTCCAACAATTTTTTCACCTACTAATTTTACTTATGTTCCTGAAAATACACCAGATTCTTTTCTTATGATATTATGGTGGCTTTCCCAACATTTCCGGCCTTTTCCCAAACTGTTGCGGAGAGGGTGGGATTCGAACCCACGGTACAGTTTAACCCGTACGACGATTTAGCAAACCGTTCCTTTCGGCCACTCAGGCACCTCTCCGTATTTGTTTTAAATCACTAACAGTTTTCTATTACAACAAAGGTTATAGCAAACCGTTCCTTTCGTCCGCCAGTCGGCGGAACCTCTCCGACTACCCATGTTCAGGGGGAGGCAAAAATAAAGATTTATTGCTTTCCCTCAGCAATGTTTGTGTTTTTATATCAATTAAAATCCCCGACCCGTTTCAAACGGGACGGGGATTCAATAACGATCTTAACGAAATGTCTGATTTTTTTATTTACATAGCAGCCAGTTGCACTTTCTGCTGAAGCTCTAAAACATTCTCCCTGAAAACACCATCCGTATCCATCAGATCTTTTACGGTCTGGCAGGAATGAATAACAGTCGTATGATCTCTTCCACCAAAATGTTCTCCTATCGTTTTTAATGAGTTTTTAGTAAAGGCCTTGGCTAAAAACATGGTGATCTGTCTTGCCTGTACGATCTCTCTTTTGCGGGTTTTCTGCAGGAGTTTGTCGTAAGCAACATCAAAGTACTCACACACCATTTTCTGAATTGTATCAATGGTGATTTCCTTGCTGGATGATTTTACAAAATTTCGTAACACTTTTTTGGCTAAGTCTAAGTCTATTTCTCTTCTGTTCAGCGAAGATTGTGCCATTAGTGAGATTAATGCTCCCTCCAATTCTCTTACATTGTTACTTATATTATAAGCGATATACTTGACAACTTCTTTTGGCATCTCCAGACCATCATTCTTCATTTTTTTCTCAAGAATCTCAATTCTTGTATCATACTCTGGCACCTGAAGGTCGGCACTTAAGCCCCAGCGGAACCGGCTTAATAATCTTTCTTGTACGCCATCAAGATCCTTAGGTGATTTATCTGATGTTAATATCAGTTGCTTATGAGATTGGTGCAGATGATTAAAAATGGCAAAAAAAGCATCCTGTGATTTTTCAGCTTTTGCAAAAAATTGCACATCATCGATGATCAATACATCAATAAGCTGGTAAAAATGGATAAAGTCATTAATGGCATTGTTCCGGCTGTGGTCCATAAACTGATTGATAAACTTCTCAGAACTTACATATAAGACTACTTTATTGGGATGCGCCCTTTTTACTTCGTTTCCAATAGCCTGTGCCAGGTGAGTTTTTCCCAAACCTACCCCTCCATATATAACCAACGGATTAAAGGAGTTGGTTCCGGGCTTTTCAGCAACAGTTTTGCCAGCCCGGCGGGCTACCCGGTTACAATCCCCCTCAATAAAAGCTTCAAATGTATAGATGTGATTTAGCTGCGGATCAATCTGCATTTTCTTAAGACCCGGAATAACGAATGGGTTCTTAACAGGATTATTTATGACTAATGGAAAATCCATTTCGTTATTTGAAAAAGTTTTAAAACCCTGACCGCTTACATCCATTGTAACAGGTTTGTTCTTACTGTTACCACTATCTACCATGATACGATATTCAAGACGGGCATCTTTACCCAATTCTCTCTTCAGCGTCTTCGCTAATAAATTTACGTAATGTTCTTCGAGATATTCGAAAAAGAATTGACTGGGGACCTGGATCACCAGTACATTATTTTTTATTGATACCGGAAAGATTGGTTCAAACCAGGTTTTATAATGCTGCCACTCTACGATGTCTTTGATGATCTTCAAACAATTGGCCCAGATTTTTTCAGCATTTTTCTCCATCAGATTAGTAAGCAGTTTATGTCGGGTTAAGTATAGTTGTTCTTATAAACGTCCAATAAAAAATCTTCACACAATGTTCATAAATAAAGTTGGACAGGAAGGCGAATATCACCATTTCTTTTATAAAAAAAAATTTTTAACCGCTTCATTTTTGTGAAACAGAAATATTATGATTTTTAGCCAGTTTTTTGCCGGAAAATTTGGAAAATTCAAAATCCAACCTGCCCAGAATTATCCCGGCAAATCCAACCTGATTGACAATAACATCATCCCCCCTTTTATTGGCATACACAACTGGCTTGTCCAGGAAAGTATGTGTATGGCCTCCAATAATTAAATCAATATTTTCTGAATCTTTTGCCAGCAATTCATCACTTATTAAATTATTTTCCTTATACTTATTACCCAAATGTGATAAACAAATGATCATATCGCAATCTTCTTTTCTTTTTAAAGTATTTGCCACTTCATTTGCTTTTTGAATCGGATCCAAAAATTTTGTTGCTCCAAATAAATTATCCGGTATCAATCCTTTTGCTTCGATGCCAATTCCAAATACACCAATTTTTATTTTCCCTTTCTTAAAAATTTTAAACGGTTGTGTTTTATGTTCCATCGGTGTTGCTGTAAAATCATAATTACAAATCAACATGGGAAAGTTTGCATGCCTGATTAATTGTGTTGCAAGATTTTCCATACCTGCATCAAAATCATGATTTCCGATTGTTGTAGCATCATATTTCAATGCAGACATCGCTTTTATTTCCGGCTCACCTTTATATAAGTTAAAATAAGGTGTGCCCTGAAAAATATCTCCGGCATCTAATAATAATACATGTTCCTCTTCTCTTCTGATCTGATTGATCAATTGTCCCCTTCCAGCGATGCCCCCAAGCCCCTGGTTGCGGCCGCCATCCATAGGAAATGGCTCTAACCTGCTGTGGGTGTCATTAGTGTGTAGAATAGTAACCTTCAATGGACTGAAATAATCCGCTGCACTTAAAATCGACGGCCCTGCCAAAATAGCTCCAGCCGAAAGGGCAGCCTGCCGTATAAACTTTTTTCTATTGAGCATTGGTTACCCTGTTTTCAATATTAGCATTGATGTTTTTACCCTGGCTTTTCAGCTTCCTGATATAATCAAAAATAGCATCCCGCATCAGGTAGCCCTTGCTTATCTGTGGCACGGTTCTGAGCATATCTGCATTATCGCCACCATTAGCTATGAAATCTGAATTAACCGTTGTATAAGCTGCATTGGGGTCAAGCGGCTTCCCACCTATCAATACATTCACAGCTTTTTTGTCTTTTATCTGCATCGTGATACCGGCAACAGGTGAGCCACCTTTTGCCGCCGTTAAATCCAGAAATTGCTGCAACACATCGCCCTTTAATTTCTGGAGTATTAATAAATTATCAAAAGGCATCAGTTCAAATATTTTTCCTGTTGTTACATTTCCTGCTGGTAACTCATTCAACCGGATGCCTCCAATGTTTACAAAAGCTATATCTACTTTGGTATTATATTTTTCTGCCGCCATTGCAAGAAATGCATCTACCATAAAATTACCGAGAGTACATTCGGGTTGTTTTTTATCCAGGCTTTTATCTGCAATACCTACCACATCATTCATTGTTTTATTTACATTGCTGCTGTAAGGTTGTAAAAAATTAAGGAATGAAGTATCCTTTTGCTGTGCATCATTGATGCGGTAAGATTTGTATTGAAGCGACTGGCTTTGGTAAGTAGTGTTACAGGATAAACCTGCGAAGACGAGAATTAAAACAAAAAGTACAAAAGGCGGATTTCTATTCATAACCGTTGTTCTTCTTTGAAGATAGAGTTATTTTTTTTTAGCAACAAGGATTTCTAAAATTATTCCCGGTTTTTTCTTTGCATCTTTGCCAAACCATTTCAGGATAAAAACCTGACAGTATGCAAAAGACACTCACTTTTAAACTGCTTCCTTCTGAGGCAGCAAATGAAACACTGGTAAAGGAATATATTGGCCGTGCCGAAGCCGTAAAACCATCGGCGGTTAGTGGTTTTACTATTTTAAAGCAATCTATAGATGCAAGAGGCAGGCAGGCCTGGGTCAATCTTTCCTTAAAAGCATTTATCAACGAGCCTTTTGAACAAAGAGAATTATTGCAGTTTTATTTTCAGGATGTTGCAAATGCCTCCAAGCGGGTAATTATAATAGGTGCCGGGCCAACAGGTTTGTTTGCCGCCCTGCAGTTAATAGAAAGAGGCATTCAACCCATCATACTGGAAAGAGGAAAAGATGTAAGGGCGAGAAGAAGAGATTTGGCGATCCTTAACAAAGAAGGCGAAGTAAACCCGGAAAGCAATTATTGCTTTGGCGAAGGTGGCGCAGGTACTTATAGTGATGGTAAGTTATATACCCGCAGCAGTAAACGGGGTGATATCAATCGTATTCTAAACCTGTTTGTTCATTTTGGAGCTGAAGAAAAGATACTATATGAAGTACATCCGCATATCGGCACCAATAAGCTGCCGCAAATTATTACTGCCATGCGGAAAACAATAATCGATTCTGGTGGTAAATTTTTGTTTGAGAAAAAAGTAGTTGATTTTATATTAAAGGATAATGAAATAAAAGGAGTAAAAACAGCAGATGGTAATTCTTTTGAAGCCAATGCAGTTATTTTAGCCACCGGTCATTCGGCAAGAGATATTTTTGAATTGTTTCATACAAAAAAAATACTCATTGAATCTAAGCCATTTGCTCTGGGAGTAAGAGTGGAACATCCTCAATCATTAATTGACAGTTCTCAGTATCATTGTGAAGTAAGGGGTGATTTTTTACCTCCTGCTGCCTATAGCTGGGTACAGCAAGTGGATGGGAAAGGAGTTTTTTCTTTTTGCATGTGTCCCGGTGGCGTTATCGCTCCTGCTGCTACTTCTCCCGGGGAGTTGGTGGTAAACGGCTGGAGCCCCTCCAAAAGAAATAACCCTTATGCTAACAGTGGTATTGTTGTTACGGTTGAGGAGAAAGACTTAATTAATAATTCTTCTAATCCGCTTTTACTGATGGAATTTCAAAAATCTGTTGAAAGCAAAGCTTTTATTGCCGGAGGAGGAAAGTTTGTAGCACCGGCACAACGGTTGGTTGATTTTGTTGAAAATAAAATTTCATCCTCGTTGCCAGATTGTTCTTACTTACCGGGACTTAATTCATCATCACTAAAAAATGTTTTACCAGTCTTTGTTCATAAAAGATTGCAACAGGCTTTTAAAGAATATGGCAAAAAAATGCGGGGTTATTTCACAAATGATGCCGTAGTAGTGGCTACAGAATCCAGAACCTCCTCTCCTGTTCGCATTCCAAGAGATATTGAAACATTACAGCATCCGCAAATTAAAAATCTGTATCCCTGCGGTGAAGGCGCAGGCTATGCCGGCGGCATTGTAAGTGCTGCCATGGATGGAGAAAGGGTGGCTGTAAAAATAGCCCAACAATTGATCAGGAATTAACAAATTCCGATAGAATTGCTGATGAAAAATAACAGACAAATATTATTGTTGCGGCACCAGTTTCTTTGAAAGCAGTAACCCTTTTTGAATCAGCGCCCCATTTTTCCAGGTCTTTAATTCTACTTTCAATGCTGACTTATCTTTCTTTTCAAAAGGTATTGACATATATTTTGAAAGATCCGGCTTTCCTGCATCTACCCAGGCAGTATACCAGAAATCCGCAATCATACTGGCGGAATACAGTAATTGATCATTGATAGTTTGACCAAGCAATTTAGAATAGGCCTTTGCAAATGCAGAAGTATATGATTTCACTTCTTTACCCCTTCGTATCTGTATCCGGAATTTAGTAGAATTAGTAAATCCATTACTGGCTTCAATTTCTTTGCTGAAAACACCAGGTAACAAGCTATTGGCCCTTCTGATACAATTCCAGACTGTTTTAGCAGGATCAGAAAGGTAACTTGCTTTACGATGGCTGTATAAATTATACTTTTCTATTTCAATTTCCGGTATCATACTTTCCCATAAACTGTGCAGGCCATGCTGGTTAGTTAATTGTCCGTCATAATTAAGCGAAGTATGGAGTGGCACATTAGCATCGCCGATATAATGAGCCATATCTGTTGCATAAAACAGGATGCTGTCTTTATTACCGGAACGAAATGCACCAGTCAACTTATTTTTCATGGTAATAATATGATAAGGAACATAACCATATTTCAATAAGCTGTCTTTGCTATATATTTTCACTGCTTCCTGCCAGGTAGTTGGCATTTTCCAGGCGGCAGAATCCCCGAATGCTTCCAGGTCTATAAAATGTTTGGTTGCCTCTGTAGAATCTTCGTTGCGACGCTGGTCTGGCCGGCCGGCATTGTCAACAAGATATTTCATGTTTTTATAAAAAAAGGGCCGCATCTCTGCAGGAAGTTCATACACGGCCAATTGATGGATAGTGCGATGAACAAGAAAACCCCAACTACTTAAAAGGAATATTGTAGTAATGATTAACACACTACGAATAAAAGATTTTGCCATATTATATTTTAAAAGGACAAATTTGTATAAATAATCAATAAAATTATACCCATTTTTTAATGACAGTGCATTTTACGGTATTATTCCGTCCGTTCACCTTTTTTTTGCAGCCAATCCATCATGACATCTATTTTTGCAATTCAACTGAAAACATATGGCTTTATTAGAACTTCAAAACCTCCAAAAATACTTTGCTACCCAAAAAGCAGTTGACGATATCAGCCTTACAGTAGAACGGGGTCAGATTTTCGGTCTGCTTGGGCCCAATGGTGCAGGAAAAACAACACTAATCAGGATGATAACAGGTATATTTTATCCTGATGAAGGCAATATCATTTTTGATGGTAAAAAATTTGACCCGATTAATGATGTTGGACATATTGGTTACATGCCGGAAGAAAGAGGCCTGTATAAAAAGATGAAGATTGGCGAACAAACCATGTATCTGGCTCAATTAAAAGGCCTTAAGAAGGCTGATGCGTTAGCTAAGATCAAACAATGGTTCATCAAGTTCGAAATGGAAAGTTGGTGGAATAAAAAAGTGGAAGATTTATCGAAAGGTATGAGCCAGAAACTGCAGTTTGTTACAACGGTCTTACATAATCCCAAACTAATCATTTTGGATGAACCATTCAGTGGTCTTGACCCGGTGAATAGTAACCTGATTAAAGATGAAATATTTAACCTTGCGAAAAATGGTGCTACTGTCATCTTCAGTACTCACCGGATGGAGCAGGTAGAAGAGATCTGTGACCATATTGCATTGATAAATAAAGGAAAAAAAATATTAGATGGAACCGTAAAACAAATTAAACAGGATTTCAAAGAAAATCTCTTTAGCATCGGCGCCGATCAAATGCCATCGCTAAATGGAAATGCACCGTTTGAAGAAGTGGGAACAAAAGGCAGTTCAATTGTTGTAAAAATAAAAGAAGGCAACCGGCCAAACGATGTGCTGCAATACCTGTTGCAAAACGGTACTGCTATCCATTCATTTAATGAAATACTTCCTTCGTTGAATGATATTTTCATCAAACTGGTAGAAGGAACACCAACAGCCCGTCAGTTTCTCCAAATGGAGTCCTTCGGACAAAAACTATAATCCCATTCAAACCAACTAAACGATTCCTCATGCATAAAATATGGCTCATCATAAAAAGAGAATACCTGACAAGGGTTCGTAAGAAAACTTTTATTATTTCTACGCTGCTTTTTCCCATCTTATGGATTGCACTGATTTTTGGGATGGGTTATCTTGCTAAAGAGAGTGTACAGAACCTTAAAGTTGCCGTTATTGATTCATCCGGATATTTTTCAGCAGAGCGGCTTAGCAAACAAAATGCTATTGACAAAAGTTCTACGCTGGTTCCTGTAAGCAATAATGCAGACAAAATTATTGCTGATCATAAAGCAGAAGGCTATGACGGTTATATTGTAATTCCGTCAATGAACTGGAAGACAGGTACAGACAGCTTACTATTTAAAGCAAACAAATCATATGGCAGTACATCAACTGCGATTGTCGAAGCAAAGCTAAACCGTATTTGGAATGAAGTAAAAAATGATAGCTTACAGATAGATGTATTGAAGCAAGAGATTTTAGCAGGAAGCCATATTACACTGAAATCGCAAAATATAAAAGACGAGAAGGCAAATGTAAAAACAGCAGAAGGTATTGGTTATGCATGTGGTTTTCTTATTTATTTCATTCTGCTTATTTATGGCTCCCAGGTAATGATGGGTGTGATGGAAGAAAAAACAAACCGCATTGCTGAAGTTATTGTGTCATCGGTAAAACCATTTCAAATGATGCTGGGCAAAATACTCGGTATTGGATTGGTGGCGTTAACGCAATTCTTTCTATGGATAGCATTTGTGTTGATAGTATATAATGTAGGTAAGTTTTCCGGTGCAGGCGGAGGTATGGCAAATCAGCTGGTTGGCACAATGCAAAGTATGTTTTCCGGTGTTGATGTGCCTTTGATACTATTCTGTTTTGCTTTTTATTTTCTGGGTGGTTTCTTCTTTTACGCATCGCTTTACGGAGCTATTGGCAGTGCCGTAAATGAAGATATGCGGGAAGCACAATCACTTAGCTTTCCTATTACTATGCTCGTAATACTTTCTATTGCATTAATGAGTAGTACCATTGCCAACCCTACCAGCCCGATTGCGGTATGGGCCAGTATAATACCATTTAGTTCACCCATCGTTATGATGGCCCGTATTCCATTTGGTGTGCCGAATACTGTGCCGTGGTGGCAATTAGGTTTATCAATGGCATCACTAATAATTGGATTCATGATAACTGTTTGGTTTGCAGGTAAAATATACCGTACGGGCATATTAATGTATGGTAAAAAGCCAAGCTGGAAAGAAATGTTGAAATGGGCTTTCAGAAAAAACTGATTGTTATTATTCATATTTTAAAGCCATCCCGCCTCCGAGGGGATGGCTTTTTTGTTAAAATTTTCCTTATCTGCTGCAAGCTGTAACTTAATACGAAATCAATCGTATATTTGATACGAAATAATTCGTGACAAATCATTAGCCATTTAAAAAACTAAAAAGTATGAAACCAACAACATTTAAAACCACACCATTATTACTGGCCGTTATTACCATTCTACTTACAGTCGGTCTTGTATCATGGGATCAAAAACAATCCCCAAGACAATACGGACAATCCAGCATTGATACAACGCCTAAAAAGAAATCAACTGACAAAAAAGTCCGTGATCTGGATGCGGTGCTGGATGAAATGGACATCGCAGACATGAAATTGGATATGGAAAAAGCTCAGAAAGAAATTGCTAATGCCTTGAAAAGTATCGACAGAGATCAGATAAAACTGGAAATAGAAAAAGCAATGAAAGAAATTGACATCGCTAAAATTCAACAGGAAGTAAAGGAATCTCTGGCTAAAGTGGATTTTGATAAAATAAAACTGGAAATAGCTGAAGCCATGAAGGAAATAGATATAGCAAAAATTCAGCAAGAAGTAAATGAATCCTTATCCAAAGTGGATTTCGAAAAAATAAAATCTGAGATAGCTCTTGCCCTAAAGGAAGTGGATATGGCAAAAATTCAGCAGGAAGTACAGGAGGCTTTGGCAACTGTGGATCTTAATGAAATAAAAAGGGAAATGGAAAAAGTAAAGGATATTGATATGAAGAAAATAGAAGCGGATATGAAAAAACTAAGCAATGAAATGAAAGAACTCGGCCCAAAACTGGAAAAGGAAATGCAAAAGGCAAAAGTTGATATAGAAAAAGCTAAAGTCGGGATAAAAGAATATAGAGATTTTGTAAATGGTTTAGAAAACGATGGCCTTATCAATAAAAAAGAAAGTTATACCCTGCTACATAAGAATGGCGAATTATTTATTAATGGGAAAAAAGCGACAGAACAGACTTATGCTAAATACCGCAAATTCCTGGACAATCATAAGAAATTCAATATTGAAAAAACGAATGATGACTTTGATATAGATATGGACTAAGATGGATGTTTGCAATGATCAGCCATGAAAAACAAACGGTCCCGCCTGAAGCGGGACCGTTTTAATATTTAAATTCAGAAATTATTTATTTAGCTGCCCGCTAAAAATGAAACGGTGATGGCATTATTTCATTATCAGTCGTTTCAATCATCTCTATGTTCAATTGAAAAGCCTCATCTGTTTTTATAACTACTTTGTCTTTTGTTGTTTTTTTGAAGCCGGCTTTTTCAAAAATAAATTTATAGGTCCCCGCCTTCAGTTCATCAAAAGCATATCCGCCATCTTCATCCGTCATAACCACTTTTTCCTTTTTGGAAACCAAAACTGCTGTAACTGTAACACCACTCAATGGTTTCTTGTTTTCAGCATGGAAAACGATACCGTTTAATTCATCCTTTTTACCCTTACAAGGGTCAGTTGGATTATCGTTATTTGCCCGGGCAATAACAAATCCCAAAAGGGAAAGAGAGAGCATGATAAATTTCTGTTTCATTTTTCAATTTTTGAACGGTTTCTTAATAACCCTTCAGCACATTTCCTTTTTACTTTTTAAAATGACATTTAAAATTAAATCTTTTTTACCGGATTGGCCAAACCGTTCATAAATTCATTCCACACATTTTTAACGATATCCCCGGCGGGTAAAATACTATCCAATAAAGCACTTACCTGCCCTATTTCCAGTTCACCTTCGGTCAAATCCCCTTCAAACATACCTTTTTTGGCCCTTGCCCTTCCTAATAACATATTTAACTCTTCTACCGTTGCTCCTCTTTGTTCTGCCTCCTGAACCTGCTTAAAAAATTCATTTTTTATTAACCGGACCGGGGTCAGTTGTTTCATCGTCAATTGTGTATCCCCTTCATTTGAATTGACAACAATATTTTTAAAGTTGATATGTGAAGAAGCTTCTTCACTGGCTACAAAACGGCTACCCATTTGAACTCCCTCGGCTCCTAATACCATTGCTGCCAACATCTGTCTTCCATTTGCAATTCCACCAGCAGCAATTACAGGTATTTTAACAGCATCAGCAACAGCAGGAATTAATACCATTGTTGTTGTTTCTTCCCTACCGTTATGACCGCCAGCTTCAAACCCTTCAGCAACCACAGCATCGCAGCCTGCTTCTTCTGACTTTTTTGCAAATTTTGAAGAACTAACTACATGAATAACGGTAACTCCATTTTGTTTAAGAGTACTTGTCCATGTTTTTGGATTGCCGGCTGAAGTAAAAACAATTTTTACCCCTTCTTCCAGTATTACCTGAATATGTTTCCCTATAGCCGGGTATAACAAAGGTACGTTTACACCAAAGGGACGGTTCGTAGCAGCTTTACATTTACGGATATGTTCCCGTAAAACATCCGGATACATCGAACCGCTGCCGATAATTCCTAAGCCTCCTGCATTACTGACAGCACTGGCAAGCCGCCAGCCGCTGGCCCATATCATACCAGCCTGTATGATGGGATAGTCTATTCCAAAAAGTTTGGTAATACGATTGGAGAAATCAGCCATGAGTAAGGAGTTGTTAGTCAGGTGTAAAGATAATTGAAGAAGGCACAAGGTTCAAGAAATACAAGGCACAAGAGTTAGTCTTTAAAGCATAAGAAAAATAATAAGACTTAAGGAAAAATAATTACCCTTAATAAGTATTGCAGAAATAGTTACGACTTGAATCTTGTGCCGTGAGCCTTACCCCAAATCAATACTTGTATTATCCCCGATATTCAGTGATCGGGTTTCACCACGAAGATTGGTATCGCTACCAATTACTGAATCATCCAGCACAATATCAAAAAGATTGGAGAAAGATCCGATGATTGAATTTTTGACAATTGAATAATCAATCGTTGTATTCTCTCCGATAGAAACATTCGGCCCGATGATAGAATTTTTAATAGTACAACCAATGGCAATACTTACCGGCTGAATGATGACCGTGTTTTCAAACTGACCTGCATCTGTTTTTACAGCAAATTTTTTAAGCAATGTTGCATTCGATTCCAGCATGGTTTCCTTCCTGCCGCAATCAAACCAGTTCTCAACTTTGAATGATTTGAATTTAGCACCCATTTGAATCATACAGTCCAGCGCATCCGTCAAACTGTATTCGCCATGGCTTCGTAATCCCTCCCGGATATTGTTCTCGAGGCATTGAAACATCTGCTCACTTTCTTTTATTTTGTATACGCCTACCAATGCCATATTTGATTTTGGAATTTGTGGTTTCTCCACTACATGATTGATAAATCCATCTTCTTCAATCTCTGCTACACCAAATTCCCGGGGATCATCCACTTTCCTGACTCCAATCATTGAAAAAGGGCTTTCCACTACTTCCTTTACATCATATTCACAAATAGTATCCCCCAATACAACAAACACTTCATCCTGATTCACAATGCTTCTCGTCATCCGGATGGCATGACCAACCCCCTGCCTGTCCACCTGGTGAACATAATGGGCCTTTAGTTCCGGGTATTTAGCTTTTACATAATCCTGTATTTTATCACCGAGATAGCCAACAATAAACACAAATTCGTTAATACCGGCACTTTTCAACTGGTCAATAATAATACTGAGAACCGTCTTTCCGGCTAATGGAATGAGTGCTTTGGGCTGAGAGTAACTATGTGGACGCAACTTGGTACCTGCGCCGGCTACTGGTATAATGGCTTTCATTGATGAACCGTAGTGGTTTGTCCGAATGACTCTTTCGGAATTAACTAATCAAAAGCCAACGAAAGTAAGACTTTTGAAATAAACAAAAATCTTGCACCGAAAACCCATCACATTGGTCGCTAACTTACTTTTGCAGCAAACAGGTTCATGTAGTTTACCAGTTCCAATGGTTTACGAGTTGATTAAACCTGTAAATACTTTTCAAATCCGCAGAACTTGTGAACTCGTAAACTTTTAAACTTCATTATGC
The DNA here is from genome assembly GCA_031400855.1 of Chitinophagaceae bacterium. Classification (GTDB taxonomy): domain Bacteria; phylum Bacteroidota; class Bacteroidia; order Chitinophagales; family Chitinophagaceae; genus JJ008. Next base: position 135,452 of record JANNQR010000004.1, on the reverse strand, counting down.
AAAGAGACACTCTTGTTTTTGACCTTATCAATAAAGAACTGGAACGCCAACGGAACGGTATTGAGTTAATCGCTTCAGAAAATTTTACATCTCTACAGGTAATGCAGGCCATGGGAACCTGCCCAACAAATAAGTATGCTGAAGGCTACCCCGGTAAAAGATACTATGGTGGTTGTGAAATTGTGGATGAAATTGAAACGCTGGCAATTGAACGATTAAAGAAAATTTTTAATGCAAGTTGGGCAAATGTGCAACCACACAGCGGAGCACAGGCTAATGGGGCTGTTTTTTTAGCAGTAATGAAACCGGGTGAAAAAATTTTAGGCCTTGATTTAAGCATGGGTGGGCACCTTACACATGGAAGCCCTGCCAACTTTAGCGGCAAAACTTACCAGGCATTACACTATGGGGTTACAAAAGAGGGGATTGTAGATTATGATCAGCTGGAAGCCACTGCCCGAAAAGAAAAACCAAAGATGATTATTTGTGGCGCTTCAGCTTACAGCCGTGATTGGGATTATCAACGCATCCGTTCAGTAGCAGACGAAATTGGTGCTGTTGTACTAGCCGACATTGCTCACCCTGCCGGATTAATTGCAGCAGGTTTATTAAATGATCCTTTTGACCATTGTCATATCGTTACTTCTACCACACATAAAACCTTGCGTGGCCCAAGAGGTGGTATTATTATGCTGCGTCATGATTTTGAAAACCCGTGGGGAATAAGAGATCCAAAAGGGAATTTAAGAAAGATGAGTTCATTATTGGATCTGGCTGTTTTTCCTGGTACGCAAGGTGGGCCACTGGAACATGTAATAGCTGCAAAAGCAATCTCATTTGGGGAAATACTGGATAATTCCTTTAAAGCATATGGCCAACAAGTAATAGCTAATGCGCAGGCCATGGCAAAAGCATTTGTTGCAAGAGGTTACCAGCTTATCAGTGATGGCACCGATAACCACCTGATGCTGATAGACCTTCGGAATAAAAACATTACGGGAAAAAAAGCCCAGGAAACACTGGACAGAGCTCATATCACTTTGAATAAAAATGCAGTACCGTTTGATGATAAGTCGCCATTTGTAACTTCAGGTATCCGGGTAGGTGTACCGGCAATAACAACAAGAGGTATGAATGAAACACATATGGAAACAATTGTTGGAATGATTGATAAAATATTAATGAATGCAGATGATGAGGCTATCATTAGAGCGGTGAAAGGTGAAGTGAAAGAATTTATGCAGCAGTTTCCATTGTATCCGGAATTGGGGTAAAATTTAGTTGTCACTTTATATAGAATTAAATACTTTTTTTATGATTCAACGCCAGCAAACACTTTGGTTATTACTTGCCACATTAGCTGCTCTGTTTTGTTTTATGTTTCCATTTGCAACCGGTAAGGCAATGGAAAAAGGGGTTGAAGTGGATAAAGTGCTAAAAGCCGGCAGCGGATTTCTGTTGCTAATCTTTACAGGGGCCTCCCTCATACTTTCCGGTGCCATTATATTTTTGTATAAAGACCGCAAGCTTCAAATTAAACTTTGCCTGCTCGGGTTATTATTAGGAGTAGTAATTGTCATATTATACATCTCAGCAATGAATAAGCTTACAAAAGCTATCCCGGCGCTGTTTTGTATTCTGCCCTTTGCTATTATCGCTGGTTATTTTATGGCCTTCCGTAATATCAGGAAAGATGAAAAGCTTGTAAAATCACTGGATAAGCTTCGATAATTTTTTTCATCAGGAAATAAAAATCCCCCGTATCATTATATAACGGGGGATTTTTATTAAATGAATTTATACTTATTTATTTACAATAAAATTTTTATTCATCCCTTTCATTTCATCATTAATCAGTTGTAAGAAATAAAATCCGGGAGAAATTCCTGCAGGTAATTTAAGTGTTTGATTAATCGCCCCTCCTGAATGAGTCAAACCTTGTTCTAGAACCTGCACCCCGCTACGATTATATACTTGTATTTTATAATTTCCTTTAGAAAGATCCGATGCCTGAAAAGATACATAATCCCCTTTAACGGGATTGGGGTAGAGAGAAATATCTTTTACTTGTTTGTTGAGGTTTACTTTTATTACAGGGCTAATAGCAAATTGTCCATCTATCCTTACACTCCTTATCCGGTAATAAGCGATCGATTGAAAAAAGCTGGCATCAAAAAAGCTGTAAGTTGTCTCATTAATTGAGTTACGGGATTCTACCTCTCCAATTGCCGAATACTGTCTTCCATCAAAAGATCTTTCTACAACGTATTTAATAAGATTCTCTTCAAAAGAGACTATCCATTCTAATTGTACACCATTAAACTTTTCAATTGCTTTAATACTATTGAACTTTACTGGTAAAGTTGTATTCACTGTAACAATCACCCTTCCATTACCTCCACTTCCTGAAGTTCCATTATTACCCGGGCCGGCTTTTCCCCCTCCACCACCACCGGGAGAGGCTCCGTTAAGTCCCGAACCATTATTGGCCAGACCTGCTATCCCTCCCGAACCTCCGCTATTCGGTGCAGTACTTCCAGCTCCCCCATCGTTCCCATTTGCTGATGAACCATTGGCCGCTGAAATAATTATAGTACCTGTACTACCAGATGAAGTACCGCATACACCTCCCGAAGTACCAATTGCAGCACCTCCACCCTCTGCAATAACAATGTTCGAAAAATTTGAGTTACCTCCATTATTACCGACTGTACCGCCCGTTCCGACAGTAACCGTATAAGTTCCTGCGCCAAGTGTAAATGTTGAACTGGCATAGGATCCACCGCTACCACCACCTTTAGCTCCGGCCGTATTGGAGCCACCACCACCACCAGCACCCCATGCCTGTATAGTTATGTTGGCTGTATAACCGGTGGGGATTATATATGAGCCGCTACTGTTAAAAGTCTGGCTTACCGGTTGACTGTTTACACTGTTAATAAATACCAGGAAGTAAAAAAATAATGCTGCAATAGAATAATTGCAATAAAGAGTAGATTTTTTATTCATAGGTTAGGATTTAAATGAATACAAAGGGGTTTTCCGATACACTCCTCCGTAAAAAACAATAACGCTAAGGTAATAATTAACCGTATAAATTCAAATCTTTACCACTGAAATAAGGAATATAAGTATGAATCTTTTCCTTGTAGAATCGTATAGTTACTATTTTTTTATATAAACTTAGCAGTTTTACTATCTCTTGCTTTTTTTAAGTCAGCAGGTTTACCCGAAAAAACCAATTCACCTCCCTCATCACCTGCCCCAGGACCAAGATCAATCACCCAGTCTGCTGATCGGATCACATCCAAGTTATGTTCAATAACCAGGATGGAGTGGCCTTGCTCAATCAATGCGTTGAAAGAAGAAAGTAATTTTTTGATATCATTAAAATGTAAACCAGTTGTTGGCTCATCAAAAATGAAAAGAATTTTATTATTAGCTCTTCCCCGTCCGGCGGAGCCATCCGGGCGGGCCTTGCCAAGAAACGAAGCCAGTTTTACCCGTTGTGCTTCACCCCCTGATAAAGTATCAGATGATTGTCCCAGTTTTACATAACCTAACCCCACATCACTCAATGGCTGAATAGCCTTCGACAATCCTTTTTCATCGTAAAAAAAGCCAATTGCCTCATCCACACTCATCTCCAGCACATCATATATATTCTTGTCTTTGTATTTTACTTCCAGTACTTCTTCTTTAAATCTTTTTCCACCGCATGATTCACAGGTCAGGTGCACATCAGCCAGGAATTGCATTTCCACCACCTGTTCGCCTTCGCCTTTGCAAGTATCACATCGACCTCCATCTACATTAAAAGAAAAATGTTTGGGTTGAAAACCCCGCATCTTACTCAGTGGTTGGCTGGCATATAAATCTCTTATTTCATCATAAGCCTTAATATATGTAACAGGATTACTTCTTGATGATTTACCAATCGGATTCTGATCCACCATTTCTATCTGGGCAATACCTTCGATGTCGCCGGTAATTTGTTTGTGAAAACCAATCTTATCGCCGAACCCGATAGCCATCGGGTCTCCTTTCAGCTTTCGCAAAGCAGGATATAGAATTTGTTTCACTAATGTTGTTTTACCACTTCCGCTTACACCACTAACTACACACAACACATTTAATGGAAATTCAACTGTTATGTTTTTAAGGTTATGTTGTCTTGCTCCTTCTACTGTAATAGAACGGTTCCATTTACGAACCGTTTTTGGTGGTTCAATTTTTAAATCGCCATTCAGGTATTTTCCTGTCAGGCTCATCGGGTTGGAAATTATTTCATCATAATCTCCCTCCGCTATCACCTCACCTCCCAAATGAGATGCCAGAGGGCCCATATCGATAATATGATCTGCTTCCCGCATCATCATTTCATCATGCTCCACCACCACCACCGTATTACCCAAATCTCTCAGCTCTTTTAGCACCTTAATCAGGTTTGCCGTGTCTCTGGAGTGCAGACCAATGGATGGTTCATCCAGAATATATAACGAGTTGGTAAGATTACTACCAAGACTTCTTGTCAATTGAATACGCTGACTTTCACCACCACTTAAAGAGTTAGCCAAACGAATTAATGTTAAGTATCCCAAGCCAACTTTTATTAATGTATCCAACCTGTTATGCAGTTCTATCAATATTCTTTTTGCCACTATTTTATCATGGCTGCTTAGTTTTGAATCCAATGCTTCAAACCATTTTTTTAAATCCCTGACCGGCATCGTACTCAATTCGCCGATACTCATTTTATTCACTTTCACATACAAAGCTTCTTTTCGTAAACGATAGCCATTACAATCAGGGCATTCTGTTCTGCCGCGGTAGCGGCTTAGCAGCACCCTGTACTGAACTTTATATAACTGTGATTCTACATCTTTAAAAAAATCATTGATGCCCATTACACCATCACTGCCTTCCCATAATTGTTTGTATTGTTTATCTGTCAGATCGGCGATAGGTTTATGTACAGGGAAATTGAATTTCTTCGCTCCTTTTACAAAATTCTGACGCCACCAATCCATCTTCTCTCCTTTCCAGCAAGCAACGGCGCCATCATAAATACTTAATCTTCTATCAGGAATTACCAGATCAGGATCAATTCCTAAAACTTGCGAAAATCCTTCGCAGGTAGGACAAGCTCCAAACGGATTATTGAAAGAAAAAAGATTGGGAACAGGTTCTTCAAATTGCATACCATCGAGTTCGAAACGATTGTTGAAATGTAATAGTGAATGGGAAGTGGTGTCCCGATAGCTATCGGGAGATGAATGAGAGACTGCTTTTGAACTTTTCTTTCCTGACTCCCGACTCCCGACTTCTGACTTCTGACTCCCGACTCCCGCCTCAGTCTGCACTTCAAGATACACATCACCTTCTCCTTCATAAAAAGCCGTGCCGATAGAATCTGCTACACGATGTTTATCATCATCATCAAAATCCTTTACTACAATTCTATCAACAAGAATGTGAGTGATTTTTTTAGTTTTTAATTCTTTATCATTCAACTCAAGTAACTCTTCAATCCGGTGAGTAACTCCCGACTCCTGACTCTTGACTCCTGACTCCCGACTATAGACTCTGCTAAATCCTTTCTGCACCAAAATATTCAACTCCTCTTTAATATCCCGATTTTTATGCTGCTTAAATGTGGCGAGAATAAAAACCCTATCACCTTCTTTCAATTTGATAATAGCATCCAGCACATCTGTCACATCATCCTTTTTCACTTCTTTACCGGAAACCGGAGAAATGGTTTTCCCGATTCTTGCAAAAAGCAGCCGGAGGTAATCATATATTTCCGTCATGCTTCCAACCGTACTACGTGGCGTCCTTGTAATTACTTTTTGTTCGATGGCAATGGCAGGACAAAGACCTTTAATATAATCTACATCCGGTTTGTTCATCCGGTTCAGGAATTGCCGGGCATAGGCACTCAGGCTTTCCGCATAGCGGCGCTGACCTTCTGCATATAAGGTGTCAATTGTAAGTGAAGATTTGCCGGAACCTGAAACACCGGTGACAACAATCAATTTGTTCCGGGGAATTTCAACAGTCACATTTTTCAGGTTGTGCACCCTCGCACCCTTTATCAGTATGTTTTCTGCGGAAATTACGGTCTTTGATTTAACGGGATTATTCCCTTTTATTATCTTTTCCATGAATAGTTTGGCAAATGTAAAGCCTTATCTGGCATGGGTATTATGCTATATTCTTAACATTTCATTAGCACTCATTACTACATTTTGCTAACACAAATGTTTGGCATTTTAATGAAATGCCCTATTTTTAGTTTTCCAATAATCCAAAAAAATGAAAACCTTAAAATTTAACCTGCCTATCGCATAAACTTCTACTTGTTCATTCAGCAATTTTTTATCGCAACCAATATCCTTTAAACATTCCGCATGGTTACATCCATACGGAAGCAACCTAAAACTGTAGAAGTTATGAAAGCATTCGCTAAAAAGACCGATCATGAATTAATTCATCTGTTTACAGATGGAAATACAGATGCCCTTGAAATGCTTGTACTAAGGCATAAGGATAAGCTCTATACGTCTATCCTGTTCCTGGTAAAAGACAAATACCTTGCCGAGGATATCTTTCAGGATTCCTTTATCCGCATTATAGATACTATCAGGGGTGGACGTTATACAGAAGAAGGAAAATTTCTGCCCTGGGCTATGCGTATAGCACATAATCTTTGTGTTGATCATTTCCGCAAGGTAAAACGAACCCCGGTAATCCGTAACAGTGAAGACAAAGACATTTTTGAAGTACTGAATTTTTCTGAAGACAGTGCTGAAACAGCTATGATAAAAAGACAAAGCCACGAAAGGGTCCGTGACATGTTACAAAGCCTGCCTGAAGACCAAAGAGAAGTTATTATATTACGTCATTACGCAGATATGAGTTTTAAGGAAATCGCTTCGGCTACCAATTGTAGTATTAACACTGCGTTGGGCCGTATGCGGTATGGATTGATTAATTTGCGTAAGCAAATGACACAAAAACAAATAGCATTATAGCCCTGCCTGCCGGCAGGCAGGCTCACCCCAATCCTCTCCATGAATGGATAGGTAGAAGCTCTTGTCATTCTGTATCTCCACCCGGAGTAAAACCGATTCTGATAAAAAGGAATTAATGTTTGCTTGCCATACCGGAAGGCTGGTACAGAATGACACCTAATTGAAAAAGCCCTCTGATGAAAGTCGGGGGCTTTTTTTATTATTATACCGATACGACATTAAAAGCATGTCCTTCAGTCATACCTGTTGTCTATCGGTATTAATACCTCTGGTAAGGATATTAATTTAAAGTCTATTTGGTATTACTTGCAATCTGCTGTATTTCCTACTTCCTACTTCCTACTTCCTACTCCCTACTCTCCATTCACTTCTTCCCTTTCCTAAACGCCTCAAGTCCACACTCCAGCCACTTGATAAACTCGCCGGCCTTAGGAGTATAGAATTTTGTCTTTGTCAATGCTATTTGCTCCGGGCTGATAATAGCATATTGTGGTTGTGATGTAGCCCCAAAATTTTCAATCTGGAAAGTTGACCATTTATCCCCCACCGATACAATTGATTTCTCTGTTCCGTTCGAAAGTTTCTCCACTGTCTGTTCTGCCGCGGGCAATTGCTTTTTCTCATCTACATATAAGGAAACAACAATGAATTCATTTCGCATCAGGCTGTCAACAACAGCATCGGGCCATACCTTCTCTTCCATCCTTCTGCAGTTTACACAAGCCCATCCGGTAAAGTCAATCAGAACAGGTTTATTTTGTGCCTTCGCTAATTTTAAAGCCCCCTCGTAATCGTTATGCATCGGCTCGAAAATGCCGGACTTCCCTGTTTCTATTTTATAAATGCTGTAAGTCCGGGGAGGAGGAAAACCACTGATCAATTTTAAATCGGCTCCTTTTGAATTAAAAAGACCCGGAATAAGATAAATGGTAATAGCAGAGAAAAGCAGGATGAATAAAATCCGTACAGCAGAAAATTTCTTCACCGGGCTGCTATGCTTCACTTTTAAAATTCCCAGTAGGTATAAAACAGTAAGCAATCCGAATAAAATCCAAAGCCCGATAAATATTTCTCTTTTCAAAAGCCCCCATTGCTTCACTAAATCAGCATTGGAGAGAAATTTTACTGCCAACGCCAATTCGAGGAAGCCAAGTACTACTTTCACATCTGTCATCCATCCGCCAGACTTTGGTAATGATTGCAGCCAGTTGGGGAACATGGCAAACAAGGCAAACGGTAACCCTAAGGCTATACCAAAACCTGCCGCACCGACAGTTAGCGGCCATGCACCTTGGTCTGCCACCCCAACTAATAAAGTACCTAAGATGGGACCGGTGCAGGAAAACGATACGATAGCCAATGTGGCTGCCATAAAAAATATTCCACCCAGATTTCCAAGACCGGATTTAGAATCCATTCTGTTGGCTAATCCTGCTGGCAATCCTATTTCAAACATGCCAAAGAAAGAAAGAGCAAAGAAAACGAAGATGGCAAAGAAGGCAATGTTGAGCCATACGTTGGTTGAAATATTATTGAAAATTTCAGGGCTGATGGCTTTACCAGCAATATGAAATGGCAAAGTGATCAAAATATAAATCAGGAAAATAAAAAGGCCGTACAAAATAGCATTCGTAATTCCTTTCTTTCTGTCTGTAGATTTTTTTGTGAAGAAAGTAACCGTTACCGGAATCATGGGAAACACACAGGGAGTAAGCAAGGCAATCAAACCACCCAGTAAACCCAACAGGAAAATAGTTAGTAAGCTTTTGTTCTTTGTGCCATCATCACCACAATTATTCACTGGTTTGTTGATGTCTAAAGATGCAATTTTTACACTTGCCGCTTCCACTCCTCCTTCCATAGCAGTTACAAAACCTGTTTCTGTTGAAGGGTAATATTCATCATTTATTCCATAGGTATAAAATAAACTACCCTGTAGTTTTGCCGGCACTGCTCCATTAATCTTAATGACAGCTTTCCATTGCACAGTAGCTTCATACACACTAACTTTTGTGTTTTCAAAAATCACACTGCTGATTTCCTTTGGAGTGCCCTGTACAATAAAGTCTCCTTCCTGAACGATGCTTGAGTCAGCAAATTTTAAGACTACGGTCTTCTCCTCCAGCAAAGTTTGATTGGGTGCATACACCTGCCAGTTGCCTGTAATAGATCCGTTAAAAGTCAGCTCATATTTTCCTTCTTCAATTTTTTTGCTGTCAACTTTCCATACATGCACCGCACCAAGACTATCCTGACTATTTCCAGAGAGGTAAAAGAGAAACAAGAAAGAGAAAACAGCAATTAGTTTTTTTGTCAGCAACATGGTATTTCTTTTATAAAAAACGAACGGGTCTCTTTTACAAGAACCCGTTATAGCTGGAAAAATTTAGTTCATTCTATTTAATTGCAACGCTGAAATTAACCTTTTTTGGCCGCAGGCATTGATGATCGTCACAGGTCTGGTATTCCACATTGCCGGTAAAGTTGGTTTTTACATTTGTCTTCAGTTTTATCTTCTGTACAAAAGTGACAGTTTTAGAATACTGGTTGGCAGAAACTCCCAGATCCTTGTCTTCGAACTTCTCCATTTTACCTACTTCCTTAATTTTTCCCTCAGCTGTAAATAATGGATTAGGATTAAAAGTAAAAGTAGTTGGCATCGCTATCGCATTTTCCGGCTGTTTTTGAGAATACAGGTGCCACTTGGTCTGGATGGTGGCAATCATGCTGATTTCGTATGTCTTATCAGCCGTTTTTTTAGCAGTAAAAGTCCAGGTAATCGGGTTGAGCTGGGCATTGCCGCTCAAGACTGCAAAAACAACAAGAGTAAGTACAAATAATTTCTTCATTCTTTTCTTTTAATTAACTACGCAAAAATCCTGCTTTTTTGCCTGACAGGGTTGTTAAAATTTTCTATTGCAAATTTAACCTCTCACAGCCATTTGATTTGTAAGGAAAATGACGAATACAGGTAATTTAATGATAAGATTGCTAAATCAGGAAACCAGTTGCTCCGCCATCAGCAGTGTTTGTATAATCTCCCTTCCGTCAGTGTTACCCAACACGGTTGAGCAGGCCCTTTCCGGATGGGGCATCATTCCAAAAACATTTCGTTTAGCATTACAAATACCCGCAATATTCCTGATAGCAGCATTAGGATTGGCTGCTACAGTTTTATTTCCCTTTTCATCGCAGTAATAAAAAATAACCTGGCCGTTAGTTTCCAGTTCGTCTAATGTTTTTTCATCTGCATAATACCTGCCTTCGCCATGTGCTACTGGTATTTTATATATTTTCTCTGATTTATTGGTGATGAAAACATTTTTACAAACGAACTGCTGGTTACCATTTCTCAGCAATCCACCTGGTAATAAGTGTGATTCACATAATATCTGAAAACCATTGCATACCCCAAACACTTTTCCACCGGCATTGGCAAATTCAATCACACTCTGCATCATCGGACTAAAACGGGCAATGGCACCACAACGTAAATAATCGCCATAAGAAAAACCACCGGGAAGAATAATACAATCTTCTGTATTGAATTTTGACAGGTCTTTATCCTTGTGCCAGAGCATCGAAACTTCCTGACCCAGATCATCATTCAGGGCATCATACATATCTCTGTCGCAATTAGAACCGGGGAATACTACTACACCAAATTTCATGTTGAAGGGATTTGAGAAGCAAAGTTAAGAGTCCGGAGTCATTAGTTAGGAGTCGGGAGTGAGAGCTTTAAAATTTAGAAGGTTTACTCAATTACAGCGATGGCTTATGATTGATAATTAACGATTCACTACTCCCGACTCAAGACTCACAACTCCCGACTCTCTTACCATCCAAGCTCATAGTATTGATAACCCAGAATAAAAGCTACGGTAAGCCAGAACAATAAAAGCGGTATTATCCGTAAAGTAGAATACAAATAAGTACAGGCATGAAAAGCCGCAAATGGTATTGCCACAATTACCCAGTTTTCAAATGATTCGCTATTGTTTACAAATGGTATAAAAATGGCCCCTAATAAGTATAATAATAAAAGACTCCAGCCTTTTCTTACCTGGATCAGCATTTTTCTTAAATTATCCTGCACATAATAACCTCCACTTAAAAATGGAACCACAAGCAGGAAAGCACTACCTGCCAGCCATACAGTTTGCCTGATAGTTGGCAAACCAATTGAAAAATGTGGCATCAGATGCTGCCAGCTCCAATCATCAGTAATAAACAGATAAATTGCAAAAAAATAATAGGGAGTGGTGATACCGGCTATGCAAAGAACCCATTCATTTAATTGGAACGTACGCATAACGGCAAGGGCAAGAAGTATCCACAAAATAAATGTGATGGCGGGAAAAAACAGGAAAGATGCAATACCAAGAGCCAGCCCAATATTATAAATAGTTCCCTTTGCATTGGGCTGGTTATATATATTGAACAACCGTGACAGTACAAATAATAAAATAGTATTGACAATAAGAGGTGCTGAGAAATGATTCCATTCAGGTAACAAAGATGTAATAAGTAAGTAAGCCAATCCAGGAAAATAGGTTGACTTATTCATCATCCGTTGAGAATTGATAAATCTTGTAAGCATTAAAGCTTGTAGAAATAATAATGTGAATGCCAGAAATGGATACAATTGAGGATAGGTAAGCCCTGTTGGTCCGGTTAATTCCAATATCCATTGAAAAAAAATGCCGTCATTGTTTCTCACAGTTGGTGTATGGGGATACAGAAACATCGGAAGTTTTATTAAAACGCCGAAGACCAGCAACAAAAAAATATTAGCCGGGTTTTTCTGTTTAAATATACCAATCACAAATAAGTGTAAGTATTAACTAATTCTGTGTAAAATCAACTTTTGCAAAACAAATATAGTTACGATATTGGCAGGGAATAATCATTTGTCGTGAGCTGACCTGTTTACCGTATTTGGGCATAAATTCATAACCCTTATCAAGATTTTTTAATGTTGGATTTCGATTCAATTGCCCATCAGGTAAAATAGTGTAATCTGTGAGAAGATTATTTCTTCTCTCCTGCAGATTAAACAAAAAATGGATTTGCCCGCCTGTATTTACCAATTGATAAGATATCAGATCGTCTGATTGATCATCAAACTGACTTTTGCTCATAACATTTGTCCATTCTTGTTCCCCTTTATTATTAAAAGACAACACAGCAATATTATCTGCATGGTACCGAACTGCCTGGTTACTATTAACCCGGGAACCCCACCAGTAATTATTATAATACGGACTATAATAATTATTATTAAAAGAGTTCATATAAGGTGACCCATACAGATAATCCCAACGATTCCAGTTATTAAACCGGGAAGTGGTATAATACGATTCGCTGCCAATTATAAAACCACCGTCTTTCTTGGTTATAATATTCCTGATAAAAAAATCATTAAAAGCTGTTTTCACACTGGCGTCTCCCCTTGCTTCCTGACGCAGTTCCTCACTAAAAACGGTTGTGTTTTCCAAAGATGATTGTTGGAGTGTTTTATCCCAAACATAAAAATAAAATCCTTCAATATTACCCCTTCGCTCCTTAAAATAATAAGATATCAACATATATCTTTTGTTAGGATTATCAACTTTTATGTGAATTTCATCCAATAAAGTTTTCTCAATATTCAGTACATTCTCCAGTATAGAATCGGCCTGGGCATATTTAATCATCATGGAGGCTTTACTGATGATATCGTTGCTGTTCCTGAAAAATTTACTGAATACCAGGTCTCCTTCATTATCCAGTTGAAAATCAGTGAGGTATTCGTTTCTGTCATCCATATTTATGTTGAGATGACTTTTTTTCAGTAGTTCCAGTTTTTCATTGAGTAAATTGGTTGAGATAGCATAGAGTCTTTTATTGCGGGTATTAATTTTAAAAACAATAATTCTCGATTTGTCGTCGCTGCTTAATACGGTATAAATTTTATTATTGACAGCAAAGCCAAGATGTGTTGTATCCAGCTCCTGTAATTCTCCGATTTTTTTGCCATTACCATCAATTTTAGCTGCCATACAATAAATCACATTTTTCTTCTCGTATTGATAGATCAGGTAACAAAAATCGTTGTAAGGGAAAAAGTCTACATTGATTATCCTGTCAGTAGAAGGCAAATAATCCTGTTCGACAGTTGATATTTGCTTCATTTCCTCATCCAATATGGATATAACATGTTTATTGCTCCGGTTATTCTTATATATCAGAAAGTTTCCTTTGATTTTACCGGCAATTTCAAAATTCATCGACCGGGTATCGTTTTTATCATAATCAGAATACACAATTTTCTGAGCCAAAGCTGGTAGACCTATAGTCACTACGAGTATTACTAAACACATATTCCTTCCAATCATAAAATGCTGATTTTTTACCAAATAAAGTTACAAGATGCCAGCCAAAACCGGGCCTGTTATTTTACAAATGATGCAGTTTTTTGTACTATTACATGAATGATGGTTAGGAAACCTTATTTGCTTATTCTAAACTTTCATAATTAAACTGCATAAATATGACGAACGGTAAAGATTAAAGGTTTGTTCGTTGAAATTGATTTTTGATTATATCTTCGTTATCAATCTCCGGCAGAAATAGACAATCTGTACCTGAGTCCAAACAACAACGCACCAAAGTGAAAATATCGACTAATAGAGTCAGCGCCGCCGGATTACTTATTGCCTTAGGAATTATTTACGGTGATATAGGTACGTCTCCACTTTACGTTTTCAATGCCATCACCAACGGAAGAGTAATAAGTGAAGCCCTGATTCTTGGAAGCCTATCCTGCATAATATGGACACTAACCTTACAAACAACTATAAAGTATGTAATACTGGTATTAAAGGCCGATAACAAAGGCGAAGGTGGAACTTTTGCCTTGTTTGCACTTGTAAGGCGAAGAAAAAAATGGTTGGTGATACCCGCCATGATTGGAGGCGCCGCCTTACTGGCCGACGGCATCATTACACCGCCCATTTCTATTACTTCGGCCATTGAAGGTCTAAAGGAACTGCCTTATTTAGGAATAGAGGATGGAAGTAATACGGTTGTCATTATTGTATTAAGCATTCTGGCACTTTTTTTCTTCATGCAGCAATTCGGCACAGCCTCTATTGGCAGGTTATTTGGCCCAATCATGTTTATCTGGTTTACTATGCTGTTGGTGCTTGGTCTTATTCATGTTTTCGACGATTTAACTATTTTTAAATCACTCAGTCCTCATTACGCCATCCAGTTTTTAAAAAATTATCCCGGAGGTTTTTGGTTGTTGGGAGCCGTGTTTCTTTGCACTACCGGTGCCGAAGCATTGTATAGTGATTTAGGCCATTGTGGCCGCAATAATATCCGCACTTCATGGATTTATGTAAAAACCTGTCTGCTGATACACTACTTTGGTCAGGGAGCTTATTTACTTGCGCACAGAAACGGTCTTCATATTACTGAAGAAGTAAAAAAATCGTTGAGCATTAATGCTTTTTACGATTTGATGCCGCAATGGTTCATCATACCGGGTGTTATTATTGCCACTGCAGCAGCTATTATTGCCAGCCAAGCAATGGTTTCCGGTGCATTTACTTTAATAAGCGAAGCAATGCGGCTAAACCTTTGGCCGAAAGTAAAAATCCGTTACCCATCAGAAGCAAAAGGTCAGCTATTCATTCCGGCAATAAGTCTTATTATGTTTCTTGGCTGCGCAGGGGTAATTCTTTATTTCCGTAAATCATCCAACATGGAAGCAGCTTATGGTTTGGCTATTATCGTCACCATGCTGATGACTACCATACTTTTTTCCAATTTCCTGGTTCTTAACAGGGTGAAGTCTTTATGGATTTATATTTTTCTTGGGCTTTATATTGTTGTGGAAACAGGATTTCTCATTGCACTGATGGTTAAGTTTACCCATGGAGGTTATATCACTTTAATAATAGGAATGCTCATGTTCCTCATCATGTATATCTGGTACAGGGCAAGGAAAATCAAAAACAGGTATGTTGAGTTTGTAAGAATGGAACACTATGTTCCAAAAATTCAGGAACTAAGTACTGATAAATCTGTTCCAAAATATGCTACACACCTCGTTTACCTGACCAGTGCCAACAATCCAAAAGAGATTGAACATAAAATCATTTACTCTATCTTAAATAAGAAACCAAAAAGAGCCGACATCTATTGGTTTGTACATGTGGACACGGTTGATGATCCTTATACCTGTGAGTATAAAGTAGAACATATCATTCCCAACGATATTATCCGGGTGGATTTCCGGTTAGGGTTCCGTATGGAGCCAAGAATCAACCTGATGTTCAGAAAAGTAGTAGAAGATCTGGTGGCCAATAAAGAAGTAAATATCATCAGCCGTTATGAAAGCCTTGCCAATAGTAATACGGTAGGCGACTTCCAGTTTATGGTCATGGAAAAATACCTGAGCCAGGATAATGAACTTCCATTTATTGAAAGAGTTGTTATGAAATTCCATTTCTGGTTGAAAGAGCATAGTCTCTCAGAAGAAAAAGGCTTTGGATTGGATGCTGCGAATGTTACGGTGGAAAAATTTCCATTAATTGTAGCGCCGGTTACCAATTTGAAGTTGAAACGGATAATAGAAGATTAATAGTTAGCAAAACAAATTTTCACTTTCGATTTCCCTGTTTTACATTTGTGTCCGTTTTTAACAGCCCGTCAAAAGAAGCCTGCTCCGGGCAGTAATTATGTCTGTAAATACAAAGAAAGTTACCCCACTGGGTGTATTAGTTGCCCTCGGTATTATTTTCGGAGATATAGGAACTTCCCCTCTTTATGTATTCAATGCAATCATTGGAACAAAAGTTATTACTGAGCAATTAATTGTTGGCAGCCTTTCCTGTATCATTTGGACATTGACCATTCAGACAACGGTTAAATATGTTTGGCTGACACTGAAAGCCGATAATAAAGGTGAGGGTGGTATTTTTTCTTTGTTTGCCCTGGTGCGAAGAAGAAAAAAATGGCTGGTCATTGCTGCTATGATTGGTGGTGCCGCATTGATAGCCGATGGAATGATTACACCACCGGTTACCATAACTTCTGCTATAGAAGGATTAAGACAAATTCCATCGCTTAGCCATATCAGCACCTGGACAATTGTTTGTATCGTACTTGGTATCATTACCCTGCTATTCATGATGCAGCAATTTGGTACTGGTTCTCTTGGAAAATTTTTTGGCCCTGTAATGACCATTTGGTTTTTAATGCTGGCTGCTATGGGGATGCTGCATTTTTTTGACGAACTGCATATTTTTAAAGCCCTTAATCCATACTATGCCATTGAAATGCTGTCTAACTATCCGCATGGTTTCTGGATATTAGGTGCTGTATTTTTATGCACTACGGGTGCCGAGGCATTGTATAGTGACCTCGGACATTGCGGCAAAGGCAACATTCGCATCTCCTGGATGTTTGTAAAGACTTGTCTTATTCTTAATTACGTTGGACAGGGCGCCTGGTTACTGGCTAACTATAATGGGCAGTCCTATGACCCGGCAGTAATGAATCCATTTTACAGCATTATGCCTGAATGGTTCCGGATGGCAGGGGTTATCATTGCGACAGCAGCAGCTATTATTGCCAGCCAGGCTTTGATATCAGGCTCGTTTACATTAATTGGCGAAGCTATGCGCTTGAACCTCTGGCCAAAGTTGAAAGTAAAATATCCTTCCGATGAAAAGGGACAATTATATATTCCGGGTGTCAATACATTACTATTTGTAGGATGTGTTGGAATTGTTCTTTACTTCAGGGAATCCAAACACATGGAAGCAGCCTACGGCCTTGCCATTACCTTGTGCATGATTGCCACTTCGCTTTTGTTTGCCAACTACCTGGTATTAAGAAGAGTTAAATCAATTTATATTTATTTATACCTTATTATTTATTTCTCTATAGAAGGTGCTTTCCTGGTAGCTAACCTGAAAAAATTTTCCCACGGTGGATATGTTGCTTTAATTGTAGGAGGTCTTTTATTCCTGATTATGTATGCCTGGTACAGGGCCCGTAAAATCAAAAACCGCTATGTGGAATTTGTGAGGCTTGATCATTATATTCCCAAAATACAAGAGTTGAGTACCGATAAATCAGTACCCAAATATGCAACACATCTTGTTTACCTGACCAGTGCCGACAACCCAAAAGAGATCGAGCATAAAATTATTTATTCAATACTTAGCAAAAAACCTAAACGGGCCGACATATACTGGCTGGTGCATGTGGACACATTGGATGATCCTTATACATGTGATTACAAGGTGGAACATATCATTCCCAATGACATTATCCGGGTTGATTTTAAACTTGGCTTTCGAATACAACCTCGTATCAATATTTTATTTCAGCAGGTCGTAGAAGAACTCGCCGCAAAGAGAGAGATTAATATTTCAACCAGATATGAAACAATAGAAAGAAACAGGGCCACCGGTGATTTTCAGTTTGTGGTGATGGAAAAATACCTGAGCCAGGATAATGAACTTCCTTTCTTTGAAAGGATTATTATGAAATTTTATTTCTGGCTGAAAGAAGTCAGTCTTTCAGAAGAAAAAGGATTCAGTCTCGATCAAAGCAATGTTACCGTCGAAAAATTTCCTCTCGTTATCGGTGAGGCAATACGGCTGCCACTGAGAAGGCTGGAAGAATAATGAAAGTTCATGGTTGATAGTTCATAATAACCTAATT
This sequence comes from Chitinophagaceae bacterium, assembly GCA_031400855.1. GTDB lineage: Bacteria > Bacteroidota > Bacteroidia > Chitinophagales > Chitinophagaceae > JJ008. The sequence continues at coordinate 117,690 of JANNQR010000004.1, read as the reverse complement.
TTCAGCATGGCAAAACATGAACTATGAACCATGAACTAATAGCTATTTTACCTCAGTTCGTCTGGTATATCATCATCGGCATTGCCGTTCTTTCTATTCTTGCTTATTTCCTGCAGGAGAAACTCATTTTTAAACCAGAGAAATTAAAACAGGATTTCGAGTTTAAATATGATGTGCCTTTCAAAGAATATTTCTTTGATATTGAACCCGGTGTTCGCATCAACGGCCTTCACTTTTACCGGGAAAAGCCAAAAGGGTTAATCCTTTATTTTCATGGCAATACCCGAAGCATAAAAGGCTGGGCCCGGTATGCTAAAGATTTTTACCGGTACGATTATGATGTGGTGTTACTTGATTACCGTGGCTTTGGCAAAAGCACCGGTAAACGGGGTGAAAAAGAGATGCTGGGTGATATGCAATTCATTTACGAAAAGTTAAAAGAAAAATACGGCGAAGAACATCTTATAGTTTATGGCCGCAGTATGGGCAGTGGTTTTGCCACTAAATTGGCTTGCGATAACAACCCCCGTTATCTTATTCTTGATGCGCCTTACTTTAATTTTTTACGGGTAATTGAACGGTTTATGCCAATACTTCCTATCCGGATTGTACTTCGTTTTCATTTGCGTACAGATCTCTGGATACCGAAAGTAAACTGTCATACCTATATTATTCATGGCACAAAAGACCTGCTGATTCCTATCCGCCACAGCGAAGCGTTGCAAAAAATAAACCCCCGTATTATTACTCTTATCCGCATTCATGGCGGCGGCCATAACAACCTGCCTTCTTTTGACGAATACCACAATTTTGTCCGGGACATCCTGAAACACTAACCCCCTACCACAAAAAGGAAGTAGAAAAGGCCTTCTATTGTTAACATTTCTGTAATTCAGCATTAGCGATATGCTATGGACTGTTATTTGAACATCTTATAAAAAAGGAGGTGTTTATGAAATCAAAACTCTACATTTTACTCTTCGCTGGAGTCAGTCTGTTAGTTTTCTCCTGTAAAACAGCCAGCAAGCTTTACGAAAAAGGAAACTACACAGATGCCGTGGAACTGGCTGCCAAAAAATTGCAGAAAGACCCGGATGATTCCAAACTACTCGGCATCATCCAGAGCTCTTACCGCTATGCAGTAAACGACCATGAAAGCCGCATCCGTAACCATGGAGAAAGTACCAACGAATTAAAATGGGAATGGATGTATAACGAGTATGCATCGCTGCAAAGAATGTATGATGCCATTTACCGGGTGCCTTCAGTTTTCAACCTCATAAAACCACTTGACTATTCATCGTACCTCGTTACCTACAGTGAAAAAGCAGATGATGTCCGGTATGACAGGGGGCTTTCCTTTATGCAGCGGTATGATAAAGAAAGCTACAAAAATGCTTACCGTGAGTTTCAGGCTGCCCTCCGTTTTAAACCCGGCAACCGTGATGCAATGGTAAAAATGAATGAAGCATATGATTATGCAGTAACAAATGTGATAATTCTGCCGATGCAGCAACAGGGTGGTTATGTATATAGCTCTTATACTGTTGGTGCAAACAATCTTGATGACCGGTTAATCCGCAACCTGCAATACAGCTCCCGAAATGAGTTTGTAAAATTCTACTCCGCCTGGGATGCCAGAAGCCAGGATGTAAGGGTAGATCAGGAAGTAAGTATGCGTTTGGAAAATACCAATATTGGCCGTTACCAGGACTTTCGTACTACCAGAAGAGTGTCAAAAGAAATAGTAGTAAAAGAAACAGTTTATAAACCAGACTCAATAGTAAAAGAATATGCGAAAGTATATGCAGACATCACTACTACCAGGAGAACCACAGCATCCAATGCAGTATTGCAGATAAATGTGAGAGATCAAGATGGCCGTTGGTTATGGAGTGATCATATAAGCGGCAATCACAACTGGAGTACAGAGTTTGCCACTTACACAGGTGATGCAAGAGCATTAAGTGAAAGCGATAAGCAACTCATTGATCGCAGGCAGGAGTTTGGCCCATCTGAGAATGAAATAATGAGGCTGATACTGGATCAGATAAGCAATGATGCCCAGTACAGGATAAAGAATTATATGAACCGGTTGTAAAAAACAATTACCCCTATGAGCAAGGACATGATTTTCATGTCCTTTTTTTTACCCCGGCTACCTTCATCAAATTAGAGAGGGAGTAGAGAACCCTATCTTTGCAAAGTTTTTATTATGAATAAAAAAAGATTAAAGAAAATCTGGAAGTGGTTTCAGATAATTGCCCTTGTCTATATTATGATTGGTGTTGCGTTATATTTTTTACAGGATAAATTCATTTTTCATGGTAAAAAACTTCCGGCAGATTACAAATACCAGTTTGATATCCCATTCCGGGAAATAGAAATACCTCTTACTGCTAAAAAAAATTTAAGCATTGTCCAGTTTACCGTACCTGATTCCGTTAACAAAGGCATCGTACTCTACTTTCATGGCAATCGCCTTAATATCAACCGGTATGCAAAGCATGCTACCAGTTTTACCCGTAATGGATATGAGGTCTGGATGATGGATTATCCCGGCTATGGAAAATCAACCGGCAAAAGAAGTGAACAGATCCTGTATGATGATGCGCTGATATTATATAAAATGGCTATCAGCAAAGTTTCTATTGAGCAAATCATCATTTATGGCAAATCCCTCGGAACAGGAATAGCATCACAACTTGCTTCTGTAAGGGAATGTAAAAGACTGATCCTTGAGACACCTTATTATAGTATGGATGCATTAGCAAAACATTATTTTTTCATCTATCCGGTCATGCCGATGACAAAGTATGCATTGCCTACCTATCAGAATTTCGGATACATCAATGCTCCTATCACAATATTTCATGGCACCAGAGATGCGATTATCCCTTATAAACAATCAAAATGGCTGGTTGAAAAAAAACCGGGCTCAGAATTAATAACCCTGGAAAAAGGACGACACAATAACCTGCCGGAATTCCAATTGTTTCAACAGAAACTTGATTCACTCTTAAACAATTAGTTAGAAATACCACTTTTGGGGTATTGTCCGTCACTTAACATATAGTTATCTTAGCAAAATGAAAATTCTGTTCTTTGCCTGTTTTATATGCTGTTGGTTGAATTCGACTGCACAGGAAGATTCATCCTATGCCAACTTGCTGCAATCAACTGAAGAAATTCAGTTGACTGATAGTTTATATATTAATACAACCGAGTGGCAACTACGCAGGCTTGATTCCGCTGATGTACTAAAATGGTTTTCTCCGATTCTCGGTCTGTCAAACAATAATCGTTTGAAAAACCGTGGCTATTTTCTGGCTGGAAAAATTACCACTGATAATAATTTTGACTTAGTAGTTTTATTGGAAGAGAAAAAAAGAGCAGACAGCACCCGTATACAAGTGATCAATCTCATTTCTTTTAATAAAAGAGGGAAGTACATTGCTTCTTTGGAAGTAGCCGTATCCGGAAATCGAAAAAAATCAAACTACAACATTTCCTCCTGGCTTTTCAAAGATTTTAAGATCATGAAAGATTCAAAAATCACCGTCAATGAGAAATCATTGAACGATTTAGCGATCTATAAAATCAATGGCACTGGTCGTTTTATTTTATACCCGAACTATTAGCGACTATTCCTCCAGCAAAACTTTGGAGCCTCCCACTTTAAACCGGTAATTCACCCCGACTTTCAATGCATAGTTTTTATCGGTGTGGCTTACCGGAAAATCGAAACAGACCGGGTAATCGTATTCTTTAATAATATTCCAGAGCATTTCCTGTAAGGGAGTGCCAAATGGCCGATCAGTATCCTGTGTATCGGAAAAAATTCCAAAAATCAACCCATTTAATTTTTCCAGTTTACCGCTTCGTTTAAGTTGATGCATCATCCGGTCAATATTATATAATTGTTCCCCTACATCTTCGAGAAATAGAATCCGCCCTTTTGTTTTAATATCAGAGCCGGTACCCACCAAATGAGCAAGTAATGCAAGATTACCTCCTACTAATTCTCCCTCTTCATCACCTTTACGATTAAACTCATTTCCTGGTACTGTGTAAGATATCTTCTTTCCTTCCAGTACGTTTTTTAATGACAGTACATATTCGTTTTTACCCCCCCGTCCCACAGGGTCATCCTGGCGTGCCTCCTCATTAAATGCTCCCGCCATAGGTGAATGAAGGGTTGAAATATAAAAGTTAGAATAAATATGCGAGTGGAGAATAGTAATGTCACTATAACCAATTATCCATTTGGGTTTTTTTTTAAACTTCCTGAAACAGACTTGTTCAATAATTCTACCGGTACCATAACCACCCCTGGCACAAAGCACTGCATTTACGTCCTCATCATCGAGCATTTGTTGAAAATCATTAAGCCGTTCTTCATCTGTGCCAGAAAAATAAGTTGACGAATTGCCGCCAATAGTTTTGCCAATCTTTACCTGGTAGCCCCACTCTTTCAAGGTAGTCATACAGGTTTGTACTTTTTCTGCAGCCATATAGCCGGCAGGACATACTAATCCAATGGTGTCGCCTTTTTTTAAGTATGGTGGAGTCTTAATCATACAATTATTTAAGTAAAGGATAAAGTTATTCGAAATCGTTCAAGTTTGGGCAATGGCGGCTATTCCGGTATTTTTGCAGCAGTAACCGCAGAGACGCTAACCTGCCTGCCGGCAGGCAGGGACGCAGAGAAAATTCATCTGCGGCTCTCCGCCTCTGCGGTTAAAATTAAGATTATGACCGACCCCAAAAGATATTTAATTACTTCTGCCCTGCCCTATGCCAACGGATTGAAACATGTTGGCCATCTGGCAGGGGCTTATATTCCTGCAGATATTTATGTTCGTTACCTGCGGGCACAAAAAAGAGATGTGGTGTTTGTATGTGGCAGTGATGAACATGGTACTGCCATTCCCATACAGGCGATGAAGGAAGGCACAACTTCACAGGCAATCATTGACAAGTATCATGTGGCGATAAAAGAAGATTTTGCTGACCTCGATATCTCCTTTGATATTTATCACCGCACCAGCGAACCGATTCATCATGAAACGGCCAGGGAATTTTTTACTGCATTGAATAATGCCGGTGAACTGGAAACAAAAGAAACAGAACAGTTTTATGATGAGGCGACTAACACATTTTTAGCGGACCGTTATATAAAAGGGACTTGCCCCAATTGTGGTAGTGATAGAGCATTTGGCGACCAATGCGAAAACTGCGGCACTACATTAAGTCCGGATGAATTAATAAACCCGGTGAGTACATTAAGCGGTGAAACACCGGTAAAGAAAAAAACAACGCATTGGTATTTGCCATTGGGCAAGCATGAAGCGTTTCTGAGAGAATGGATTTTAAAAGAACATAAGGATGATTGGCGGGCAACAGTTCTTGGTCAATGCAAAGGCTGGATAGATGGTGGCTTACAATCGAGAGCAGTAACCAGAGATTTGGATTGGGGAGTGAAACTGCCCCTCCTACCCCCCAAGGGGGAGAATTCAGATCCCCATAATTCAAAGAGTGCTTACGGGTATCGTACAGCAGACCCCACTTCATACACATTACTTAAAAGTTTCGTAGCAGAACATCGCAACAAGTCAACTGAATCTGAAAATATTTTATGGCAGATGTTGCGTGGCAAAAAAATTGGTAGTAATAAATTCAGGAGACAGCATATCATCAGCCAATTTATTGCTGATTTTGTTTGTCTCGAGCATAACCTGATAATTGAAGTAGATGGATTGATTCATCAACTGCCTGAAAATAAATTAAAAGATGAAGAGAGAACTGCTGAGTTAAACAAACTGGGATTTGAAGTAATTCGTTTTACAAACGACCAGGTATTGTATGAAACAGATTTTGTTATAAATACTATCCTCAGTGAACTAAAAAAGCAAGAGTCAAAATCTTCAACGGCTCAGATCCCCCCCTTGGGGGGCGGGGGGGCTAAAGTTCTCTATGTTTGGTTTGATGCACCAATCGGTTACATCAGTGCAACTAAACAATGGGCAATAGACAATAACAAAGACTGGAAGCCTTATTGGGAAGATAAAGGCACTAAGCTGGTTCACTTTGTAGGGAAAGATAATATCGTTTTCCATTGTATCATCTTCCCCATCATGCTGAAACTGCATGGAAATATTTTGCCGGCAAATATTCCGGCAAATGAGTTCCTGAATCTTGAAGGCGACAAGATGAGTACCAGCCGCAACTGGAAACTGGAGATGAGGGATTATATTAATGACTTTGTGAAGAAAGAGAATGGCGGCGGACAGTGTGTGGATATGCTTCGTTATTACCTGACACAGATTGCACCGGAAACGAAAGACAGCGAATTCATGTGGAAAGGATTCCAGGATGCAGTGAACAGTGAACTGGTTTCCATCTTCGGCAATTTTGTAAACAGAACATTTGTACTGATGCACAAATTGTGTGGTGGAAAAGTTCCGAAACTGCATACAGATATACTGGATGATCATGACAAAATATTAATCGCCGATATTGAAAGCACCAAAGCAGAAGTACAATCGGCAATAGAATATTATCATTTCAAAGATGCATTATTCCAGATTATAGACCTTTCAAGAAAAGGCAATCAGTACATGCAGAAGAAAGAGCCGTGGATTGTTGCGAAGAAATTGGCCTCCCCAAACCCCTCCGCAGGAGGGGCTTCAGACCCTGATACCAGTAATAAACTTTACAAACCCGAAGACTCGAAGAACCCTCCGGTGCCTGTCCCGATATTTTCGGGAGAGAGCAGGGAGGCCGCACAAAAAAAGATTGATAACTGTTTACATTTATGTCTTCAGTTGACAGCTAATCTTGCCGTACTCATCAATCCTTTTTTACCCAACACCGCAAAGAAAATGCTGCACATGATGAAAGTAGTTGATAAAATGCTGGATTGGAATAATGCTGGTGGTATAAAACTATTAAGTGTCGGATACAGTTTAAGAGAACCACAATTATTATTCAGAAAGATTGAAGACACTGAAATAGCTGAACAAATTGAAAAATTAAAAAAAGGTTTGATAAAACCCGAAGCAACTACTAAAATGGAAAACACTAAACCCGAAACTCATCCTTCCGCAAGCTCAGGACCGAAACCCGAAATAGTCTATGATGACTTTGCAAAGCTTGAATTAAAAGCTGCAACAGTAACAGCTTGTGAAAAAGTGGCAAAAGCAGATAAGCTATTAAAACTGGAAGTTGATTTAGGTACAGAAAAGAGAACAATTGTTTCTGGCATAGCCCAGTATTATACACCTGAAGAAATGGTAGGCAAGCAGGTTATCGTGGTTACCAACCTTGCCCCAAGAAAAATGAAAGGGATTGAAAGCCAGGGAATGATATTAACGGCTGAAGACAGTGATGGTAAATTGCAGTTATTGAAACCGGAAAACCCCGTTTCACCCGGTTCAAATGTTAGTTAATCGGTAAAAAATATAACATCCCCCGTTTTGCCACAAGCAGAACGGGTTTTTCAAATTATAGCCGGTTGATTTTGTGTAAATTCATGCTTAAATCCCTTCCGCACCTTGGCAGCCAATCGCTTCGTAAAAAAATTACTAAAAATAACCGGTATCAGCCTCGGGGTACTGGTGGTTTTACTTGTCGGTTTTCATTTCTGGTTCAAAGCACATGCTAAACAGATGATTGAAGACATGGTGGAGTCAAAGTCGGGCGGCAAGGTGAAATTAAAAATAGAAAAACTTCACTTCAATTATTTCAACCGGAAGATAGAATTAGAGAAAGCTGTTTTTTTTAACACCGATTCACTTACTGGAACAACGGCTTATCGTTTTAAAGTTGATAAAATGTTGCTGCAGGTAAAAGCCTTCCTTCCTCTCGTTTTCAAAAAACAAATACTGATTGACTCACTCACTTTATTGAACCCGGATATTGAAGTGACCCGTTTGAAGGCTGCCATAAAACCCGGTAATAAGATAAAGAAAGATGTTTCTATTCCTGAGGAAATGGGAAAAGTATATACATCCATTCAGGATGCACTCAAAATATTAAAAGTAAAACGATTCCAGATTGATGATGGCACATTTACCCTGATCAATAAAATTGACCCCAGCCAGTTGCCATTGACAGTTTCCAATATTCACTTTCATATTGACAATTTAATGGTGGATGCCGGTAAACTTACCGGCAATGAGAATTTATTGTTCAGCGAAAATGTGGTGTTGCGCAGCCGGAATCAGAATATCATTTTCCCTGACGGCCGCCATCGGCTTAGCTTCAGTAATTTTCGTATCAATCTTAAAAACAGGCTGGTGCAGTTTGACAGTTGTACTATTGCAGCCACCAAAGGTGATAGCACTTCTGCCACTTTCAATGTTTTTTTTGATGCGCTGATGCTTACCAATATTGACTTTGATACCTTGTATAAATCAGAAGTTATTAAAGCCGACTCTGTGTATTGTGTTAATCCCAAATTTAATCTGGAAGTAGAAACCGGCAGAAAAAAGGGCGGCAAAAAACCACAGCCAAAACTTGAAAACATTATTAAGCAACTAACAGGTGACCTGCAATTAGGCTATGTGGTGGTCAGCAATGCCGACTTCAATATTAAAACAATAAAGAATGGTGTACCGAGTTCTTATACATTCAGCAATAACAATTTTGAGATGCAGGGGCTAAGTGTTGTACAGGATGCGCCAAAACCATTAAAGGTAAAAAGTTTTGCCATGGCCATCCGCAACTATGAAAACTTTATTAAAGACAGCAGTTATAGTGTAAAGTTTGACAGTGTGCTATTCAAAGACGACCACATCACCCTCAGTAATTTTCTTTTCAATAAATTAGATCATGGAAAAATTTTGAATACGTTCAGCATTCCGCAGTTTACCCTGCGGGGCCTCTCCTGGGATGACCTGGTGTTTGAAAGGCAATTAAAAGCGGAGCAAGCTATCATGCTGAATCCGCATATCAATTATACAGCGACGGTGAAGCAAACAAATACACAGGGTAAGCAAAATATTTTTCAGTCGCTGGGAGCAGTAAATGAATATATGGACTTGCAACAATTAGATATTGTGGACGGGATGATAGACCTGAAACTAAAAAATAACCTGAGAGTACAGTTGGATAATGCTACAGTTTCTGTAAAAAGCCAATCGCTGCTGGAGTCCAAAAAACTGGCAGCCATAAAAAATTCCCTGACACAGTTGCAATTTGAAAAAGGTACTATTCATGCCGGCAATGTGGATTTGGTATTGTATGATCTCCGCTACATCGGGCAAAGCGGACAATTTGTTGCCGGCAGTATAAATGTGAGTAACAAAGAAAAAAATATGGCAATCGCATTGCAGGAGGTAAGCGTAGAGAAAATGCAGGTTGATGAAATATCCGGGAATGTGTATGCAGAAGGAGTGACCTGGCAAAAAGCAGATGTGAAAATAAATGCCATCGCTGGAAAAAATGATGGTAGCGGTGCATTGATTGAATTAAAAGATGTGAGGGGCTTCAATACATCCATCAGCGGATTGTTTGGAGGCAAATCAGTATCAACAACACTAAATAGTATTTCTTTTAACGAACTGGAGAAGAATACGGAAGGCAAACTAAAGTTAGATGGATTGGACATAAATGGGCAACAACTGAAAGTAAAAGATAATAACCTCAATCTGTCAGTAGCAGCATATGATATTACAGATCATAAGCCATCCTCTTTCCGGGAGATTAATTACAAAGCCAATAATGGAAAAGTACAGGCTGATATTTTTATTCCTTCATTGACTGTAATCCCACATGTACAGCCATTACTCAATGGCGAAATAGCACTGGATGCCATCAATATGATGAAGCCGGTGATTAACTTACAGTTTGCAGCGAAAAATACTCTGGCAGAAAATAAGAACCCGGGTTTGCCTAAAATAGATATAAGTGACTTGAAATTGTATCAGCCGAAAATCAGTTTTGCACAGGAAACCGACAGCGGTATGCTTACACTTGAATGGCATGGAGAACGAAATAGTTCAAATTTTTTACAGGCAACCGACTTACATATTAATGGCGGTAGCACAGCAATCAGTAATCTTACATTTTATCTCACCGATTTTGTTTTTACCAACCCAAAAGGAAAAGCATTTAATATCGGTGATGGAAAAGTGTCCGCACAAATAGGAAACATCAAAATAGAACAGGAAGAAAATCAACCCGTGGAATGGGCAGGTAATGTTTCAAACTTTGATGCCCGGGATTTCAGGCTTGATAGTATAGGTAAATCAAAAGGTAATTTGGTACTAAATAGCGGCTCGCTGAGTAACTTAAATATTAGTTCTTCCACGATCACTAATCTTCAAAAACTGGCCATAGCTAATTCAGCCTTTCAGCTAAACCAACTGACAGGATATTATTCGACGGCTGCTACCAACTTACGTTGGACCAATGCATCCTTTAACCGCAACAATAATATTTTCTCTTTGGACTCCTTTTCTATGATACCGGCCGTTTTAAAAGATTCATTCATTGCACATCAATCATATCAAACCGATTATTTCACCATCAAATCAGGAGCCATCAGCATAGGCCCGGTTAATGTTGACAGGTACATCAGTAACAAAACATTGAATATTGGAACAGCAATTATAGATAAGTTATTTTTTACTGATTATAAAGACAAGCAACTTCCTTTTAATTCCGGGGTTATCAAACCACTTCCGGTAAACATGATCAAAAAGATACTGCAAAAGTTTTCCATTGACACGGTGCTGCTCAGCAATGCAACTGTTGAATACACCGAGTTTAATGAAAAGACAAAAAAAGCCGGAACTATTCCGGTGACAAGGATGATGGTACGATTGCTGACAGTAAAAAATTATAACGTCAACCCTTCCGATAGCCTTAGCATACTGGCCACCGGCTACCTGATGGATAAAGCATGGATACGTTTAAAAGTAAAAGAATCTTACACCGACACTTTGGGTGGTTTCCTGATGACGGTGCGAATGAAACCTGCTGATCTGACGGTTTTAAATCCGGTATTGATTCCGTTGGCTTCTGTAAAACTAGAATCCGGTTACCTGGATACACTTAGTATGAGAGCTGTAGGCAGAGAATATCTTTCGCTGGGCGAAATGCAAATGCTTTATCATGATTTAAAAATCCGCATTTTGAAAAATGGCAACGAAACAAACAAATCATTTTTGAATGGACTTGTCAATTTTCTTGCAAACAGTTTTGTTGTTAAAAAAAATAATAAATCCCGTACCGGAAATGTGTTTTTTATCCGCAACCGGGACAAATCGGCCATCAACTACCTGATAAAAATAGCTTTGAGTGGCATGGCCAGCAGTGCAGGTGTCAAGAGCAATAAAAAAATGATACGCCGGTACAAAAAAGAACTGGAGAAGCGCAACCTGCCTCCCATTGATTTCGACTAACCTTCTAAAAGCTCTTTGCATCTACTAAAAAAAACTGCTTTTCACTCAAAGGAGTGAGTCGGCTCTGACAGGATTTCTGTATCTTAAATTATTAATTACTCATTATGCCGTCATCCATTTTTACAAAAGTCTTCTTCATCAGCCTGTTCAGTTTTTCTCTTTTGGGTGCTGTTGCCCAGACACAAGATGATTTCGATACGAAAATATCCGAAGTATATACCAATGCGGGTGACAAGAAAAAGGCTTTGGTAATTGCCAAAGAGCTGTACAATATGGTGGAAAAGAAAAAAGAGCTACAGACCTATGCCAACTATTACATACTAAAAAACATTTTTGAAAATCAGGCTCCCGATACTGCATTGGCAAAAACCTGTGGAGAAAAAGCTACCAAAGCAATGAATGCTATGGTGGGTATTACCACTACTGCTACTTCCGATACTACCAGCAATCCATTTAATTACTGGTACACGGTTCTGTATCCCGGCCTGTTTAGCAATAAAGATCCGCAAAATGCCACCAAAGCATTAGAGTTTATCAATACGTATCCGGAGTTCAAAACCGGTGATAGTTATTATTACATTGCTTATTCATTTGAACGAAAAGGAGATTTTTCAAGAGCAAAAGAAAATTATGAAAAAGCAATTTCCATGGAGAGCAAAGATAAAGATGCGTATCACTCCTACCTGTTCTACACAAACTTCCTGTCTAAGTCCGGCGATTATCTGAAAGCAGAAGAGTATATTCAAAAAATGGAACAGCAGTCGAAAACCGGCAGCGAAATGTTCAGGGATTCTTATCAAGCTGAGGTCATGGGAGCCAAAGTAGTTTACTACCTTAACATCGGCGACTATCAATCGTACATCAAAGCATCGGAAGAAAATAATGCATATTCATCCGTCTTATGGCATAAAAATAACCCCAATCCCTGCGATCCCTATCCGGGCATTCGTTTTACTACTGCTGCTTTTGGTAAAGAAATGATGAAAGAATATGAAGCAGCCGAACGGTTGTGGAAAAGCCGTGACTCGGTAAACTATTTATGGGTGACCTGTCATAATAAAACGTATCCAAACAATCAATATAACCCGGTATCAATGTACCCGGTTTTTTTGATGAAAAGGGGGAAACAAAAACTACTATCAAAGCCTGTATCATTTTATATAAAAGAAACAGAAGACCATTATAAAACTTACAGCCAGTTTGCTGACATCAGTGTAAATTTTATGAAAGCTACCCAAATGGGATTTTTGGTCAGCCCGTTGTATGCAGACATGATGAAACCAATATTGGAGCAAGTGAAAAATAACCGCAACTTCAGAGAGTCCACACAGCCCTATTCCAACTACGCCTATTTCAGTATGCGGGATAAAAAAATGGAAGAGGCTAAAAAAACATATACTGAATTATTCAGTTTGAATGGTGACTGGATTAATGACATCATCTTTACTTTCGGAGAAAAAGCATTTGTTACGTATTATAATGCCAAACTAAAAGAAGGATACGATAACTTCCACAGCTTTGTAAAAATTGCTAAAGACAAACAACCAGCTATTTATCCGCAGGTGGCGCAACAGGCTTATAGTAACTTGCTTTTTACCAAATCCATTTCATTAAAAGGAACAGAAAAAAGAAAAGAAGCCTTCCTTAATTCAAACGATAAAAATATAACAACCCTCTACGAACAGTGGATTGATAAAAAGCAACAATTACTCCGTCAATATTTAAAAACGGATGAACCGGCAGGCATTGATACCGTCAATAAAATAAGCCAGGCAGAAACAAAGAGAATGCAGGATGAAGTAAATCATCTTGAAAACGAACTGACGAATAAAGCAAAGGATTTTAAAAAATATTTAAAACTAACGCCGCCTGACTGGAAGAATGTAAGAGATCAGTTAAAAGAAGGAGAAGCAGCTATTGAAATGATTCGTTTTCAATGGAGAAATCAGTTGTACTATTCCGATACTAATTATTATGCCGCCTATATTATTACCAAAAACAGCCAGTACCCTGAAGTAATTTATCTCCCGGATGCTGCTGACCTTGATAACAAATATTACAAACTCTATAAAAATAATATCAAGCTAAAATTAGATGATAAAGAATCTTATAACCGCTATTGGAAACCCATCCATGAACAACTGTCCGCCCTCGGGGCCCAGTGGGCAGGATCCGGTGGAAAAGGAATCACCAAAGTTTACTTCTCGCCAGACGGTATCTACCATCTTATTAATATATCAACGCTAAAGAATCAGGAAAGCGGACAATTTTTATTAGATGAAATGGAAATTCATTACACGACATCCGGGGTGGATATAAACAATGGCATTGCTGATAAAGAAATAAGAACTGCAGTTCTCTTCGGCAGACCTTCCTATAAAACAGGGGCGATAAGCGGTGTTCCTGTTGCCGATGGCAAAACAAGGTCGCTGGTAAGAAATTTTAAAGACAACAATATTTCTGACCTGCCCGGAACAGAAGAAGAAATACTGACGATTAAAAAAGAAATGGATTTAAGTAAGATTGGTGTAACACATTATTTGAAAGAACAAGCCACAGAAGATAAAGCATATAAATTGCACAGCCCCGGCATCCTTCATATAGCTACACACGGATACTGGTCGCCGGCTGGAGATAACGCAACCGATGGTTACCGTACTTTCAATGCAATGGTTAACTCAGGCTTATTGTTAAGCGGTGTAGTTAATTATTATAGCTCACCGGTATATCCAGATACGTACGATGGCATTCTGACGGCTTACGAAGCACAGAATCTTCATTTGGAAAACACTTCACTGGTTATTCTATCTGCCTGCGAAACAAGCCTGGGGTATTTAGATGCAGGTGAAGGTGTGTATGGATTGCAAAGGGCCTTTCGGGCTGCTGGTGCCAGCAGTGTTATGACAAGCCTTTGGAAAGTGGATGACCTTGCCACAAGAGATTTTATGATTGCCTTTTATCAGCACTACCTGCTTGCAGAGTCCGGTGGAAAAACAAAAGACAAAAATGCAGCATTCATTGTAGCACAAAAAGCGATCAAAGAAAAATACAAGCACCCATATTTCTGGGGGGCATTTGTAATGGTGGGAAAGTAGATAATATCAATTAACATAATATCAAGTATCTGAAGAAGTTTCAGTCTGATTAAAACTGCAGATTACTTCGGCCTTTTCAACAGATTTTTTGTTTTCATAGTTGACTGCCGGTGGCCCGGGACAAATGCGAACCTGTCCCGATGTATAATCGGGAAGCATTCTTTTTCCCTTAATTATTTTTTCGCACCCTGCTTTTCGGTTGCCTATTTGTATCAAGACAAAAAGAAAAAGAATATTAAGAGGTTCGTTGAAAAAACAAGACAAAACAAGAGAAAGACCCCGGGTCAAGCCCGGGGCGACATCGAAAAGTTTTTTAAGCCTTACAAGTTTCCCTTTAAACAACTTTCCCAAAAACTCTTAACTTCGAATCTTAAATAGTTGCATAACTAACTAATTTTATCGTATGTCAAAAAGAAGCATTAAAAAAGTAGCCGTTCTCGGCAGTGGTGTTATGGGTTCCAGAATTGCCTGTCATTTTGCAGGCATCGGTGTGCAGGTATTATTATTAGATATAGCCCCCCTGCCCCCCGAAGGGGGCTTCTCGAAACCCTCTGATAAGAATAAGATTGTGAATGATGCATTGACGGCTGCTATCAAATCAAACCCTTCCCCGGTTTATCATAAAGACGTTATTAAAAAAATAAACACCGGCAACTTTGATGACAACATGAAAGACATCGCCGCTTGTGATTGGACGATTGAAGTAGTGGTCGAAAGGTTAGACATCAAACAAAAAGTGTTTGAACAGGTAGAAAAATATAGAAAGCCTGGTACTTTAATCACTTCCAATACATCCGGTATTCCCATCCATATGATGGCGGAGGGCAGAAGCGATGATTTTAAAAAACATTTTTGCGGAACACACTTTTTCAATCCGCCACGGTATTTAAGATTATTAGAAATTATTCCAACGCCTCATACCGATCCTGAGATAGTTGACTTCCTGATGAACTATGGCGATTTGTATCTTGGCAAAACAACCGTGTTGTGCAAAGACACTCCGGCTTTCATCGCCAACCGTGTTGGGGTATTTGGCATGATGGCCATTATGAACGTAAAAGAGAAACTGAAACTCAGTATTGATGAAATAGATGCATTAACAGGGCCGATTATTGGCCGTCCGAAATCTGCTACGTTCCGTACAGGTGATGTTGTAGGTTTGGATACATTGGTTAAAGTTGCCAAAGGTGTAGCCGATAATTGTCCCAATGATGAGGCAAGAGACCAATTCAATATACCGGCCTGGTTAGATAAAATGATTGCCAACAACTGGCTCGGTGATAAAACTGGACAAGGATTTTTCAAAAAAACAAAAGGTGCTGGTGGAGAAAAAGAAATATTGACATTGAACCTTGACACCATGGAATATGGACCAAGGATAAAACCAAAATTCGCCACATTAGAAGCAGCCAAACCAATTGATGATTTATATACAAGATTAAAAATGCTTGTAGCGGGGCAAGATAAAGCCGGCGAATTTTATCGCCTCTTTCATTATGGTTTGTTTTCTTATATCTCTCATCGTATTCCGGAGATAAGTGATGAGTTATATCGTGTAGATGATGGCATGATGGCAGGATTCGGTTGGGAAATTGGTGCTTTTGAAAGCTGGGATGTACTAGGCGTTGCCAAAACAACCGAAGCAATGAAAGCGGCTGGTTATAAAGTGGCACCATGGGTAGATGAAATGATTGCGGCAGGAAATAAAAACTTTTACAAAGTAGAAGGAGGTAAAAAATTATGTTATGATCCTGCTTCCAAAACATATAAAGTGTTGCCCGGTGGCGAGGCCTTTATTGCAATGAGCAATTACACCGATAAACAAATCTGGAAAAACGGAAGTTGCCGCTTGTATGAGTTGGGTGATGATGTACTCGGTCTGCAATGGTTCACTAAAATGGGAAGCATTGGTGGTGACGTGTTAGCCGGGATTCAAACAGCGATTGAAAAAGCTGAAAAAAATTACAAAGGATTGGTGATTGCGAATGAAGGAGCTAATTTTTCTGCCGGTGCTAATGTGGGTATGATATTTATGCTGGCGATTGATCAGGAATATGATGAACTCGATATGGCTATCCGTATGTTCCAGAATACCATGATGCGGGTAAGATATTCATCCATACCGGTAGTCACCGCTCCACATGGTTTAGCATTGGGTGGTGCCTGTGAGTTGAGTTTACATTCAGATAAATGTTGTCCTGCTGCTGAAACATACACTGGTCTGGTTGAATTAGGCGTTGGCTTAATTCCCGGTGGTGGTGGTACCAAAGAATTTGTATTAAGAGCTTCTGACGAAATGCATGAAGACGAACCCGAAACCATTACGTTGAAGAATCGTTTTCTTTCTATTGCTACAGCTAAAGTTGCAACTTCAGCACAGGAAGGGTTTGGCTTGGGCATTTATAGAAAAGGATTGGATGAAATAGTGATGAACCAGGGCCGTAGAATTGCCGAAGCAAAAAAATCGGTGATTGAAATTTACGACAGTGGCTACACTACTCCTGTTCAGCGAAAAGATATTAAAGTATTAGGTCAATCTGCACTCGGTGCTTTATACTCCGGCATTCATGCCATGCGGACAGCGAATTATGCCACTGAACATGATTCTGTAGTTGCAAAGAAATTAGCTTATGTTATGTGCGGCGGCGATTTGAGTGAGCAAACATTAGTTTCCGAACAATATTTATTGGATCTGGAAAGAGAAGCTTTCTTATCACTTTGTGGTGAAAAGAAAACATTGGAGAGGATACAGAGTGTGCTGAAAAGTGGAAGGCCGGTGAGAAATTAAGAGGCCGGAAGTTGGAACTCCGGTTCCGACCAACTAATAATAAACGTAACAGAATTCCGTTGTCCCGGAAGTAGGAACTCTATTATGGCTAATACAAACGGAATCGGAGTTCCGTTGTCCCGGAAGTTGGAACTCCGGTTCCGACCAACTAATAATAAACTGAACAGAATTCCGTTGTCCCGGAAGTTGGAACTCTATTATGGCTAATACAAACGGAATCGGAGTTCCGTTGTCCCGGAAGTTGGAACTCCGGTTCCGACCAACTAATAATAAACGTAACAGGATTCAGTTATACCGGAAGTTGGAACTCTATTATAGCTAATACAAACGGAATCGGAGTTCCGTTCATCCGGAAGTTGGAACTCCGGTTCCGACCAACTAATAATAAACTGAACAGAATTCCGTTGTCCCGGAAGTTGGAACTCCGGTTCCGACCAACTAATAATAAACTGAACAGAATTCCGTTGTCCCGGAAGCTGGAACTCCGGTTCCGACCAACTAATAATAAACGTAACAGGATTCAGTTATTCCGGAAGCTGGAACTCTATTATAGCTAATACAAACGGAATCGGAGTTCCGTTTTCCAGTATGGATGAAAAATACTTCTATAACAGAAAGCTACCCCACTGGCAACCAGCAGAAGAAACATTTTTTATAACCTATCGGTTGGCAGGTTCTTTACCTATTAACATCGTTAATAGTTTGAAAGAAGATTATATCTATCAAAAAAGCTTACCAGAGAATCAATCACAAGAAAGCAAAGAGGGTTTACGGGAAGAATATTTTGAAGCTTTTGAAAATGCGTTAGAAAAAAATCTCAATGAACCGCATTGGTTAAAAAACGATTTGGTGGCAACTATTGTATTAGATTCCTTATTATTCAATAACGATAAACAGTATATTCTCTGGTGCGCCTGCCTGATGAGTAACCATGTACATATTTTACTATCCACATTACCGGGTAGCCCGTTACTGAATAAAATATTACAAAATCATAAAAAATTTACCGCAGTTCAAAGCAATAAAGTATTGAAACACTCAGGTGCCTTCTGGGCAGAGGAAAGCTATGATACAATTATCCGGGATGATGCTCATTTTTTTCGCTCCGTTAACTATTGTATTCAAAACCCGGTGAAAGCGGGGTTGGTCAATAATTGGATAGACTGGAAATGGACTTACCTGCACCCGGAATTAGAAAAGCAGTATAGCCTGAATAAAACGAAAGACTAAAATTCATTTTTGTTTAATATCTTTCAGGAGGCCGGAACTCCGAATCCGGCCAATTATCAGTTAACAATACAAACGGAATCGGAGTTCCGTTTTCCTATAACAACTAAAACTTAACCACCATGCAAGCTACTGTTGTTGATTTCGCCAAAGACCGGATTATTTACAATATAACCGGTTGTACAAAAGAAGAATTAGACAATAAAATAAACCTGTTTTTCTCCTCTGAAGGCTACACACTTAAATCCTCTGAAGGAGAAACAGCCACCTACACAAAAGGTAACCGGGTACTTCGCCTTTTACTCGGTGCATTTGTAAAATACCATAAACAAAGTGTGATTATAAAAAATGAGGGTGCCCTTTACTCCGTCATGCTGCATAAGGATTCTTCCGGTATGTCTGGTGGATTAATCGGTATGAACCAGGTGAAAAAAGAATTTGCCCGGCTGGCGGATGCTTTCAAAGCATATTTTTCTAATTAATCAACAAAGTATAAATGCCGCTAAACATTATCAAAATGAAAAGGTTATTCTTACTTTCCGTTTTGCTGGCAACAACATTTGTTGTTTCTGCTCAAACAAATTTATCCGGTACATACGGCTATTCTTTTCCGACACCGGCAAATACCGGGAATGATAAAAAAGCAACAGGCCCTTCAGGTAGCCTGGTATTGTTGAAAATGGATGGAAACAAATACCGGTTCTGGTTGAGTGTAACAATCGGATGGCCTAATTACCATATCGGCGAAACTGATGGTACCATCTCTTTTGTAAATGATACAGCTTCTTTTGATAATAGTTATGAAGATGCTGAACAACCCTGTATCCTGAAATTTAAGATTGCAGGTAATACGATCAATATCAATAGCATGTCCAGTTCATTCAATTGTGGATTTGGGAATGGGGTAAATGCTGATGGCGATTATACATTGCTGAAACTTCAACCGGTCATGAATAATGAATGGTTTAAAAAGCAATACTACCAGACAACAACCATCATCATAACTTCAAAAAAAGCAGAAATATTCCAGGATGAAAATTGCCTGCGCCCCTTTTCAAAAAGCTATTCCTTTATAAAAGATGATTCGTTAATGAATATTGCTGAAACTGAAAAGACAGTTTATACAGAGTTTATCACATCTTCCGGAAAATTCATTTATGGCTGGCTCAGAAAAACAGATGTAAAATTAATTGACTCAGAATAAGTAGCATGGGCAGTGTAGAAATAAACGATGAACAATTCCTTATCTGCTCTCACATCATCACTTATGGCAATTCCGCTGAAGAATGGCTGACAGAAATGATCCGTGACGAAATAGAAACGATGTGGAATGAACCCGTTGGCAGATTATATTTTAATAATAAAAAATTAAGTATCCGGTTCCAGATAACGGCTTCTTTTCAGCCGTCAATAAAAGATATAGATATTTATCAAAATCTTGACTCCCGCAATAATTATTTTCGCATAGAAGAATTTGCAGTTGGTACTATTTCTTTTGTAGATGGCGTAGGTTGTAATACCGGTTATTTTAAATTGGAGAATTTATACAAAGGCTCTACAACAGCGGCGCATGAATATGGCCATACCTTAGGATTACACCACCCGGAAGATCTGGATATTCGAGGCAAAGGCATTCCTGGCATCATGTATCCCAGAGGCACTTTGGTAGATCCCCAATACCAATACGATTCAACTATTAATGCCGGAGAAAAGGGAGGAACCCTTCATCCGGCATATCGCAAAGTGTTACAGGAAGATTTTGAAAACCTCAAACTACATCAATTGGATTTTGTAAATGGCAAGTCAGTTCTGGGTGATTTTACCAGTGTCTGGCATCCTGATCATTCAGCTATTGACAGGAATGATCATCTGGCATAGGCTATCAACTATCCACAACTGCTATTTCAATAGAAGGATACTTAAAATGAAAACCCGACTGAAGTATTTTTTCAGCACTTACCGTTGTACTTTTCAACACTTCAACACTCATTTCTCCCAACACCCATTTCAGTAAAAATGAAGGAACATGAACCGGGATAAAAAATTTCTTTCTTGCTTTTGCCAATTGAAGTGTCAGCTCTTTATTGGAAACCGGATTCGGAGCTACTGCATTATATACCCCGCTTAATTGATCATTTTCAATCGCCGTTATAAACATATTTACAATGTCATTTATATGAATCCAGCTGATGATTTGTTTTCCATTTCCTAATATAGCCGCTACACCAAATTTTAAAGGTTTTAAAAATTCTTTCATCGCACCACCGTCTCTGCTTAAAACGATTCCTATCCTCAATTTTACCAGCCGTTTTCCTGACATAGTAACCGGCTCTATACTTTCTTCCCAAAGTTTACAGGTGTTACCAAGAAAACCATTTGCTGCCGGATCCGACTCTACAAACTTTCGGAGTCCGCCCCCTTCTCCCAGCTTGTCCTGAGTGAAGCCGAAGGATGGAGAAGGGTTGGGGATGAGGTCCGCACCATACCAACCAATTGCCGATGCACTGATAACTGCTTTCAGGTTATTTGGAATTGTTTGTAAACTATCGGCAATCAGTTTACTACTTTCTTCACGGCTCTTAACAATTTCCGCTTTCCTTTTTTTTGTCCATCGTTTATCTGCTACTCCCGCACCGGCCAGATGAATGATATAATCTGCAGAACCGATCACTTCTTTATCAATTATTTGCTGACCCGGATTCCAGGCTGCATAGACAATATTTCCAGTTTCGGACTGAGCAGGAAGGTTTCTTGTTAAAATAATAACACGGTAACCCCTATCAAGCAAAGCCTTGCTAAGTGCTGTTCCGATTAAACCTGTTCCCCCGGTAATAATGACTGTCTTCGACATATTTTTTGAAGTTAGCAGATTAATAACAAACCCGCCATAATATTGTTGCACTAATTATTATTTAAACTTATATCTTCATACTAAATAGAATACTCTATGAGTGTTGTCCTTTCTGTCAAAAATATATCGAAGTCCTACGGGCCTGTCAAAGCATTGAATAATATTTCTTTTGATGTACTACCCGGAAGTGTTTTCGGAATCCTGGGGCCGAATGGCAGTGGAAAAACCACTTTATTGGGTATAGTTATGGATGTGCTGAAAGCTAACGGCGGAGAATTTTTATGGCATGGAAAACCCGGTAGCGAAAAACAACGCAGGCAGATTGGAACTTTACTCGAAACGCCTAACTTCTACCATTATCTCTCCGGAGAAGCCAATCTTAAAATTGCCGCCGCTATTAAGGAAAAAGGTAAGGAAGATATTCCCGCTGTATTGGAAAAAGTAAATCTTACACAACGACGGCTTTCAAAATTCAGTACCTATTCATTGGGTATGAAACAGCGGTTGGCTATTGCCTCTACCCTGTTGGGAAATCCGGATATCCTGGTTTTTGATGAACCAACCAACGGGCTTGATCCTGCAGGTATTGCAGAGATCCGGGAGTTGATGAAAGATCTTAGTCGCCAGGGTAAAACTATCATCATGGCCAGTCATATACTGGATGAAGTGGAAAAGGTTTGTACACATGTGGCGATTATCCAAAAAGGAGATTTGAAAACAGTTGGAACGGTAAGTGATGTGCTATCCGGTAGTTCTTCCAATGAAAACACAAACACAATTGAAATAGACCTTGCTTCAGAAGATCTTGCGGCACTTGAAGAAGCGATAAAACATATGCCGGGTTTGATTAAAATAGATAAGACTGATAATGGTCTTTCCATCCGGTGTCAAGGATCTTTATCACCTGCTGCTATCAATAAATATTGTTTTGAAAAAAATATAGTGCTGACCAACCTGAACCTGAAACGGAAATCATTAGAGAAAAGATTTTTGGAAATTACCGGTAATCAAAGCGACAGATAAACCACTAAACTATTCAACACCATGCTTCGGAATTTACAGATTGAGTGGATGAAAATAAAGAACTACCGGGTATTCCAGGTATTCTCTATCTTATATATGCTTGGCATATTAATCATCATTTATATTTTTTATAAAATTTATTCGCAGCTTTCTGGCAGGCTCACTGGCAGCGATAGTTCTGATCTGCTCAATTTATTTTCATCGGATACCATCTGGAAAACGGTTTGCTTTTCAACCAGCTTCCTCCTCTACTTACCTGGTATGATCATCATCAGCCTTTTTATTAATGAAGTAAATTTCAAAACCAACCGTCAGAACATTATTGATGGCTGGAAAAGAGAGACCTTTATTTTTACAAAGATCAACCTGATACTTTGTATCGCTGTGGTTATTGCCATCATGAACATAATAGCTGCTTTAATTATGTGTTCGGTCACTAACACAACCTTTTCACTAGTAGATGGATTGCCAACACTGGGATTATCCTTCATACAGTCTTTTATTTATATGATGTTTGCTTTATTGCTGGCAACTTTTTTCCGGCGAAGCGGGGTAGCCATCATTGTTTTTTTTATTTACGGATTGTTGTTTGAGTTTCTTTTTATGTGGTTATTTTCAAATATAATACCGGGAATGCAACATTTTCTTCCGCTACAGGTAGCTGATTCACTTTTTTATATTTCAGGTATGGAGGGAATATTTGGTGACAACCCTGGTACTGTCGTCATGGTATCAGCAGCACTTGGCTTTGCAGCATTATATGTTTTCCTGACTGTGAGAAAGTACAAGTATGATGATTTGTAGGCAATAAAATTTAATTTTCAGCATTGCTTTAATAGCTGTTATACAGGTCTCTTATAATAGAAAAGAAAATTGCAGGTAAGCTATAGGAATAATTCAACCATTTACCGGTGCGGCTAATTTCAATAAGTACTACAAATTTTTAATTCTCGTCGGTGTATCCTTACCTGAAATCAGGGATTCACAACTTTTTGCTATTGCCTGTATAATTTTCGTCATATTACCCATATCTATTCTCCCGGCATCATCACAGGGTTTGTGATAGCAGGGTTCATCATCATCGCTGCACATGATGGTATGTGAAGGCACACCTAATTCTGCAAACGGATAATTATCAGATCGAAGGAATAATGATTTCGGATCATTGTACAAATCCATAACTTTAATTTTCTTACCTGTCAGATTTGTTCTGAGAATTTTTGTTAGATCCGACAAATCAGAACCCGTTACCATAAAAGCATTTTTCCCGGTGGCATTCGTCATACCAATCATCTCAATATTGATTACTGCTTTGATATCCTCCGGTTTTATCTGACTAACAAAAGACCTTGAGCCGTACAAACCGAGTTCTTCTCCTGCAAAAAGGCAAAATAGTAAGGTCCGCTCATTATCATTTCTCATAGAAAAATATTTTGCTAATGCCAGCACGGCAGTTGTACCGGAAGCATCATCATTCGCACCATTAAATACACCTCCTATCTTCCCATATATATCCCGGTCAACATGATCATAATGAGCGGAGAAAATAATAGCTTCATCCGGAAGACTTCTTCCCGGAAGAACACCTATTACATTATATAATACTGAACCCAATGATTTCTTATTCCCGGTAAATTTTACTTCAGTTGGTGCATCCTGCGATGCAACAATTAAAACATCGGAAGCAGGAATACCGGCAGGTAGTAAAACATCCTTCAGCGCCTCTGAAAAACTTACCCCTTCAGGCAATGGGATCCAGATCAGTATATCATGCTGCATATTTTTCCAGCTATTATATATTAATGACGAAGCAAGTGGAGGAACAGCCTGTAGCACCATAAAATGGGAAAGGTCTTTCTGCTTAACGATCAGTTGGTTTTGAATAAAAATAAAAAGGCTATCATCAATTTTTTTGCCATTCAGGAATAAATCTCCACCATCACTTTTATTCTCCCTGGTAGTCCGGAAGGGCATAAAAAAATTTGTATTACCTGGGTATGGATCAAGGCCATAACTGGTAAATTCTTTGCTTAAAAATTCTGCTGCCTCTAATTGTTCCTTTGTATAATTCACCCTGCCTTTCAGATTATCAGAAGCCAGATATTTAATTGTTTTTTCAATCGATTCCTGATTGATTGAATCATTGATCGTTTGCGAATGGGTATTAGTAAAAACAAACACTAATAAGATAAAAAAAAGTAAATGCATTTTTGCAGACATAAACTAAAAATAAGAAAATACCACCTCAGCAGTTTTTAAATCTTCAACCGGATGAATAATAAAAGGGATTTGAAATAGATTAGTGTTCAGATTACAGGGCATCTCTAAAAACTTAAAATTTCTTTTGACCTCACCTTTAATTCCTCTCCATTTGGAGAGGAAAAGGTTAGTTTTTAGAGATGCCCTATAATGAGTTCCTGATTTCTTCCAGCCGGGCAACATCAAACATATCCTTTTCCCTGTGTGTCAGGAGTTTCATATTTTTTAGTACATCATAAGAAACGATATGCAAAGAAACACCAGGTTGAATCTCATAAACTGTTTTTTGTTTTTCCGCATCATCAAATGAAATAGACTGGTGTACGATTGTCAAAACATCGATAACTGCATCCGCAGAGCCAATAGTGCCAACGAAAGGAATTGTAAACTCCTCATCCAGTAAAGGCTTTACTTCCTCTTCTGAATAATTCATACATAATAATGTCTCTATAAAAATCTGCCGGTTCTCCACAGTAGGTGCCAACTATATATCCAGATCTTCCGTATTTCTTGTGTATCCGTAATAATTTACTGCATAGCCCCCAATCAGCAAATACCTGAGTTGGTGCTTTTGAGCACAATTAAGGAATAAAAGAAATTCATGATTCAGGATATCCATTTGCGAATCAGGATTTTTCGGAACTTATCAGTAACAGGATGAAGCAGCTTCGTCATTTGCTGCATTTGGTACAGTTTTCTGTACCTGTCAGCCACAGTAGTTTGAAGCATCAGGTTTTTGTGAAACCTTTGCTGTTCATCTAATGATTTAAATATGTGAACCGATCTGTTCATCCGCAAATTTAAAAAATTTATACCGTCTTTCGCAATTCGAAAAACCACTCTCTTACCTGCTGCCACTTCTTTGCTGGCCATAGCCTCTTCTTGCATGATTGCCATTTCCGGCACCCTGCGATTGAAAATTATTGCGCCGTGGTGTAAAAGAAGATTTTTGTCTTTGTTGCCGCTGGGGTGGTTCGGGCGACGACACATGTGCATTCATAACAAAAGGATGCTCATGTATCACCGGAATCAATTTACCGATCAGTTTTTGAATATCCCGTAATTCTTCTCTTTCATCTACACTGGCAAAGGAGATAGCAATACCGGTATTACCCGCCCTTCCGGTACGGCCGATACGGTGAACATAAGTTTCCGGAATATTCGGCATATCAAAATTGAAAACATGGGTCAGTTCATCAATATCAATACCTCTTGCAGCAATATCAGTAGCAACGAGTACACGAAGATTACCATTTTTAAAATCAGTCAATGCACCTTGTCTTGCATTCTGCGATTTATTACCATGTATGGCAGCAGCTCTTATATTATGGCGAAGTAAAATTTTTACCACTTTATCGGCTCCATGTTTGGTACGGGTAAACACCAATGCAGTCTTAATCGCTGAGTCCTGTAACAAATGCAACAACAATTCCGGTTTTTCCATTTTACCAACATGATACAGGCTCTGCTCTATTTTATCAACCGTAGTAGCAGGCGGTGTCACTTCCACTTTTGATGGATTCGTTAATAATACATTCGCCAGCTTTTGAATTTCTGGTGGCATAGTAGCCGAAAAGAACAATGTTTGTCTTTTTGCAGGCAGCTTGGCGATAATCTTTTTTACATCATGGATAAAGCCCATGTCGAGCATACGGTCTGCTTCATCCAATACAAATATTTGCAGCTTGTCTAAGCGGATATAACCTTGTGTCATCAGGTCTAATAGACGACCCGGAGTAGCTACCAGCACATCCACTCCTCTGCGCAGTGCATTGGTTTGATGCAATTGTGATACGCCACCAAAAATAACCGTGTGCCGAATGCCCGTATGTTTTCCGTAAGCAGCAAAGCTTTCATCTATTTGTATGGCCAGTTCTCTTGTAGGTGTTAATATTAATACTTTGATGCCGGGCGCCATTGGTTTTTGCTCATGCAGTATCTGCAGGATAGGAATGGCGAAAGCGGCAGTTTTGCCGGTGCCTGTCTGGGCGCAGCCCAGCAGGTCTTTACGTTGCAGCACCAGCGGAATGGCCTGTTGCTGAATAGGTGTTGGAATAGTGTATCCTTCTGCGGCTACAGCCTTAAGGATAGGTTCAATAATGTCTAATTTTTTAAAAGCCATGATAGGTTTTTATAATTTAATTCGCTCCCGATATCTATCAGGATTATTTGCGGATGGAGCTGGCAAAGACGTTGTAGTTTCTGAATCAGCGAAAGTTTGTTTCTATTTATACTGAATGGAAAATCAAGAAGTTATTATTTTAAAACTGTCTTTCCCTTTTCTCATTCAGTAAGTACCACCGGCTTACAACCTGCCGTGTCAGTTATGTGGAGTAGAGTGCAAAGATAGGGTTTAATTGCGAGAACTGCTAATGGCTGTTCGCCTGTCTCGAACTTGATTCGGGAAAGCAATCTTTAGAATGAAGGAATTTATGTAGCCAGCTGTACTACTACTATCATCGTCTGTTGTGTCACTCACTTGTAAGTTCTGTTCGTTACTGGGCACTTGCAAATTCTCCAACATATTACCAAAGATTCTCCATTTAGTAGTTTTTATCATTGCGGAATCATAGTTGACTTTCCCGACTAGACCCGGAATCTTTTCCTATTTTTTCTTCCCAGCCGAGTGTCCCATTGTTGTCCTTCAAAGGCGATGTGTCAGATGGCCTTGTGAGATGGGGCTGTGGCACTCGCCGTCATCTCTATATGCAATTTATGTTGTAAATTAGAAAATGCCTGTAAAGCGACAAATAACAGAACCGGATGGAGTTTACTTTATCACTTTCACCTGTTATCAATGGCTGCCGTTGATAGCACAAACAAACAGTTATGACTTAGTGTATAATTGGTTTGATCATTTAAAAAGTAAAGGTCATTGTGTAACAGGTTATGTGATTATGCCCAATCATGTGCATGCTTTAATCGGATTCAGGAATACCGGCCAAAGCATTAATACCATAGTTGGAAATGGGAAGCGATTTATAGCCTATGAAATAATAAATCGGTTAAAACAACAAAAAGAAGATAAACTGCTTCATCAATTGCATTTATCAGTAGAAGCAAAAGACCTGGAAAGAAATAAAAAGCATGAAGTGTGGGAAGACTCATTTGACTGGAAGGAATGCCGGACAAATAAATATATGCAACAGAAGCTTGATTATATGCATGAAAATCCGTGTAAGGGCAAATGGAATCTCGCACCTGCTCCGGTGGATTATGAACATAGTTCAGCTAAATATTATATTGCCGGTGATCTGGGTATTTATGAAGTGCTGAATTATTGTGAACTGGCAGATATTAATTTGACTGTGCCATTAGTGAAGAACGCCGAGTCCACTCCACACACAAAGCCGGGCGGTGAGACATCGGCTACGAAACGATAATTGTAAAACTCGTCAGGGAAGTAGGTTTTCCTTGTGCAAATTTTGAACCTCTGTGAAATCAAAATCAATATAGAATTCCTTTGTAGTCATGAGTCTATAATCCTGAGAGTAATTATTTTAGTTCAAAAATACTAAAATAATTAGTATTTCTATACGTTTTGTCAAAAATAATGGATTACAAGGGTTTAGACCATTGTTGTTATGAGTTTACAACTCATAACTGAAAATATGTTTCCCTTCTCTATCTGGTCATCAAAATTTAACGCTTCGTAGACGAAATCTCACAGCCCGGCTTTTCCCACATTGGCAATTTTTTCTGCCCGGAGTATGGCTTCAAAGCCAAATATGAAACGGAGGTCTCCTTCCCTGCCGAGTCTTACATCTTTATAGTTTCGTAGCCGATCCCGAAATAATCGGGACAAGTTATCTCACAGTCCGGGTTTTGTGTGCGGAGTGCCTGCCTGCCGGTAGGCAATGACCCGGCGTTTTGCTATATTACTGCTCCGTAGCAAGGCGAGTGCCACAGCCCCTACACACAAAGCCATCCGACACTTCGCCTTAGTAAGGTGACGAAACCCCGAAGGCGAAAAAACTCTCCCTGCTTTTCTTTTAATTATTGAACTTTAAGGGCAGCCATAAACAGGGAATTAAGGCATCAGGTAAAAAATCAGGGTGTTTACAGCCAAAAATATGGTTTTTAAAAAGTAAATTTGTTTCAAATGTTAAAAACATGGATAGTGCAAAAACAATGAGGCATGAGGTGAAAAAATATATTGACACTGCTGATATTAAAGTGGTGAAGATGATGCACGCTATGCTGGAAGTAGATGCTGATAATGACTGGTGGGATACTATGCCTGATAAAGTAAGAGCAGGCGTAGAAGCAGCTTTAAATGAATCTGAAAAAGGCCAGGTAACTCCACATGCAGAAATACAAAAACGATACAAGAAATGGCTTGCCAAGTAAACTGGACTGACAGGGCATGGAAAACCTATGAGGCAAACATCAACTACCTGCAACAGGAATGGACAGAAAGAGAGATTGCCAATTTTGTAAAGTTGGTTGACAAGAAAATTGCGAACTTAGGTAAACAACCCGGCATAGGAAGCATACGGAATAAAAAGTATCCCAATATTCGCTATACACTGGTACATAAACGTGTGGCATTGATTTATAAACATAAGCCATCAAAAAATGAAATTGATTTGCTGGTTTTTTGGAACATCTGGCAGCATCCCCGGAAATTAAAAGTGAAGTAATTTTTTTTCCTTTACGCCATGGTTTGTGTTTCTTCCTTCCCTGCCGAGTCTTACATCTTTATAGTTTCGTAGCCGATCCCGAAATAATCGGGACAAGTTATCTCACAGCCCGGCCTTGTGTGTGGAGTGGCGTTTTGCTATATTACTGCTCCGTAGCACGGCGAAGCCTGTCCCGATAGAAATCGGGATGCCACAGCCCCAAAACACAAAGCCATCCGACACTTCGCCAGGTACAGTTTATTATTACCTCCGCTTTGGTTCGTGCATGTAATTAATAAGTACGCCCCGATGTGTGTCTCCACGCATCGGAACTTAAAAATAAAATAAGCTGTATTAATGAAGGAAAGTGATGCTTGAAGACACGCATCACGGCAATAAAATACCATTTCGTTGGTTTCAACGAGATGGTATTTCGCCAATTTTCTTTCCCATACGAGTCTTCGAAACTTAACGCTTCGTAACCGATCCCGCAAATGGCGGGACAAGTTGTCTCACAGCCCGGCCATTCCCGCATTGGCGGGGTAAGTTGTATGCGGAGTGTAGTGTACCCGGGAACTAAACTGGTAACTGCTTAAAATATTTCCAGGAACCCATAGTCTGCTGACTGATACAAAGCATCAATATCAGTTTTATGTTTTATAAGTAATTGCTCAATATAACTGCTACCCTGATTACCGGTTCGCAATAAAACTACTTTGGGTGGAAACCCTTTGCTGCTGGCAAGATTCAGAAAATCATCGTCGTTACTAACAATAATAAGATCACTAGCTAAAGCATAATTCCATATCTCGGTATCTTTTGCCGGAACAGTTAACCCGATATGGTCAACATGAAAACAATCGTTAAAGTGGATTTGTAATTTAGCTGTTAATCGCCACGAAATATTGGCATCAAGCAGCAGTTTCATAATTAAGCCGCTATAATCTTTATAATAGATTCCCGGTTAGCAGCAAAGGCTAAAGCAGCCAGAATATGTTCCTCTTTTAGCAAAGGATAGTCTTCCAGTATCTGGGTATGCGACATGCCTGATGCCAACCATTGTAAAATATCGGCTACAGTAATCCTTGTTCCTTTGATGCAAGGTTTACCAAACCGTACTTCCTGGTCAATGGAGATATAGGATGAAAATTCTTTCATGATTTAAAGTTAAGTCTTTTTTTGAGTGGGGCAAATTCCTTCCAACCGGCTCTTAACTTCTAAACTTAATGCTCTGCGCAATTAAAGTTTTAAACCGTGGCGATAGCCTGTTTTATCGGTATTTATGGGTAAAAATATGGGTATCGTCGGCCAGAAGCTCATTGATAAACAATCCAGTTATAAAAAAATAGCCAGATTGCTTCAAACAATCTGACTATTACAGTTATTATTCCGCTGTGACCGTAGGTGAATCTGTTTTATCAAACCTGTCTCCCATATCACCACAACGGTTTTTCCATCCGTCTTTAAATTTCTCTCTTTCCTCCGGCGTCATATTATCCCACCTTTGCTTCATTTTTTCTTTCCATGCCGGGCCACCTCTCCAGCGCCGGCCGCCACCAAAGCCGCCAAATAAAATTTTACTCAGTACCAAAATACCTAAAGCCTGAAAGAAAGTTATTGCTTTAACTCCAAGCACTGCTGGCAATATTGCATTCCATAATCCCATTACCACCAGCCCGAATACAAGCACAGCAGCAATAAAAATGAACAGGAACATAATGCCTTTCTTAATCCATAATTTTTTCATACTATTTGTTTTTATCTGCCGCAATCACACTGAATTTCTACATTCATTTTATGGTGTTTCCGCAGCAATGTTTACTAATTTAATAATTCATCCTTTAATACATTCAACCGTTTTCTTAAATGTAATACCGCATACCGCTTCCGGCTGATGAGTGTGGCCACAGTTTCTCCGTTTTTGGCAGCTATGTCTTTAAATGCAAAACCCTCTATCTCATTTTGTATAAATACTTCCCGTTGTTCAGCAGGCAATTCATAGAGTGCCGCATCCAGTTCCTCCCAAAAAAGTGATCGCAGATATTCTGTTTCTGGTGTAGTATCATCCGTAAATAATATCTCCCGCCAGTCAAAACCTTCTCCGTCTTGATCACCTCCCGATAAAAGATCATCTGCCAGTGGTAATTTTTGTTTCCGGTAGCTATCGGTAATCTTATTACGGGCCACTTTATACAACCAGGCACTTGCCTGCTCTATCGGTTCTGTATTGCCGGCAAACTGATAAAAGACATCCTGCAGAATGTCTTCCGCATCTTCTGTACTGGCCACCCGCTGTTTAATAAACCCAAAGAGCCGTTTACTGAACGCTTTGATGGTGTTGGTGATCGTATTGTTTCGTTCAGAAGCCATTAGCGGTATTATGGTCATTGCATCATCCATGTATATAGAAGGAGACGAATGAGGGGGAATAATATTTTAAAGTTGAGGATTTTTCTTTCGAAATAATAATTATTACGGTCGCCCCGAAAAAATAGATCAGCGGTAACACTGAATTATTATAAAATGTATAGATTGCAATACATTTCATTAAAAAATTGTCAACCATGAAAAAAATCTTACTATTTACAGTTTGTATGGCAGGTTTATTTGCGGGTAACTCCCTGTCAGCCCAGCAGGATAAAAGCAGCCGGCCCAGCCCCCCGGTTATCGTAACCCAGGAGACTAGTTCAGGTGCGGTGATCAGTATTGATTATAGTCAGACTTCCGTAAACGGAAGAACAATTGGTAAAGACCTTGAACCAAAGATTGGTAAAGTGTGGCGTACTGGTGCTAATGAAGCTACTGTTTTTGAAACCAGTAAAGCCGTTACTATCAATGGAAAAGAATTACCCGCCGGTAAATATGCATTGTTTACTATTTCGGGAGAGGAAGAATGGACTATTATCTTCAATAAAACCTGGAAGCAATGGGGTGCTTTTGGTTACAAAGAAGCAGATGATGCACTGCGTGTAACCGTAAAAGCCCAAAAGGCTGAAGCCTTTGCAGAGAAACTGAGTTTCAGTATTGAGAAAAGTGGTATTGTAACTTTATTATGGGGTGACCATAAAATAGTTTTTGCTGCTGAATAATTTTTTTATTGATTTAATACCAATTAGAAATTAAAATCAGATCATTGAGATTAGACTCAATTGCTAATGAATTTGCACACGGATGACACGGACTAAACGGATAAACACGGATTTTCTGCTACGCAGGAATTCAGGATTTTTATTTTCTAAAATAATCAGTGTTCATCCATGTACAAAAATGTATTCCTAATGTCTAATCAATATAATTTATTAAAGCCGTGCATTGTGTACGGCTTTTTTATTGACAAATCCGCCGTCAGAGTTTTCAACCGGTGACGGAAAATAATACCGATACGACATTAAAAGCATGTCCTTCAGTAATACCTGTTGTCTATCGGTATTAATACCACTGGCAAGGATATTAATTTAAAGTCGATTTGGTATAAAAAACCCCCGATAAGAATATCGGGGGAACAACTAAAAAAACTAGCATTATGCTAAGGCTTCATTGGAACGAACTGATTTTAAATTCCTTTTATCTATACGTTGACAAGCTAAGCATGACAGTTTTGCCACACTGAGCTTGCCAAAAATTTAATCTGGTTTATTACCTTCTAAAAAAGTATTGATCGTAGTGAGGTGTGATTGATTTTTATCGTCTTTCTTGACTTCAATGCTGCTATAAAATTTTTCTACCTGGGATTTGCTGACATTTTCAATAGAAGAATTATTATACAATTCCATATTGCGGCGGATATAGGCCGGCACGGTTTCAAACTCATTATTGGGGTCAGCAGCGTTAACATTGAATGACAAGTTTCGCAACTTGTGCAATCTCTCCGCCGCCCTACGTCTTTGCTCTTCGGTTTCGTCCGCCATCGGCGAATCCTCAACCTCAGGAAACAAATGTGGTTGCGTTTGTTCGGCAATCGGCATATCCGCCGCAGGAATGTTATCCTTTTCTACCAATTGCATTTGCAAGTCCAGAAGTTCATCCTGTTCGTTGCTGGCAATAGCAGGGATCGGTTCTTCAGCAGAAGTATTTGAGGTATCGACCTCTGGTTTAGATTCTGCGTAGATATTGGACGGTCTGGCCAGATAACCACCCGATGCTGCAGACACCGGGCTTGTACTAGTACTATCTTTCATGCTGCCTAACAGCGCAGCATCAGTTTCCTTTATTGTTAATTGCTGCGTCGAATTTATACTATCGAATTTCACTACAGTTGACATTTTACGCACAGTAATTTCACCAGCTTTTTCATTCGTAGTATTACTAAGTACTTTTTCTGTTGCTTCCTCATCTGCTTCATTTTTCGGAAGTTCCAATTCAAAATGAATGATGGCGGGTTCTTCTTTTATATCCGACATGTCAATGACCGGTGCTTGCCTTTCAGGAATTTCTTCTACTAATGTTGGTATCAGGTAATCCATATTCTCTTTCATATCCTCATTGATAGTTTGGACTGTTGCAGGCTGCAATGCTTCTTTCATGATATCTATTTCCCTATCAAGGACAGCATCGGACAATTGAATTTTTGAATTGACGTGTTTGGGTTCCTCAACCTGCCCTAATACCATTACAATCTTCTCCTCCACTTTTGGTTCTTCTTTCTTTGCAACTGTTTTCGCAAATGGATCTTTGTGTTCAAACCCAGTAGCTATCAGCGTAATGCCAATCCGGTCTTCAAGTGATTCATCATAACCTATACCAAGGATCACATTCGTTTCCCCAGCCTGGTTGATCAGGTAGGTCTGAATAACTTCCACTTCATCCATCGTGAATTCATGTTCCCCCGCAGAAGAATTAATATTTATCAGAATCCATTTTGCTCCGTTAATATCATTATCGTTGAGCAATGGAGAATTCATCGCTTCTTCAATAGCTTTTTGTGCCCTGTTCTCACCGGATGCCTCTGCATTACCTAAAATAGCCACACCTCCATTTCGCATTACTGTACATACATCTGCAAAGTCAACATTGATCTGCCCGGTACTGCTGATCACATCTGTGATACATTTAGCAGCAGTTGCCAATACATTATCTGCTTTTTCAAATGCTTCCCTCATTTTTAAATTACCAAACTGGTGACGCAGTTTATCATTGCTGATGACCAGCAATGTATCTACATACCCTTTTAATATTTTTATTCCTTCTTCTGCCTGCTGCTGACGTTTTTTCCCTTCGTAAGCAAAGGGTGTCGTAACAATTCCAACAGTAAGTATATTAAGGTCTTTACAAATTTTAGCAATGATAGGTGCACCACCTGTGCCAGTGCCACCACCCATGCCTGCAGTGATAAAGGCCATCTTGGTGTTTACTTCCAAAATGCGTTTAATTTCTTCTAAAGATTCTTCTGTTGCCTGACGACCAATATCAGGATTGGCACCTGCACCAAGTCCTTGTGTAAGGTGTGGCCCAAGTTGAATCCGGTTGGGAATACTACTATTGGCTAATGCTTGTGCATCCGTATTACATATCACAAAGTTGACGCCATCTATCTGTTGGCTGTACATGTGGTTAACCGCATTACCGCCGCCGCCACCTACTCCTATCACTTTCAGAATGGATGATTTTTCTTTAGGCAAATCAAAATGTATCATAAGTGTTTATTTAATTGGTTAGTTTTTTTAAAAAATCAAAAGATAACAGGAACAAACATTTATTGATTTTGTATGATTCTAATTTAAAGTCCAGATTGTTATGAATTACAGTTTTTTATCTTCTTCTTCTTTGAATAAATCAATAATGCCATCTTTGAATTTGCCCCAGAATCCGGTCAGATTTTTTCTTTTTTTCACTTCTCTTTCTGCTACTTCTTCTTCTGTCTCAACCACCACTTCTTCCTGCACATTGTTTTTTAAACCTTCCGGCACTTCCACTTTCCGGTATTCCTTTTCAAATTGCTTACGATTGTGTTCATAATCATCATAACCTTTCAGGATAAGGCCGATACAGGTAGAGTAGGTTGGTTTAGCTAATTCTTCAATATGACCACCGGCAAGATGTTCGTTGGGAAAACCAATTCTTGCAGGTAACCCAGTTACATATTCAGTGAGTTGGATAAGGTGTTTTAATTGAGAACCACCCCCGGTGAGAATGATTCCGCCATTCAACATGCGATTTTCCAGGCCTACCTGTTTTAAATGATACGAAACAAAATCCATGATCTCACTCATTCTTGCCTGAATGATGTTGGCCAGGTTTTTTACACTGATCTCTTTTGCCGGCATACCCCTCAAACCAGGAATAGTGATGTATGCGTTTGATTTTGCCTCGTCTGCCAAAGCACTTCCAAACTGAACTTTCATTTGTTCAGCCTGTGATTTCAAAACTCCAAGTCCCGTTTTAATATCATTGGTAATATTTTCTCCGGCAAACGGAATAACTGCTGTATGTTTTAAAATGCCTTCATAGAAAACGGCCAAGTCTGTAGTGCCACCACCAATGTCTACAATAGCCACACCAGCTTCGAGGTCTTCTTGCCCCATAACAGCAGAAGAGGATGCCAGGGGTTGCAGTACTAAGTCTTTTGTAAACAGACCAGCTTTTTCTACACTGCGATTAATATTCTTTATCGCATTTTTATCACCGGTGATGATATGGAAGTTTGCTCCGATCTTTACTCCACCATAACCGATAGGGTTTGGAATATTTTGGAAATTATCTACCGTGAATTCCTGCGGAATTACATCAATGATCTGATCCCCCGCCGGAATATAGGTTTTGTATTGATCGTCTATCAACTGATCAATTTCTTTTTGGGTAATTTCTTCTTCCGTTTTCTGTCGAACAATGTCGCCACGGGTCTGCAAACTTTTAATGTGGTGACCGGCAATGCCGACATAAACCTCGTTGATATCTAAATTCGGGTTGGAAGCAAGGCAATTGTCCAATGCACTTTTGATTGCTTTGATGGTTTCATCAATGTTCAACACCTGTCCGTGTTTTACACCATTAGAGTTGGCTTTCCCAAATCCGAGAATTTCCAATTTGCCAAACTCATTTTTGCGTCCGGCAATTACGGCAATCTTGGTTGTACCAATGTCCAGGCCGATAATAATTGGTTGTTCGTTGCTCATAGTTGTTGTTTTTTAGTTGTTGTTGTTTTTATCGAATCATTTATTATTAATTGTATCCTCCGTTTTCGTCTTCCTTTGGCTTCTTCGGCATTACTGCTTTTGGCACATTCTTTTTTTCTACAGGTTTTGTTTTAGTTTCCTTTTCTGGTTTTAGTTTTTCCGTTTTAACTTTTTGGGATGCAGAAGTAGATTTCAAAGGGTTGGGATTGGGTTGCTCAGGACTTAACAATATTTTATCTTTCAATAAGGGTTCATTTGTTGAAACTGAATCTGCTTCTAATTTTACGATAGGTGGTAACACTCTGATAGCCGTATCTTTTTTTCCCTCGATCGATTTTCGCAATAATTTGTCTACGTTTTTTTTCAATTGAACTGAATCGATTTTTTCAATTCCATCATATTTCGAGGTGACCACCTGTCCATTAAATTGCACATTAATTATTTTGTATTTATCAAAACCGGTTTTACTTAATACCTGTTGATAAAAAATCATCAGACGGTGAAATTTTTTATCAATGCTCTCTCCACTACCGAGTATTACCAGGTGATTGCCTATTACCGGAATCATTTCAAAATTTCTCCTGGGTGTAATTTCTATCTGCGATACCTGTGACATCCAGAAAGAGTCTTTAATAATAAAATTCGCAATCGCTTTTACTTCATTCAGTAATATGCTGTCATACCGGTTTAATATTTTCAATTCAGGATATCCGGTGAATACCGGCACCCGGGCACTTATTTTGTCTGATAACGGCATTTTATTACCCTGTCTATCGATATAATAGGAATTACCATTCGTAGTAAAGAGCCTTGCTATTGGTTCTTTTTCTGTTACTGATACATGCAACACATCCTGATTATCAAAGTATAGTTCTGCATCTTCAATCCAGGTGTTCCGTTCCAGCATTTGCTCCAGTTCATGCAATTTGAAAGAAGCCACCGGCTCACCTTTTATATTTCCGTTTGTTTCTTTCACCAAAAATTTCACGATATCATTCTTATCAATAAAAAAATGGTCATTAGCACCTTTTATACTGATTATATAATCTTTACACTCACCTTTATTCTTTTTGGTGATAGCAGCCAGCAGCAGGGTAACCATACCCCCACCGATACATAACCACAGTGTGACAAACAGTACTTTTCTAATGGTTGATTTTGCTCTCACTCTTTATATATTTTTTAATTCATTCTTTATAGGTTCTGCCAGCATATCAATATCTCCTGCTCCTGCTATTATCAAAATCCCGCCAAACTCTTTGTTCAACTTCTTTATATAATCATTTTTTACCCAACTGATCACCTCCTCCATTACCAATATCTGTTTAGCATCTATCTTCATTTTCTCCAAAATCAACTCACTTCTTACACCTTCTATCGGCAATTCTCTTGCAGGATAAACCGGCAACAAAATCACATCATCTGCTAAATCCAACGCCTCTGCAAATCCGGTTGCCAAATCCTTTGTTCTGCTATACAGATGCGGCTGAAACAGCACTGTACATTTTTTTTGTCTGAACAAAGTTTTAGCACCGCTTATTAATGCTCTTAATTCTTCCGGGTGATGTGCATAATCATCAATGAATACTATTCGATCATTCCTGATGAGGTATTCAAATCTTCTTTTCACACCAAGGAAGTTTTCAACAGCTGTTCTGATTTTATCATTTTCTATTCCCAAAGCACTGGCTACCGCTATGGCAGCAACTGCATTTTCCACGTTGTGCATTCCCCCCATATTCAATTTCACATTCTCCAGAACATTATCTTTTACTGTCACATCAAATTCATAGCTACCATTCATCATCCGGATATTGACGGCATATATATCAGCACTTTCATTTTGCAAGCTGTAAGAAAGAAAATTCCGGCTTTTTAATTCTCTTGTTTTTGCTAATCCAAATTTGCCAATGACCAACCCACCCTCTTTTACTCTTTTACTGAATTCAATAAAAGCCTGCTCCATAACTTCTGCTGTTCCATAAATATCCAGGTGGTCAGCATCCATTGCCGTAATAATGGCCAGATCGGGACTTAATTTCAAAAAGCTTCTATCGTATTCATCTGCTTCTATTACGCAAACATTTTTTTTACTGCTCCAGAAATTAGTTCCATAATTAACAGCAATACCACCGAGAAAAGCATTACAACCAAAACCGCTGTCACGAAGTAAATGTGCTACCATTGTTGTGATAGTTGTTTTGCCATGTGTTCCTGCAATACATATATTAAAAGAACTTTCACTGATCATTTGCAATACATCACTTCTTTTCACCACCTTATATCCGTTCTCCCTATAAAAAACCAGTTCCTTGTGGTCTGATGGTATAGCCTGGGTATATACAACGAGCTCTGCTTTTTTTGGAATCAATTCAACCTGTTCTTCATAATGAATATCAATTCCACCATTTTCTAATTCTTTTGTCAGTACGGTTGGCACCCTATCGTATCCACTTACTTTTACTCCTCGTTCCTGAAAAAATCTTGCAAGGGCACTCATCCCTATACCACCGATTCCGATAAAATACACTTCGCCAATCTTTTCAATTCCCCGGAAGGAAGCATTTAAAAGGTCAGTATGAGGATAATCTTTCATTATAAATTAAACTATTTTCAAAATTTCTTCAGCAATTTTTCTATCTGCATTTAGCCTCACCCTTCCGTCACTCTCCTTCAGAGAGGGAAACCATATCATGCTTCTAACTTATACTCTTCAAAACTTCGGCAGCTATTTTCAAATCAGCATCTTTCGTTGCCAATACTGCAATATTTTTTTTTAATTCTTCCTGTTTGCTGTTGTCCATTGATAATTCAATAGTCATAAATACCAGTTTTTGAATTACTTCATGATCCTTCACAATCAGTGCTGCATTTATATGAACCAGTTTTTCTGCGTTTACAGTCTGATGGTTTTCGGCTGCAAATGGGTAGGGCACAAACAAAACGGGCTTTTTTGCTACACATAATTCTGCAACAGTCATGGCTCCGGAACGGGCAACCACTATATCCGCAGCAGCGTATGCATATTCCATCTGGATGATAAATTCGCTGGCCCAAACTGCTGATTTTCCATTTGCTCTTGCTTTTGCTTTTTCAGCATACGGAATACCTGTTTGCCAGATAATCTGCAAGCCGGCATTTATTAAATCATCAAGTCCTTTATCGATTGCTTCATTAATAGATTTAGCCCCCAGACTGCCACCAACAATAAGCACTGTTTTCTTTGTATCATCAAGCGAAAAGAAATGTAATGCTTCTTTTCTTGTTACTACTGCTTCAGCAATAGCAGATCTCACCGGGTTACCAGTTACCACTGTTTTTTCAGTTGGGAAAAATTTTTTCATGTCATTTGTTCCCGTAAATATTTTTGTTGCTTTTCTTCCCAACAAAATATTTGAACGTCCGGCAAATGAATTAGACTCATGGATAAAAGTCTTTATTCCCCTGGCCTGGGCAAATCGCAGCACCGGGAAACTTGAGTATCCCCCTACTCCAATCGCCGCATCTGGTTTAAATTTTTTGAAGATGGTTCGCACCTGTAAAAAACTTTTAAATAACTTATAAGGCAATCCAATATTTTTTATCAAAGAACTTCTGTTTAACCCGGCAATATCTAATCCTTCAATGTTATATCCGGCCTGGGGTACTTTATCCATCTCCATTTTTCCCTTTGCCCCTATAAATAAAATTTCTATCGTGTTGTCAATTTTTTTCAACGCATTTGCAATGGCAATAGCCGGGAAAATATGTCCTCCTGTTCCCCCGCCTGCTATTATCACTCTTTTGCCCATGCCAGTTATTTTACTTCTTCTATTGCCGCTTTCCCTTCTAATTGTTCCACATTTCTCGAAACACTTAATATAATACCTATTGCCAAACAAGTAAATATGAAACTTGTACCTCCCATACTTACCAGAGGCAGTGTAACTCCTGTTACAGGAAATAAGTTTACTGTAACAGCCATATTGGCAACTGCCTGGATAGCCAGAGTAAAACTTAATCCCAATGCCAGGAATGCACCAAAGGCATAAGGGCATCGTTTATAAATTCTGATACACCTGTATAAAAAAACCAGATAGATAAACATGATAAATGCTCCACCCATTAATCCGTATTCTTCAATAATTATCGCATAGATAAAATCATTGTATGCTTGTGGTAAATAATCTCTTGTTGTGCTATTACCAGGCCCTACGCCAAACACACCGCCTTTCGCAATGGCAATTTTAGCCTGGTTTACCTGGTATGCATCATTATTGACATCATCCTTACTGCCATATATAAAACTTTCCATACGGCCTACCCAGGTATCTACACGGCCAAAAATTGAAGAAGATGTTTTTGTTGTTACAACAACAGCAGTTTCATTTTTTGTTTTACCATGACGAATGACGGCTGCTGAAACCAAAAATAAAATTGGGATCAATGCAATACCTATTGTCATTAAAATATGCCTGGTGTTAATACGGCCTATAAACATGATCAACAAACAGCTTGCACCAAGCAATAAAGCAGTAGAAAGATTAGCAGGGGCTATTAAAGCACAGGTTATTGCTACAGGAGTTATTATTGGTAAAAATCCTTTTTTAAAGTCTTTTATTACATCTTGTTTTTTACTGATTAATCTTCCGAGATACATAAAAAGAGCCAGCCTTGCAAAGTCTGAGGATTGCATTGTCATATTGATCAGTGGCAAACGTATCCAACGACTACCTTCGTTCACACTTACGCCAAAAAATAAAGTATAAATCAATAATGGCAATGAAATGATGAATGCAATTTTTGCAATTTTTGAATAAACTGTATAGTTAAAAAGATGCGCAAAGTATATTACCATGATACCAGCCAATATGAAAGCCACTTGTTTGAACAGATATACCTCTGTGTTACCTTTATAATTTTTATAAGCCAAGGAACCGGTAGCGCTATATACAGCCAACAGTGAAACCAAGGTCAGCAAAACCACCAATGCCCAGATCACCTTATCCCCTTTTGTTTTACTCAAAAGGTTCCGGGTATTGAAAGTGTTCTTCAGCTCATTTAATCTTATTTCCTGTGTTGCTTCCATTAATTATAAGTCTTTCACTATTTGTTTAAACTGGTTGCCACGGTCTTCATAATTTTTAAATAAATCAAAACTGGCACAAGCAGGACTTAATAAAACCACATCTCCCTTACCTGCAAAATGAAACGCCGCATGCACTGCTTCTGCTGCTGTTGATGTATTTACAATTGTACTCATGCTATTTCCAAATGCCTCATGAATTTTTCTATTGTCTGTTCCCAGGCAAATAATTGCTTTCACTTTCTCTTTTACCAGTTCTTCTATCAATGAATAATCATTGCCCTTATCAACCCCTCCCAATATTAAAATAGTTGGCTTTGTCATACATTCCAGGGCAAACCAGGTAGAGTTAACATTTGTAGCCTTGCTATCATTAATAAATTCTACACCACGTATGGTTGCCACATGCTCCATCCTGTGTTCCAGGTTTTGAAAATTCTGTACAGCTTCCCGGATCTTATCTTTTCGGATATCCATTGTTGTGGTTGCTACGCAGGCCGCCATCGTATTATACTGATTATGCTTTCCTTTCAAAGCAAAATCAAATACACTCATGTTGGTAAAGTCCTGTCCTGTTCTGATGTACATATCCCCATCTTTAATAAAAGCTCCGTTTGGTAGTTCTCTTTTCATACTTATTGGCAGTTGGTTAGATTGAATATTGAATTGATTCAGATATTTCATAGTTACTTCATCATCGGCGCAGTAGATGAAATAGTCACCAGGGTGCTGGTTCATCGTAATGCGAAACTTACTTTTTATATAATTTTCAAATTTGTATTCGTAACGGTCCAGGTGATCTTCGGTGATGTTTGTCAGTATAGCGATATCCGGTCTGAATGTTTTTATATCATCGAGCTGAAAACTGCTAATCTCTGCTACATACAATGGTTTGGGATCTTCAGCAACCCTTTTAGCGAATGAATCTCCAATATTCCCGACCAATGCACAATCAAGACCAGCTGTTTCACAAATGTGATAGATCAATGCTGTGGTAGTTGTCTTTCCATTGCTCCCGGTAATAGCGATTATTTTACTGTTTCCTTTAAACCGGTAAGCCAATTCAACTTCACTGATGATGTCAATTCCTTTTGCTCTTATTTTTTTTACCAACTCCACTTTTTCAGGAATACCGGGGCTTTTCATTACCTCATCAGCATTGAGAATTTTTGATTCCGAATGCTGTCCTTCTTCAAAGTCAATTCCGGCCTTCATCAAGTCGTTACGATACTCATTTGTCAAAGAACTTCCATCAGAAAGAAATACTTCATATCCCTGTTGCTTCGCCAGCAGTGCGGCGCCCACACCACTTTCACCTCCACCCAATATGACAAACCTTTTTCCCATGATCAATAATCCGTGTACGGAACACGGCTCTTCATAAGTATTGGACTTTCAAATACAACTGCACCTCAATTCGATTTAATCAGAACGATAGTCTTCTAAGGGTTTTTGGTCTCGCCTGAGGCGAGTTGGTTTTTCAACAATTTATTTCTCCAAAGCAATTAGTCTTATCTCATCTTCAATGTCGCTATACTTAATACCACCAATAACACGGTCACGATCCAAAAACGATTTACAATTTTTACTTCATGATATCCTTTTACCTGGTAATGATGATGGAGTGGTGCTTTTAAAAAGGCCCTCTTCCCGACACCAAATCTTCTTCTTGTATACTTGAAATAACCAACCTGTATCATCACACTCAACGTCTCCACGAAAAACACACCACAAAAAATCGGTAACAACAACTCTTTATGAACGATAATTGCCAGCGATGCAATGATTCCGCCTAAAGTCAAACTCCCCGTATCTCCCATAAAAATCTGAGCCGGATAAGAGTTATACCACAAGAATCCGATACAGGCACCAATCATCGCAGCAATAAATATGGACAACTCATCCAATCCGGGTATATACATGATATTTAAATAATCTGCAAATACCAGGTTACCACTAGCATAAGCCAAAATGCCGAGTAACACTCCAATTATTGCCGACGTACCCGTTGCTAAACCATCCAATCCATCTGTCAGATTCGAACCATTCGAAACTGCCGTGATAATAAAAATCACTACCAATATGTAAAGAACCCAGGTATAATCTCTCCATGAAGCCGGCAACAATTTTGAATAATTAAACTCATGGTTTTTTACAAAAGGAATAGTTGTTACTGTTGCTGTGTTTGCTTCAACAAAGTATTTTGTCTTACCATTAAACTCTTTTTTTATTGGCGGTACTTTGGTAGTTGATGGTATAGTCCCAACATATTCTCTCCAGATCTTCACCTCACTATTGAAATACAAAGTAGCTCCAACTGTAATTCCTAATCCTACCTGTCCTAAAATTTTAAACCACCCTGCCAATCCATCGCTTCCGCCTTTTATATATTGTTCACCCTTCTTAATTGCATTTTTTTTACTCCTTAATTTTAAAAAATCATCTATAAAACCAATGATACCCATCCAAACTGTACAGATCAGCATCAACTGTACATATACTTTTGTAAGATCTGCCAACAATAATGTTGGTATAATAATGGCCAGAATGATGATGATTCCGCCCATTGTCGGTGTACCTTTTTTACTTTCTTCCCCCGCTAATCCTTCTTCCCGGATACCTTCACTTATCTGCTTTTTTTGTAAGAACTTAATTAATTTCTTTCCATAGAAAGTTGTGATAAACAAAGACAATACAACTGCTACCAACACCCGGAAAGTAATAAAGCCAAAGAGTCTGCTTCCCGGAAAATTTATTCCTTCACTTTTTAACCATTCAAATAAGTGATATAGCATTACTTGTTACAGGTTTCTTGTTAATAGTGTCGGTTTAATTTCACCTTAATTATACTCTCCTTCATCTTCACTTATCCAGCATCTCAAACATCTCTTTCACTACTTCCTTATCATCAAAATGATTTCTCACTCCTTTTATTTCCTGGTATTTCTCATGTCCTTTTCCTGCAATCAGAATAATATCTTCTGGTTTTGCCAGGCTGATTGCTGTCTTTATTGCTTCTCTCCTGTCTACTATGGAGATATACTTTCTTTTTGCTGCAGCACTTAATCCTTCTTCCATCTCTTTTATTATCTGTGCTGGTTCTTCATTTCTCGGGTTATCACTGGTAAAAATGGCTTTATCACTATATTCGCATGCTGCTTCTGCCATGACAGGTCTTTTTGTTTTGTCCCTGTTTCCACCGCAACCAACTACTGTAATTACCTGTTCGAAACCTTTTTTCAATTTCTTAATCGTTGCCAAAACATTTAAAAGAGCATCCGGTGTATGAGCATAATCTACAATCGCTATTACCTTTTCTTTTGGCGAAACCATATAATC
This sequence comes from Chitinophagaceae bacterium, assembly GCA_031400855.1. Lineage (GTDB taxonomy): Bacteria > Bacteroidota > Bacteroidia > Chitinophagales > Chitinophagaceae > JJ008. The sequence continues at coordinate 72,898 of JANNQR010000004.1, read as the reverse complement.
AAATCTTCCTTCCGCCCCGGTTAACACACTCAACGCCGTTAATACTTCTTGTTTTTCTTCACCTAAACAAACTGCTGTTCCATAAACTGCCAGCAGGTTGTATGCATTAAATTCCCCGATCATCCTGAAATGCACTTCTATATCGTTCACCGTCATCACTAAACCACTCAGGCTGTTATCCAAAATTCTTCCTTTGAATTCCGCTATCGTTTTCAAGCTGTAGTAATACTTTTTTGCAAGAGTATTCTGCAGCATCACGGCTCCTCTTTTATCATCTGCATTGCTGATGGCAAAAACAGATGAAGGCAACGAATCAAAGAAGCTTTTCTTCACCCTGATATATTCATCAAAAGTTTGATGGTAATCCAGGTGATCATGTGAAATATTACTGAAAACCCCTCCCGCATACTGCAATCCTGTAATCCGGTGCTGATGAATTGCATGTGAACTTGTTTCCATAAAAACATGGGTACATTCTGCTTCCACCATCTGGCATAACAACCGGTTAAGGCTTACTGCATCCGGAGTAGTAAGAGTTGCCGGTACTACTTTTTCTCCAACCTGATTTTCTACAGTGCTTAACAATCCACATTTATATCCCAACCTTGTAAAGAGCTTGTATAATAAAGTTGCAATCGTCGTCTTGCCATTTGTTCCAGTAACTCCCACCAGTTTTATTTTCGTTGATGGCCTTCCAAAAAAATTATTTGCCATATAACCCACAGCAGCGGCACTATTCTCTACCTGCACATACACAACTCCATCTTTTTTCTCTACAGGCAAATCTTGATACACGATTGCAACTGCACCATTTGCTACTGCCTTTTCAATGAACTGATGACCGTCTGTACTCCCACCTTTTACTGCTATAAATGCTGCACCCGGATTAATCTTTCTCGAATCAATTTGTATATCATCTACTTCAACACCTGTATAACCTTCAACCGAACTGATTTTTACCTTATATAATATATCGCTTAACTGCACATTATTTCCCTGCCTATGCCGGCAGGAGGCTTTAACTCAACTCCAGTATTACTGTTATTCCTTTTGATAGTGATGTTCCGGGCTCTACTGATTGTTTACTTATCTTCCCTTTACCTTTTATTGCTACTTTCAATCCCATATTCTCCAGGAGAAATATTGCATCTTTCAACCCCATTCCCTTTACATCTGGCATCAAATGCTGCCGAAAAGGATTTGCTTTCACAACAGGCCGGTAATTATTTGCATACACAGTTGCCCAGTTGTTTTGTGCAACTGAATCGATGTAAGCCATATTCATTTTTTTATAAACTTTTTTAATATCAGCCGTATAACCAGCATAGAAAAATCCTGTGCTATCCTTTAATGTTACATATAATGATGGATTCTTTTTCTCAACATACATCGAATACAACTTGGTCGCAATTTCTTTAAAAACTGGTGCTGCCACCGTGCCACCATAGTGTGATGCAGCATGCGGTTTAGTACGAATAAGAACTATACAAGTGTATTGTGGTTTATCAGCAGGAAAATATCCAACAAAAGATGCCTGGTACACACCATGATCATATTTAATTTTACCATCTGACACATGAGCCGTTCCTGTTTTACCTGCAACAGAAAAGGATAATCCTTCTAAAGCTTTTCTTGCTGTTCCTTCTGTAACTACTGCCCGCATTGATTCTTGTGCATCTTTAATAACTGAAGGCTTACAAAAACTTTTATCCATTACGGTGGGCTGAAACTCTTTTATTAATACCCCATCACTCTGTATGCTGTTAACGAGGTAAGGCTTCATCATCTTTCCATTATTCGCCACTGCATTATATAACGTAAGTGTATGCAGGGGACTTACCTGTATAGCATATCCAAAACTCATCCATAACATATTCCCTAACCCTGCTTCACCTTTTTCAGTTGACAGCGGCGCCATTGTTGGTTTAGGTACATTCATCAGATCAATAGGAGATCTTTCATCCAGATGAAACTTGTGAAAATATTGTTTGATCTCCGAAGGATTATTGCCAAAAGCTTTATAGGCAAGCTTACTCATACCTACATTGGAACTATGCGCAAAACAATCCCTTACAGAAAGTGAAATAGCTTTATGTCTTTCTGCATCAACAACAATTTTGCCTGGCGCCACTTCTAGTCTTCCCGCACCACCAACTTCCACCATATCATTAATCCTATTACTACCTTTTTCCAATACAGATAAAAGAGTTGCCAATTTAATGGTTGATCCGGGTTCGGTTACTCTTAATGCATAATTATCATCTTCCCAATAGGATCCATCCGGTCTGCGTCCAAGATTAGCCATAGCCTTTATTTTCCCTGTACTGGTTTCCATTACGATTGCTGTTCCATAAGGTCCTTCACATTGTAACATCATCCGCATTAAAGCAGTTTCCGTAATATCCTGCATGTTCACATCAATCGTAGTGAAAATATCTTTGCCATTTACCGGATCAGTTTGCGAACCTTCCACCGGTATTGCAGTACCTCCTGCAATAAAGCGGACTAATTTCAATCCATCCCTGCCGCTAAGTACTGTGTCATAGCTTTTTTCAAGACCCACATTTTGTTTCTTCGCATTTTTATTAGAATCAATAAATTCTCTTGACAAGCCGATTGTTCTGTTGGCCAACAATCCAAAAGGAGTTTCCCGTTTGCTGTTTACATCTACTATTACACCGCTTTTATTTCTGCCCAATCTTACCAATGGAAATGCACGGAAAATTTTATAGTCTTCAAAACTTAATTTCTTTTTTAAAGGATAGTATCGGTTATTTTTACTGAAAGCTTTTTGTAAATCTTCTTTATACTTCGCTGCAGATTGATCTTTAAAAAAATTGGCAAGAGAGATTGAGAGAGAATCCACATTCTCTTTGAAGCGGAATCCATTCTTCTCCCGTAAACCATCAGCCATAAAATCGATGTAAATATCAAAAGTGGGAAGTGAGGTGCTGAGCATCTCTCCGTTTTCGCTGTAAATAGTTCCCCGTTCAGCATCCAGCGCAACAAATTTCTGGTGAAGACTGTCACTCATGCTTCTCCATTTATCGCCCTGGACCCGTTGAATGTAGATAGCCCTACCAAGGACAAGTACACTTATCAGTGCCAGTCCGATAAAGCTGAGGTAAACCCTCCATAATATGTCCCGTTTAACGTCCAATGTCCGTTGTTAACCACCAGATTTTGTCCGGCAGTTTGATTTAGTTGTTATTAGTTGTATTCTTGCGAGCACCGCCCAAAGCGGGGCAAAGCAATCTCCGTCTATCAATTACTTTCTATTGAATCTTTCAATACCACCGGCGATTCCGTTAGTTCTTTCAATCCCAATGGTTCCACCACTTTTACCAATTCACTTTGTTTACTCTGGAACATCACTTTACTTTTGACCGCTATATATTCGTACTTCAATTCTTTAACTTCTTTAGCAGTGCGGTTGATCATTCGCTGCGTGTTATCCGCATAATGACCGTTATAGATGTATACTACTGCCAGTCCTGTGAGGAACAAAAAGAAAGGAACCTGTTTTACAATAGACTGATAATTCAGCCATCGCTTCCATCCCGCCGAAGCGAAATTTTGTTTTGGATTCTGTTCTTTTTGGTTTTCTTGTTCCTCCATAAAATAAGTTATCAGCTCGTTATCTTGTCTTTCCTGAAAATATCGGTCAAACAGGGTTTTCATCTCTCCGACTTAGATCAGAGTATTGATTTCAAAGGATATCAATTTTCCAAAAATCTTTACTCCTTACTATTTATCATTATTAATCTCATATTATTTATCCCGTTACACCATCTGCAATTTTTCTGCTACCCTTAGTTTTGCACTTCTTGATCTTGGGTTTTGCATCTGTTCTTTGTCCGTTGCCACTACTGGCTTCTTTGTTATCACTTTCAACTCACTTACCTTTTCGGTATTGATAAACGGATTCTCTTCCGCTTGTTCATCAAATGAACCACGGCGGAAAAAATTTTTAACCAATCTGTCTTCGAGAGAATGAAATGTAATAATCGCCACTCTGCCACCTGGCTTTAATAAGGACGGGATTTGCTCAAGCAATTCTTTCAATGCTCCTAATTCATCATTCACTTCAATGCGTAAAGCCTGGAAAACCTGGGCGAAGTACTTGTTGGGATTTCCTTTTACTATTTCCCGGACTGCATTTTTAAATCCATCAATCGTTTTTAGCGAAGCCGCCTTACGAACGTCAACGATTTTTTTTGCTAAGGTTTTGGAGTTGGTTACTTCACCATACTGTTCAAACAATTTGTGTAACTGTTGTTCAGAATAAGTGTTCACCACTTCAAAAGCAGTCAACGTTTGGCGTTGATCCATCCGCATATCCATATCGGCATTGTAGCGAATGGAAAAACCTCTTTCTGCTTTGTCAAACTGATGACTGCTTACGCCCAGGTCGGCCATAATGCCATCCACCGCTGTAATGTTGTGCAGGCGAAGAAATCGTTGCAGGTGACGAAAATTTTGAGGAATAAAAATTATTCTTTCGTCATCCGGCAAACCTGTCTGTCCGGTAGGCAGGTTTTTCCTGGCATCATCATCCTGGTCAAAGGCCACTAGCTTTCCCCGTCCGATCGACTGATCCGGGCGGGCTTTTGCACTCAATTTTTCAAGAATGGCTTTGGAATGTCCACCACCGCCAAATGTGCAATCAACATAAATTCCATCAGGTTGAATGTTCAAACCCTCTATCACTTCATCAAGCAGAACCGGTATGTGATACTGTTCCTGCACAATGGATGATTAATCAGATTTACCTCCGCCAAGCACTTTGTTACCAAGGTCACTTAATGCATCCGAAGAAATTAAATCAAAGAACTGTTTGTACTTATTACTATCCCAGATTTCTATTTTATCGCCTGTTGCCATCAGCACTATATCCTTTTCAAGTCCTGCATATAGCTTCAGGTTTGGTGGCAACAGTATCCTTCCTGCTGTATCCGGTTCCACATAGGTGGCACCATTTAGAAAGGCCCGTCTGAACTCCCTTTGTTTTGGGTCAAATTCATTTAATCCGCCTATTTTCTCAGAGAGTGGTCCCCAAGTACTCATTGGATAAAGAGCTAAACATTTTTCAAACCCCCTGTTGATAACATAGCGACTTGTCTCTTCCTCCGGCAATTGCTTCTTTAGCCCTGCCGGGAGGAGGAACCGCCCCTTGACGTCCAAAGTAGCCTCGAATTCTCCGAGAAGTCCTATCATTATCAGTGATTTGGGTCAATGTTTTAATAATGACACAAAATAACACTTTTACCCACAATATGACCTAATTTTTTAAATTTTAATTTTTCCCCACTATTTTTTGGGTTGAAACCCTTTATGGAAAAGGGTTTGGAGAGTTTTGAGCATTTTGGAGTGCCATAATTCCTGTATACAATGTGAATTGTGGTGGATAACCTGTGCATATCCTATAAAATAAGGTACAAATCTTTAAAACAACCTTACTTCGCAATAAATCAACACATGTTAACAACCAGATATTCCGAAAGGCCTTTATTAAAAAAATTCGGTATCAAACCAGAGATGAAAGTCCTGTTCCTTAACTAACCAGAAGATTATTATACCGATACTACATTAAAAACATGTCCTTCAGTCATACCTGTTGTCTATCGGTATTAATACCTCTGGCAAGGATATTAATTTAAAGTCTATTTGGTATTATTCTCTGCTGCAAGCAAACATAAACGACCAATTATGTAAGAAGAATGAAACTGAATCCTGTAGACAAAATGATTTGGTAGATGTAAAAATTTGTGCAGTGAGTGAGTTAAGGAGTGGACTGAAATTAGTTGTTCCGGTTAGTAAACGGTAGTAATTTTACAATTCATCAAATACAACAGTTAGTTGTACCATGATAGATCCTAAAAGTATATCCATCAACGATTACACCTACCCTCTTCCCGAAGAAAGAATAGCCAAATACCCGTTGGCGGAAAGAGATGCATCCAAATTGCTTATTTATAAAGAAAGCAAAATAGCAGAAGATAGTTACAAGAACATTAGCCATTATATTCCAGACAACTCATTACTCATTTTCAATAATACCAAAGTAATAGAAGCAAGATTACTCTTTCAAAAACCAACCGGCGGTGTTATTGAAATTTTTTGTTTAGAACCACATGAGCAATATTCAGATATTACCACCGCCATGCTGCAAAAAGAAAAAGTATTATGGCAATGCCTTGTCGGTGGTGTTTCCAAATGGAAGACCGGACAAGTATTAGAAAAGAAAATACGACAAGGCTATAAAGAAATAATTCTGAATGCCAGCTATATTGAAAAAAGAAATGACTCTTTTATTATTGAGTTGTCATGGTCACCTACTGACCTGAGTTTTGCTGAAGTATTGCATTATGCCGGGGCTATCCCCCTCCCGCCCTATATTAAAAGAGCCGTAGAGGAATCAGATGCAGAAAGATACCAGACTGTATATGCTCATTTTGATGGCTCCGTGGCTGCGCCAACGGCCGGTTTGCATTTTACAGATAATATTTTCAACCAGTTAAAAGAAAAGAATATTCAGACTGATTTTGTAACTCTTCATGTTGGTGCCGGTACATTTAAACCAGTGAAAGCCGACACGATGCTGGAGCATGAAATGCATGCTGAGTGGATTGATGTTTCAAGAAATACGATTGAAACTATTTTAAAGAATTTAGATAATAAAATTATTGCCGTTGGTACTACTTCTCTGCGTACTTTAGAAAGTTTATATTGGCTTGGCCGGAAGCCGGAACTCCGTTCCGGCCTGATAAACGGAACCAGAGTTCCGTTGTCCATTTCCCAATGGGAACCCTACGAACAATCTGAAGATGCTATTCCTGTAAGAGAAGCATTGGAATCATTATTACAATGGATGGATAAAAACAAATTAGATAGATTGGTTACCAAAACGCAGATCTTGATTGCACCCGGCTATCAATTCAAGGTTGTAAAAGGACTTATCACTAATTTTCATCAGCCAAAATCAACTTTGTTATTATTAGTTGCTACTTTAATTGGCAAAGACCTGCCTGCCGGACAGGCAGGTTGGAGGAAAGTTTATGACTATGCCCTGCAAAATGATTTTCGCTTTCTGAGTTACGGAGATGGAAGTTTATTGTGGAGTCCGGAGAATTAAGCCTTCTTTAATGGCAGGGTAAGTGTAAAAGTGGTGCCTTTGCCCAATGTACTTTCCGCTTTTATTTCTCCATGATGAGCTTCTACCATCGTCTTGACGTAACTTAATCCAAGACCAAAACCTTTTACATTATGTACATTTCCGGTATGTGCCCGGTAAAATCTTTCAAATATTTTTTTCACTGTTTCACGATTCATGCCGATCCCATTATCTTCAATCCGCATTATAAAATGTTTACTGTTTGAAAGCGTTGTCAGTTTAATAGAAGGTGGTGTATTTTCCTTGGCATATTTAACAGCATTATCTACCAGGTTGTTGACCAAATTTGAAAAATGTACTTCATCTGCATTCACTAAATCATTAACAGCATTTAATTGCAATTCTACCTTGCCATTTTTTTCATCCAATTGCAAAACAAAATTTTCAACCACATCCCTTATTATTTCGTGAACATGCACAGGCTTCAGATTAAGATCAACTTCCTGCTTTTCTAATTGAGAAGCCCTGAGTATTGTTTCTACCTGCCTGTTCATCCGCTGATTTTCTTCTTTTATGATACTGCTGAAATAGCCGAGCTTTTCCCTGTCATTTATCACTTTTTCATTCCGCATGGCATCTACTGCCAGTGAAATAGTGGCAATCGGTGTTTTAAATTCATGTGTCATGTTATTAATAAAATCATTTTTTATTTTACCCAGTTTCTTTTGCCGTAGCATGGTACGTACGGTAAGAAAAAAGGCAAGTAAAATAATTATGGTAAAGGATACGGAAGTAACAATTCTCCAACGCAATGTTTTATACACAAAATTCCTGATGTTTGGAATAACAACAATCAATGCCCCATCCCGGGAAAGATTTTCCCCAGCCGACCCGCTGGGTGGTGTTAATGTGGCATAAAATGTTCTGTTATGTACCGTATCCTCGCTAAATGCAACAAAATTTTGGGATTGCTGTTCCAGGTAATTTTCTACACCATTTTCGCTGAATGATACAATTCCAAACTCAAATTGAACATCTTTAAGATTATTCTCTAAAAAAGCTTTTTGCAGTTTTTTCCTGATTTCATCAACTCCAAACTCCTGGCCAAATGTTTTAGGTTTAAACAACGTTATAGAAAAGTCGTTGGGTAATGCTATTTTATTACCTCCTGCAGCTTTGCTTCCAAAATGCATCACTAATTCTTTGGCTACACCATCTGTAGCATTACTGGCCCGTTGGCGGATTTGTTCTTCCTGCAATAACATCATGTTCCGTATTCCGGAAATCTGGCTGAATATGATGCCAATAAGCGATAAACTTATTAATATGGTAATTATGGTAAAAGTTCTTTTCACATTTGTAAAATTACTGTGTAATATAAAAAACCTTGCTTAGCGTACAAAAATACAATTGCAAGGTTGCATACAATGCACAGAAGCAGGTATTTGCCTATAATTTAACTGGTTTTTAGAAAAAATACCTTTCCGGCATCCTGAATGATAAACTTTCCGGTTTATTTTCAAAAGTAATTTCGAAAAAAGAATATAAATCCTAAATTGAATTATGATTGAGCCTTCTTCAGGGATATTATTAATTGCTGACCCATTCCTTAAAGATCCTAACTTCTTGAGGTCGGTCGTTTTTTTATGCGAACATAAAGAAGACGGGAGCTTTGGATTCGTATTAAACAGGCAGTTTGAAATTACACTGGAAGAATTGATACCTGAATTAGCAGGATATCAACTACCTGTTTATTATGGTGGGCCTGTACAATTAGACTCTATCCATTTCCTTCATCAGTATCCGGAGGAAATACCCGGAGGAAAAGAAATACTAAAAGGAGTTTATTGGGGTGGAGAATTTGATGCTGTTGTTGACCTCGTAAAAAAATCGACAACAAACCTGGATAAAATCCGATTTTTTATTGGATACTCTGGTTGGAGTGAAGGACAACTCGAAACTGAATTAAAAGAAAAAACCTGGTTGACAGTAAAAGCCACCCGTAAATTGGTATTCCACCACGATTACGAGCAACTATGGAAAGATTCTCTTAAACACATGGGTGGCGATTATGAAATGATGGCAAACTTTCCGATTGACCCGCAATTGAATTAACTGCGGCATTCCTATTTCGGATTTTTTCTACCCATTATGAACAGGCTTATCCCAAATATTTGTTGTTTCATCGAAATTTCCAGAAATAAAATTATAAACATGCAATCTTCATGTACAAAAAAATAAATCAATGAAAAAACTACTATTAATTCTATCATTCCCCTCATTGTTTTTATTCTCTGGTTGCAGTACACTTAAAAAAATGGGGTTTATTCCATCTGAACTGGAAATGGCCCTGGGGCTTAAGGATGCTTTATCTCAAGGTTTATTCAGGGGATTTAATGCTTTTGCTGATCCCAATGGAAATCCATTGGTTCGGTTTGCCTTTCCCGGCGAAGCAGAGAAAATAGAAAAAACCTTGCGTGACCTTGGGTTTGATAAAACGATCAATCAGGTAACCGGGAAGTTTACCAAAGCTATGTCGTCAGCAATAATAGTAGCAAAACCACTTTTTCTTGATGCAGTAAAAGGAATGTCGATAAAAGATGCAGCAAAAATTTTAGTAACTGACAACCCTCATGCAGCTACAGATTATTTCAAACAATCTATGAAACCGGGTTTGATGACTGCATTCCGGCCAATAGTAGATAGTACCGTTAAAATTGAAGGAGCCGACAAGGAATGGAGTAGTATTACGAATATTTATAACAAAATACCTTTTATCAATAAACCACTGGAAAACAGTTTAACAGATTTTATTTCCGCCCGGGTAGTAGATTTAATGTTCGTTATGGTCGCCAACGAAGAAGAACAGATTCGAAGCAAGTACGAATTAAGGAAAACTGATTTAATGAAAAAAGTATTTAGTTACGCTGAACAGGAATTGAAAAAAAGAGTACAAAAGAATTGATCAATCAGCATGATATTATAAACTCCTTGCCTGTTTGATATAAAGATTGCCTGTATGGGCATCAATTTTAAATTCAATATCCAATCCATAGTTCCAGAAATCAATACTGCCTTTAGGAATGCCTTTTTCTACTTTGTAAAAGAAATGCTCTTTGATGGCCGTAAGATAACGGGCTAACAAGGAAATTTGTTCATTCGTTAAAACTGTCTTCTCTTTACTCAGGTTACTGCGGCCGATATATTCTACTTCCACTTCTTTGCTTCCTGTTACTTCACCTAAACCGATGATCGCTTCATCACAGGATACACTATCAGGAGGAGTCACAACACTTACTTCACCCACCTGTACATTAATGGTGTAGGCAGGATAGTTTTCCCGGTACATGTGTTTAGTAACAGCAACGCCATTGGATAATTCTTCTCCAAAAGCCCGGTGAACTAAAATTCCCATTGCAACGGAATGCTGGTCAATTTTAAAATACTGCCTCTCCGCAATAGCTCTTTCATCCCAAAGGCTAGCCCATACCGCTTTTATAGCTTTCTCCACTGGTTTTGTAGCATCGGTAAGACTTCCGGTTTTTGATTCATATAAACCTGCACCATTAAACCCCTTCACATCTTCCGCATTGGTAGAAGACCGGAAGCGGTAATTCATAAACTCATCTCCATTGGATGCCAACCGTTGCATTACTCCTTTCAGAAATTCTTTATTCAACGGCGCATCTTTTATAGCGGCTCTTATTTGTTTTAGTTTGCTGTCCAACATTTTCGCATCATTTAATACAACCGGATTGTTTAATGTTGAATCAAGCGAAGCGGTAATTTTATTACTTTGAAGATGCTGGTAATAATAATAAAAAGGAATAGCGAATGCTCCCTCTGGTATTGGCAGCGGCTTCTTATCAACCCGTATTTTGGCAAGCTCCGCAAAGTTGGCCGCCTTGCCACCCACCAACGATACATTTTTAAAACTCAGATCTTGCATATTCATCAACTGCCGCTTGCTTGTGTCAACAGACAATTGAATTTGCTTGCGGTCTTCTGCTTTTTTCCAAAATGCTTCGGCTTCTGTAGTACCGGCAGTACGGATTAAAAAAGTATCCGCATTCACTTCATAATAAACCAGCTCATTCTCCAGTTTCAGAATGGTAGCATCTGTCCAGGCTTTACGATAAGTGGCATTAGGAGTGCCCCTGTTCTGGCAAAGCAAACTGATATGACAAAGAGGTGTTTGAAAAGGAACCGTGAGTACACCTGACACAACAGGCAACTGGTTGGGTAAACCATTTAAAATAACAATATCATGTTTATCAAAATTGTATTTGTCAAATTCTTTGATATCAACTTTCCTCAGGTAACCATACGTTCCTCCTTTATTTAAAGAAACATATTGCCGGCCTTTATAAATATCATCTGATAAAATAAGCGGCAACGAAGGGATGGCTGCAAATTTCGATTCCATCTCAGGTGATGAAGCCAGCATTTTTATTTTAGCAGGAAAATAAGTGAGGGCTGCTATCTTTTTATATAAATCATTTAAGTCTTCAGCTTTTGTATCATCCTCCGGCATGAGCTCCAGTGCATAAACATCTAAGTGAGAATAGTAGTTAAGGTTGCAAAGAATGTATTCTCTCTCCGGATTAGTTTTATAATTCTTGCTGTTAAAAAGGTAGAGGTCATCATTATCCCCCAGTGCATTTGTACAAAACTCATAATGAAAGGGAAACCGGGAGGAATTGGTGAAATATATTTTCTTATCCCTTATGTGGTAGACAATCTTAATAGACTCTGCATGACCAAATTTTTCCGTCAGCGGTCTTCCTTTTATATAATTGAAATCTGCGACACAGCTGATACGTGAAATATAATCTGCCCCGCCGCCTTTGTATTCGCAACCTTGCTGAGGCTGGGCTTTGCAACCCGTCAGCAGGCAAAATGCAAAACAGCAAATCAGCAGATTCTTCATACAGTTACTTTCGTGGAGAGATGCGAAAGCTAAAGGTATTTCATAAAAAGGGTTTTGCGACACCTGATGGGCTTCACCCGAAACCCGAACGACTATATTCTTATTGGCCAAGCCATTCTTTAAACCCATTTACCCGTTCCCTGCTTACAATCGTATCTGCGGTTATTGAAAGCGACAATTCGATTTTTAATCTTCCACCAAGCCAGGTATGCACTTTACTTATGGCTTCAATATTGATAAGCAAGTGCCGGTTGATACGAAAAAACTTTCCGGGCTGTAACTGTTCTTCTAATTGCGACAAATTATACTCCAATAAATATTTAGTGCCGGAAAAATCAACCGCATAACAAAGCTTGCCATCGGCAAAGCAATAAGCTGTGGCATCTGTTTTCAGATAACTGAGCTGCTGGCCCCGTTTTATCAGCAGCCGTTCTTTAAACCTGGTCGTATTCATTTCCAGCACCAGTTTCCTGATTTTTTCTGAAAGGTTCTGCCCGTTATTCCGGTATAGTTTTTTATACTTTTTTACGGCCTCCTGCAATTCATTTTCATCAATCGGCTTTAGTAAATAATCAACACTATTTACCTTAAAGGCCTTTAAAGTATACTGGTCGAATGCAGTAGTAAAAATAACCGGTGACTTGATTTCTATTTGCTGAAAAATGTCAAAGCTCAATCCATCTGCCAATTGAATATCCATAAAAATAAGGTCGATGTTTTCGGCAGACTTAAAATAGTTTACACTTGCCTCTACACTGTCTAATTTTTTAACCACGTCTATTTCATCATCTGTGCTTTGAAGCATTTTTGCCAGCCGGTTGGCAGCCGGCATTTCATCTTCTATAATAATTACCCGCATAGTTAAATTTCTATCAGTGGAATTGATACTGTAAAATTGTTTTCGTTTTCAACTACTTCTACTTGCTCGTTCCCCAACAGCTTGTACCGGTTACGGATATTATCTAATCCGATACCTGTTGATTCTGTTACCTGATTTTTCTTTTGCAGGTTATTACTTATAATAATTTTTTCTTTTTCGGTATACACATTCACCTTTAATGGCTTTTCTGAAGAAACAATATTGTGCTTGATAGCATTCTCCATTAATATCTGGAGAGAAAGTGGAATAATTTTTTTCGCCAATTTTTCTTCGGGTACATTAATCGTAATATCAAGATTGCTCCCAAATCTCGTTTGCAATAAAAAGGCGTAGGCTTTCAGTACATCAAGTTCATCTTTCAATGGGATAACCTGCTCATCCTGCACTTCCAGAATATGGCGGTAAACTTTTGATAACTGCTGAACAAAATCAACCGCTTGCTTTGGATTATCAGGTATTATGGAGCTGAGTGTATTAAGATTATTAAAAAGAAAGTGAGGATTTACCTGGGTTTTCAAAGCACTTAGTTGTGCTCTCAGGCTTTCTCTTTTGAGCATTTCCTTTTCTATAACCGACTTTCGTAATTCATTCATGAAATAAATACTTTCGTAAATAGCACCAACAGCCAATGTGCAAAAGATAGCTGCATTATTTGAGTTCAAAACAACATCCCACATACTTCGTCCGGGGTACACTTCCGGATCGCTAAGCCTGCAATAGTCATTCAATGCATAACCAAGAGAATTGGTCACTAATAATGTAAAAAGAAGCATTACCAGTGACTGAATAAATAATCGTTTTCTAACATCCTGAAATTGCGGATACCTGGTGCGGCTCCATATCATAATATAGCGGCTGCCGATCCAAAGTGCTGTAGTAATAATAAATGTTGACCAAAAATTCCGCCAGGTATATAAAGGCACTTTATTAAAACGCATCCCAAAAAAAACGACCGGAACAATCAGTGAAGTAAGCGGTATCATTATTAATGCCACCAAACTATCATTAAACCCTATTTTGCTATTGGTTCGCCACATTTGGTAAAGTTATAACAATCAAGAGGTGATTTGATAATTTACCAGTAGGAAAGCCTTTGCAATACCTACTGGTTTTCGAAACATAAGATTGATAAACATTGCTACAAAGCTTATTTATCGTTCCTCATATTATAAACAATAACTGCTTCTTTTAGTTGAGCTATCTCTCCGTTTGCTGATTTTGCTTTATCTATTGCTGCAATGTTACCTTTAAAAGAGGCTGCCACCACTTCATCAAAATTTTTCTTTGAGATCAGTTTGAGGTTTTTACCCTGGCTGTCGTAAATAAAGAAATCGCCGGGATTGCCTTCTGTACCGTTGCTGACTATAGCATTTGCCCCGTTATAAGAAATTTTACCGGTGGCATCACTTGCTTTTTGCAGAAAGCACAGTTCTCCATCGCAGATAACATTGAAAAAGTCTCCTCTTACGCAAATAAATTTTGTTCCCTCAATTTCTGCTGACAGGATATCTGATGCGTCGTATTTTTTCTTTTGTCCTGTTTCGTTTAGTACTACTACAGAAGCATTGCTACGGATGTTATCTTTAATAGCCCCTGATACTTTACTATTGTCTGTAAGGGTAACAGACCCTTTCTTATAACCTTTTGGAATTTCGGTTTGGGCATTTACCTGAGAAAGGGCAACACTGAGAATAATTACAAATAAGATTTTCATAACTGATAGTTTTTGTGATAAAAATAATTTTCGACACAATGCTACACTTGTTATTTGTTGCCTGCAACCAAAAAAGAGTGAGTTGAAGAAAATGAGGAGTGAGTTGAATGAAAAGGGTGAATAAGAAAAACCCTCCCGATTCTTCGACTTCGCTCAGAACCTAAGAGGGTTATAATTTGTTTTCAAAATCCCGGACATCCTGGTTTTTCCAGTAATTATTTATTCAACAGCCACTGCGCCTTCAACCAGCACAGTTACCTTATTATTGAGAACTTCTACAAATCCTCCTTGTATATCGAAGTACGCAAAATGGTTTTGTCCACTGGACCCTGTGGGTTTGTCTTTCAGCACTTTTAGCCGTCCTGCTTTTAAAGCACTTACCAGCGGAGCATGTTTTTCCAACACTTCAAACGAACCACTGATACCCGGCATTTGCACACCGTACACTTCGCCACTGTAGAGTTTTCTTTCTGGTGTTAGTATTTCTAAATTCATAAAACGACCTCCCTAAATCCCTCCGCAGGAGGGAATTTAAACCCCTCAAGTGAAAATCAGTTTAGGGTTGTTAGTTAATATGTTCCTGCTCAGTATAGAACAGGAAGTTGAAGAGTGCGACGCAACAAAAGCTCAATCAGGGAACTGAAGCTGGTAACACAAAAATCAATTTTATACTATAAAGAGCTTTCAAATAAAATAATGACTCTATGACCTAAGTCTCCCCGCCGCGGCGGGGGACAGGGGGTCTTTTATTGTGCTGCTGCCATCAACTTCTTACCTTTCTCTATTGCATCATCAATACTACCTACCAGGTTAAAAGCTGCTTCCGGATACTCATCTACCTCTCCATCCATAATCATATTGAAACCACGGATTGTTTCTTCAATTGGTACCAGCACACCTTTCAAACCAGTGAAGGCTTCCGCAACGTGGAATGGTTGTGACAGGAAACGCTGTACTTTTCTTGCACGGCTTACTACCAGTTTATCATCATCACTCAATTCATCCAGACCGAGGATAGCGATAATGTCCTGCAATTCTTTATATCGCTGCAACATCAGTTTTACCTTGTTTGCACAATCGTAGTGTAAGTCACCAACAATTTTTGGTGTTAATATTCTTGAAGTAGAATCCAACGGATCAACCGCAGGATAGATACCTAAGTCAGCAATTTTTCTTGACAATACCGTTGTGGCATCAAGGTGAGCAAAGGTTGTTGCAGGAGCCGGGTCAGTCAAGTCATCCGCAGGTACGTAAACTGCCTGCACAGATGTGATAGAACCATTTTTAGTTGAAGTAATACGTTCTTGCATGATACCCATTTCAGTAGCCAGTGTAGGTTGGTAACCCACCGCTGATGGCATACGACCTAACAGTGCCGATACTTCAGAACCAGCTTGTGTAAAACGGAAGATATTATCAACGAAGAACAGGATGTCACGGCCTTTGCCTTGTCCATCACCGTCACGATAGTATTCTGCAATTGTCAAACCAGACAATGCAACCCTTGCCCTTGCTCCGGGAGGCTCATTCATCTGTCCGAATACGAATGTCGCTTTTGACTCTTCCAATTCTTTCATATCCACTTTACTCAAATCCCAGCCACCTTCTTCCATGCTATGCTTAAAAGCGTCACCATATTTCATAATGCCTGCTTCAATCATCTCCCTCATCAGGTCATTTCCCTCTCTTGTTCTTTCACCCACACCGGCAAATACGGATACACCTGCATAGGATTTAGCAATATTATTAATCAATTCCTGGATCAAAACTGTTTTACCCACACCGGCACCACCAAACAAACCGATTTTACCACCTTTTGCATATGGTTCAATGAGGTCAATCACTTTAATACCGGTAAACAGTATTTCAGAAGCTGTACTCAGATTTTCAAATGCAGGGGGCATACTGTGAATAGGACGGCCTCCAACTTTACTTACCTGTGGTAAACCGTCAATTGCATCACCAGTTACATTAAATAAACGTCCCTTAATGGCATCACCCACCGGCATAGCGATTGGAATACCTGTATCTACTACTTCCATTCCACGAACCAGACCTTCGGTACCGTCCATGGCAATAGTACGAACACTATCCTCACCAAGGTGTTGCTGCACTTCCAATACCAGGATGTCACCATTTTGTCTTTTCAGTTCGAGGGAGTTATAAATTTCGGGAAGTTTGCCGTCAAACTGTACGTCAATTACGGCTCCGATAACCTGTTTTACTTTACCAACATTTGCCATATAAAAAATTTAGAAGAGTGGTTTGTTTTCAGGCGGCAAAGGTAAGGGGGCGGGGCTAATTTGCCAATTTGAAAAAGAGGCTTTTTTCAGGTGTGGAAAACTGGCAGATAACCGCTTATTATTAGATTTAAACTACTAATAATAAACCCGGCAAAACGGTATATACCCTCTAAAATAGCCGTTATGTGAACGGACTTCCCGCATTAATTCAATCCACTTAATGACTGAATAGAAATTCCCATTTGCTACATCCAGATACCAATCACTATAAATTTTAATGAAAGGAATGTTATCAGGATTTAATTCAGATTTAATTACCACAAATCGCTGATGTCCTGAATCATCCAACTTGGCAACGGTATCAACAGGCATATTCCAGGTAAAAATTTCATTAGAAGGGATTGGAAAATCAGTTTGTGGATCTAACGCCTGAAGATGGCCTTTTTTTATTGTCTCCAAGATAATTAATGGTACTGATCTGCTGGTTTCATCAGGTTTTGTGTCCAACTTAATAAGCCATTCGCATTCTTCAGCTTTTAAAACGGTTGTATCATGACGTATCAGTATTTTATTTGAAGAACTGTTTTGAGCAAAAATGTTGAATACAGTAAGTAGAAAGGCCAGGGTGGTGGTTATTTTTTTCATATAAATTAAACGTTGGCTTACCAATTTATTATTCAGGAAATGTTAATCTTAATCGTCTGCACTCTTTTATTTCTTACTAACATAAACCACATACCTGAATCCGATAAATGAATGTGTTGCTTCGACGGGAAAAAACTGGCAGACCCCTGATTGCAAATAAAAAGGGATACTGTTCCATCCTCCACCTTTTACAACGAAAAATGTTTTTTGTTTTTCTGATTTTACTTCAACATTCATAACTTCCTCCCGGCTTGTAGATGTCCATTCCGCCACATTCCCTTTCATATTATAAAGTCCGTATGCTCCGGCTGAATAGCTGTTAACCGGAGCAGTGTAAAAATGTCCGTCATCCTGAAAGCCTTTTATAATAAACCCGTTATTGTCTTTAATGTTTCCGAAATTGGATTGATATGATTTCCCCGGAGAAAAAACTTTTTCCTTCATGTTATCGTCGCTGGCAGCAGCTTCCCATTCAGTGTTGGTAGGCAATCTCAGCAGAACCCTGTATTCGCTTCCGGACTGGTTTAATAATTTATTTATCTGATCCGTCTTCCACTGACAGAATGCTATGGCCTGCTTCAGATTTATACCTACTACTGGATAATTATCATACTTACTATTCGAAAAATAATGTTTTGCCAGCGGCTCATTATTTGAAAAATCAAAGTCCCTGATCCAGACCAATGAATCAGGATATACGTTTATTGTCTCCTTCTGTCCTGAATATTCAAACTCATACATTATTTTGTCTGAATTGATTTCGTTCCTTCCCAAAATCCTTTCTTCAGATGATAGCATTATAGATTCAAGCAACGGATCTTCCCAGTTGATTGGCCGGCTCCAGTCTATTAGTAATGAACCTTCCTTAAAATGGTGGAGCAAAGAATGTGCTGTTGAATCTTTTATTTGTTGTACAAAATCACGGTATTCTTTGTTAGTTACCTCTACCCTGCTGATATAAAAACTTTGGTTTGTTGAAATCCTTGACTTATAAGAAGAAAGTGAATCACTGCCTGAGTAAGAATTACTAACGAAACTTTTGGAAGGAATAAAAGATACATTCTGTAAAATGTTTTTTATCAGTATTTTATTTAAAGGTAATGTGGAGGGTTGGGCAAATAAACTCAGGCTTATAAATGCAAGACAGATGGTAGTCGTGGATTTTGGCATTCTGAAATAACGATGAATTCAAAAACGGATATTTTATAAAATCTCAGCTATTTTTCAGGTCACACTTATTTATTTACAATCACATTTTCAATTTCGCATTTCTTTCATCGAAAATCGGTTTAAGAACCAGCAATTAATATTTGGTCAAAATCGTTCTTTATTGCTACAATTAAACCAGCGGCGCAGTGTTCCTATAATTAACAAGGTAAAGTAAATCTTCGAATACCATTTTAATGCCTTACCCGGAGTTTCAGATGCTTTGGGAACATTACCCGGCAAACTTTACATTTGCAGCAAGTCTAAGCTTTATGCAACTAATTGAAATAACAACCCCCCGGAATGCAAAGGATTTTATTTCTGTTCATGTGGAATTGAATAATAACAATCCTAATTTGTTATGATAAGATTGAGCCCTGGGTTTACCGTTACACTTGTTCCCGGTCTGGCAGTTAAACTGCGGCAGGTTACATTTAAATTAATAACCGGATAAAAAGGTTTTCCGGGAAGTATGATAATATCGGAATGAATACCCGGCACAGGCCCGCCGCTCCAGTTACGTTGATGTATCCATGAACTGCTGGTATCACCGACCCAATAAGAATAATGTTGTTGCTGAAAACCTTCGATCAATGTATTGCTTGAATTTTTATAAGTTCCTGACATTACCTGGCCGGTAGTAAATGATAACCGGGATGTCGGGCTGGTATAACTGTCTCCGCCGGAAGAAATTGATCCCATTGAAATGCTTTGCGCTTCAATTTTTGAAATGGAAAATATGATCGCAAAAAACAGGATTATTTTTTTCATTTTTTTTATTTTTAATATTTTCAAATTACCACCAAACAACTACTCTCCCATTTCCGCCATTACCACCAGCACTACCAGGAACACCAGTCCCGCTGCCTCCGCCACCAGGTGCAGTTCCCGATCCACCTCCTCCGGGTGCACCAGATCCACCAACTCCACCGTCACCTCCACTTCCGTTAGGTGAGTTGTTTCCTCCATTGCCACCAAATCCACCAGGTATGCTAAACGCTGCCGAACCTGAAGTAGAACCACCTGAACCATGACCGCCGCCAAATGGACCTCCACCGCCACCAAATGCGGATATTAAAACATCAAAACTTGAAGTCCCGCCTGCATTACCAGATCCATTAATAACGCCAGTGCCACCGGCACCAATAGTTACTGTGTATAGTGTAGCAGGCAAGACTGAAAATATTCCTTTCCCAAAGCCTCCTCCTCCACCTCCGCTTCCGCCAAAGCCTGCACCGGGTGTGCCTGAACCTGCACCACCGGCTCCCCACACTTCAACCATTAATTTTGTTACTCCTGCCGGTACTGTAAAATTTCCGGATGAATTGAATACCTGGAAATTGGAAAATCCCGTGTTGGGAATATTAATCCATGCAGGATTACCGGATGGATTAACGCCAAGTACCTGGCCAGATGTTCCCACCACTCCATTTAGTTTAATATTACCTGTTAAATTGATATTACCATAAACATCCAACCCATTTGTATTTAAACTTCCATTTACAGTCAGGCTATCCTGTATAAAAACTTTTGCACCGAATGCTGCACGACTATTTACCTGCATACTATCAAGTATGTAAACTTTTCCTCCAAATTCAGAATAACTATCTGCCCGTAGGCTATCCTGCATCAAAACCTTGCCTTCAAAAGTTGAACGGCCATTGGTTTTAATACCGTCGGATTCTAATCGAAAATTTATTCCGTTTGAAGTTTCTGTATGAAATGATGTTCCAACCGGATTATTGTTTTTGCAAAAAATTGCAGGCGCCTCTCCATTTGAAATTGCAATTATTGCCACAGAGGATGTATCATTACCATTAAAATTATTTTGAACCCAAAAGGGTGCGATACCCTTCCGTGCAGAATCAGTAGCTAATGCATAAGGCACACTCAGGTACTGTGAGGTACCCATGGAGACAAAACTCGTTCCGCCGGTAATATCCATTTCCACTTCCTGGAAATAATTGTACCTCCCCCATGGAATGGTTAAAAAATTGCCGGTAACAATTATCCCGCCCCCGATATTGATACTGAACGATCCAAACTCATTGGTGATAGGATTGTGTGTTTCCTTATACATTACAGTGCCGGTGGGAGTTCCCTGACGGACAGATATCCGTAAAGCGATGGTGTCGTTAGATACAGGATTACCACTACTATCTCTCGCCAATCCCTGGTATTTGAACAGTTTTGGAATCTGTGCCGTGGCTGTTGCTGAAAACAGAAATGCAGTGATGATTAAAAAAAGAATCTTTCCCATTTGATCTGGTTTTAAAGAATAAACGATTGTAATGCTTTTATTACCTGTGTCTTCCTTCTTTTGGCTACTGTTAGCCGGGTGCCATCTGAAAGCCACATGTTCCCATGATTATCATGCTTTCTGATGTGAGAAATATTGATGATATCAGACCGGTGGATACGTAAAAAAAGTGGTGATGGTAAACTTGTTTCATACTCCCCCAGTGTTTTTGCTATCACCAGCATCTTCTGGTCTATGAAATGAAACCGGGTATAATTACTTTTGGCTTCACAGCGGATAATCTGTTTGGAGTTAAAAAAGAAAGTCCCATTACAGGTGGCAAGCCCCAGCATGGCTGGTTCATTAACCAAAGAATTATTATTACTACTATTTGCACCAAGCAATTTCATACATTATTAATAAATTGTTAGCGAACTTATCAAAGCCATTGACGAGTATCAATACCAGTAAGATGGTATTTCTATCTACCAATAAGTTGGTATACCGGTCTGTAAAAAGGAGAAGTTATTTCAGTAACCCTTTGCCGTAAGCATATTTCAGCAATCCTGCCAGGTTGTGAGCTTTTGTTTTCTGCATAATGTTCTTGCGGTGGGTTTCTACGGTACGGAAACTGATATGAAGTTCAGTAGCAATTTTATCGTTCGTGTATTCCCTGGCCAGCAAATACATCACTTCCAATTCTCTTTCAGTCAGCGTTACTACGTCACCTGACCTTTTATCAGTTAATCCCTGCAGAATAATATTCTCTACTTCTTCACTGAAATAGTGGCGGCCTTTCATCACTTTATGCACAGCCTCTACCAGTTCCTGCTTGTCAGAATTTTTCAGTAAATAGCCCGATACACCAATATGAACCAGTTCAGAGATTATTTCCGGATCATTATAAGTTGTCAGCATGATGATCTTTATCGCCGGCTTTCTTTCTTTAATTAATTTGGCTGTTTCCATCCCATCCAGCCCCGGCATACTGATGTCGAGCAGGCAAACATCGAAATCTTTTTTACCAATCAGATCAAGTACTTCATATCCGTTGCCCGCTGTTCCTGTTATTTCAAATGATTCTTCTGCATGCAACAGCGATACAATACCGTCACGCAGAATAGTGTGATCATCCGCAATCAGCAGTTTTATTTTACTCATGTTATTGTTCAGTAACAAATATATTGTTCAAACTACCTACCCGGCATACCAATATCTCGGTATTTTATACTCCAGCAATTCCCAAAGGGACATCAATGATGACTGTAGTACCTCTGCCAGGCTCTGAATCCACATTCATTTTTGCTTTGAGGTAATCCACCCTGGATAAAATATTTCCTAATCCAATTCCTTTTTTTTCCTGCAGGGCATTTCCATAATCAAATCCACGGCCATTGTCTTCCACAGAAAGGTTGATATAATCAGGATATTTAATTAACTGAACCGTTACTTTATTAGCCTGTGCATGTTTCACTATATTATTAATAAGCTCCAGCACAATCCGGTAAATACTCATTTCTGTTTGTTCTGGTATCCTTTCCGTAAAATCATGGGAAGTAAAGTTTATCTGTAGCCCGGAATTCGACGAAATAGTATTGCTCAGGTTTTTTAATGCTGCAATTAACCCTAATTTAGAAAGTGTGGCCGGCATGATATTATGAGATATACTTCTTAACTCAGCTGAGGCTTCATCCATCAGTTGCAATGTTGTAGTATATTTTTCTGTTAGTTCTACGGATAATGAGGGCTGACTTTCTTTCAACGCTGATAATTTTAGCTTGGCTGCAGAAAGAATTGAACCGAGGCTGTCATGAATATCCTGTGCAATACGTTTGCGTTCCTGATCCTGTGCTGCAGCAATGGCATTAAATAACTCATTCTGCTGCCGATTGAGTTCTTTCTGGTATTTATTTTTTTGTCTTAATTGATAACGATTGTACAAAAAAACAAGGGTAATCAACAGAAAAACAAAACTGCCGATCAGGATATTCCTGAACTGATGTTGCCTTACGATTTCTTTATCCTTTTTAGCCACATTATATTGTCCCTGAATTTCAGCAATACTCCTTTGCGTTGCTTCATTTACAATTGAATCTTTCAGATTGGTGTATAAACCTAAGAACAAAAAGGCGCTGTCAAATCTTTTTTCTGCCGAAAATATTTCCGAGAGAAATCCAAATGCATCCCTGGTATCTTCCTTATGTCCTATCTCCTCGGCAATAGACAAACCAGTGTACAGATTTTCTTTTGCCTTAGTATAATTCTTTAGTTTCCGGTAAATATCTCCCGCCTGCAGGTAATAATTGGCAATATCAAATTTATCACAGGGCACTTTTTGTGTATATGCCAAAGCATCGAGGGTATAATGCAAACCTTCAGCATTATTGCCAAATGTTTTATAAGCATACCCGATCCGGTATAGTGTATAAGGAATTTTATGCCTGTACAAATGGTGTGGTTTATCAAATTCTTTCTTTGAAATATCCAATGACCGGAAAAGAGACGAAAAAGCTTTCATCGAATCTCTTTGAGCTATATAAACATCTGCCAGGCCAAGCTTGACAAAGAATCTTTCGGGGTCATCATTCAGCCGATCAGCCATCCCGAGAGATTGAAGATAGTATTTCAAGCTCTCGCTGAAGTTTCCCTGGCGGAAATAAATAGTTCCAATTAGATTATTATACCGGAATGTCTTTCCCTGATCCTTGTGAATTTCTGCTGAAGAGAGTCCTTTGGTCGCAATTTTCATGGCATTGGGAAAATCGCCGATATAGAAATAACTGTTCACGATAGCAGAATAGTATCCATGCAAATCATTGTATAAATTATTTTTTTCAGCAATAACGATTGCTTGCTTATAAAAATTGATTGTTGCAGCCCAGTCTTTTTTGAATGCTTCAGTAATTGAGCCAAATCTGTAAAAAGCTTTAGCCAATCCCTGCTGGTAATTTATTTTTTCAGACAGATTCTTCGCATCAGCTGCATATCTCAAAGCCGTGTCATACGAAAAATTAGAGCAGAGTGCTGCCAGCATATTCAGCCTGTTAACTTTTAATGTATCCTTTGGACCCGATTCTGTAAGCTTAAGCAAGGAGTCTGTTTCTGATCTTATTTCTCTGACACTGGCCTCTTTGACAATCCGGGAAGAGTCTTGTTGTTTTTTTTCTGGTTGAGCTAAAACTATTACCCCGGGGATATAAAAGAAAATAAATAGTATCGCCTGTTTGTATTTCAAAGCTTTGAAATGAAGGTAAATTTAATATAATCTGTCAAACAGCCTGAACATTAAATTCATTTGCATCCTTTACATTTGCAGCAAGCAGAAAAAATCATGCAACTTATTGAAGTAACATCCCCGCAGCTTGCCAGAGAATTTATATGGGTAAATGTGGAATTGAATAAAAACAATCCCCATTATATCCGTCCGCTGGACAAAGACATCAACGAGGTGTTTGATCCTAAAAAAAACAAGACCTTCAGGGTTGGAGAAGCTATCAGATGGATTTTAAAAGATAATAACGGCAAGTTGATTGGACGCATTGCAGCATTTACGAATAAAAAATATAAGAACAAAGGTGATGAAGTACCAGTTGGAGGTATTGGGTTTTTTGATTGCATCAATGACCAAAACGCTGCTGACATACTATTTGACGTGGCCAAACACTGGTTACAGCAAAAAGGTATGCAGGCTATGGATGGCCCTATCAACTTTGGCGAAAGAGACCGCTGGTGGGGATTATTGGTCGAAGGATTTCAGCCTCCACCCTATTGTTTGAATTATAATAGCCCATATTACCAGAATTTGTTTGAAACATATGGCTTCAAAGGGTATTTTAACCAGGTATGTTTTGGGCTTGACCCTACCAAGGAAATGAGCCAGAAAATACTAAATCATCATGCAATATTGACAAAAAATCCGGCATTTTCATCCAGCATTATTAAGAAGAATAACCTTGAGAAATATGCCATTGATTTTACAACGGTATATAATAAAGCATGGGCAGGGCATGGCGGTTTAAAAGAATTGAAAAAAGACCAGGTGCTTTTGATGTTTAAGAAAATGAAGCCGGTGATGGATGAAAAACTGATCATGTTTGCTTATTATAATAATGACCCCATTGCCATTTTCGTTAATCTTCCCGATTTGAACCAATGGTTTAAATACCTGAATGGGAAATTTGACTTTTGGCATAAACTGAAATTTCTCTGGATAAAAAAAACCCGTAAAAACAGGCGGTTCACAGGTCTGGTATTCGGAGTTGTTCCGGAATTTCAGGGTAAGGGAATTGACGCTTATATCATTAATGAAATTAAGATGGTGATACAGCCCATGAAAAAATATGACGAATATGAAATGCAGTGGATTGGCGAATTCAATCCTAAAATGATCAACCTGGTAGAAAACATTGCTGACACTTTCCGGACCAGAAAGCTGACTACCTATCGCTATTTGTTTGACAGAACGAAAGAATATAAACCGCATCCGATACTACATTAGTCTGGAGTCGAGAGTCAGGAGTCTATAGTCGCCGCTTCTAATCTTGAAACACTTATTTTTGTGTGGGGTCTGGCTTAAGACTCCCGATTAAAGACTATCGACTCATTTCATGGAAAAATTCATTGTTTCGGCCCGTAAGTACAGACCACAAACTTTCGACACAGTCGTAGGCCAATCGCATATTACTACTACGCTTCGCAATGCCATAAAGCATCAGCAACTGGCTCATGCCTTTTTGTTTTGCGGACCAAGAGGTGTTGGCAAAACCACCTGTGCAAGAATTTTAGCCAAAACCATCAACTGCGAACATCAAACAAATGAAGGTGAAGCCTGCGACAAATGCCAGAGTTGCACTTCCTTTAATGACGGGGCTTCCATGAATTATTTTGAACTCGATGGAGCTTCTAATAATTCGGTAGATGATATCCGGGAATTGGTAACTCAGATTCGCTTTGTTCCGCAAACAGGACGTTACAAAGTGTATGTGATAGATGAGGTACATATGTTAAGCTCTTCAGCATTCAATGCTTTTTTAAAAACACTGGAAGAACCGCCACCTTATGCGATATTCATATTAGCTACCACAGAAAAACATAAGATACTTGCAACTATTCTCAGCCGTTGCCAGATTTTTGATTTCAAACGCATCACCACCAGCGATACCGTTCACCACCTTGAAGAAATTTGTAAGAAAGAAGATATTAAGTCCGACAAAGCCTCCTTACAGGTCATTGCGCAAAAAAGTGAAGGTTGTTTACGGGATGCGCTGAGCATTCTTGACAAAATCGTAAGCTTTACCAATGGTGAACTGAAGTATACCACCACACTGGAACATTTGAATATTCTGGACGCTGATTGTTATTTTAAACTAATGGAATGTATGCAACAGCAAGACTTATCCGGAGCCTTGTTAGCGTATGATGACATAAACCAAAAAGGATTTGAAGGTGACATGGTGCTGAATGGTTTTGGGGAATTTATAAGGAACTTGCTCGTTTGCAATGATGAAAAAGCAGCTGTTCTACTTGATGTGGTTGAAAGTTTTAAAGAAAAATATATTTCCACGGCAAAAGGAGTTTCTCCTGCACTTCTTATCGCCGCATTGAATATTTTAAATGATGCGGAAATAAATTACAAAGCTGCCAGAAATAAACGCCTCCATGTAGAATTAGCTTTAATCAGACTATGTTACCTGCAGCAAGCCATCCAACTATCTACAGAGGGAAATGGTATTGGTAAAAAAAAAGTAATTGACGCAGCTAAATCAATTGCATTTAGAAAAATTACGCCGTTTGAAGTTAGAGAGAGCACATCCGGCAATCAACAGTCATCTGTAAGTCCCCGAAAGACTGAAGAAGCCAAATTAATTATTGAAACTCCTGCTTTAGAAAAAGTGGTGGTGGCAGAAGAAAATGCCGGATACAATGAACCTCAACCCTCTTCCGCCCAAGCCGGGATTAAATCTCAACCTTCCAAAATATCTGCTTTAGATAAAATCCGTAAGCAATATCAAAGCAATGGAAACAATGGCAATGACAATATCAACCATCCGTTACAAACAGAAGAACTGCAAAAAGCCTGGGCTGAATATGTTATAAAGTTGAAGGAAGCAAAAAATCCGGCAGCTCAACCGTTTGATCTGGCTGTGCTTCGCATAAAGGACGACAACTCATTTGAAGCGGTAACCACTAATAATATAGAACAAAAATTTATTGAGCAGGATAGAAATAAACTCTTTGCTTTTTTGCAGGAAAGGCTACAAAACCGCCTTTTACAATTTAATGTAACGATTGAAGAAAATGCGGAAGACAGACCACCGATAGAAATCACAATGAATTCAAAAGAACAGTATCAAAAAATGGTGGAGCAATACCCATTAGTAAAAGAATTGAAAGACCGTTTGCGGCTGGAATTGGATTATTAATTTCCTATCCGCTTTTGTAAACCTGTCTGCCGCACAGACAGGTTCATCATTCACCATTTTACCTTAATTTCGAACAAAATTAAAAGGCAATGGCCGATGTGATATTAATGCCCCGACTCAGCGACACCATGACGGAAGGTGTAATAGCTGCATGGCATAAAAAAGTGGGCGATACGGTAAAAAAAGGCGACCTCCTTGCAGAGATAGAAACCGATAAAGCCACGATGGAATTGGAAAGCTATAAAGATGGTATCCTTTTGCATACAGGTGGTGATAAAGGTGAAAAAATTCAGGTGGATGATTTGCTGGCCATTGTTGGTAAAGCCGGAGAAGATATTTCTTCATTAATAACAGGTGGAACCGATAAGGCTCAAGGTACAAGTGACAAGAAACAAGAAACAGCCCCGGTAGAACAATCTGCAACTGGTAACCAGCAACCGGCAACCTCTACTCCCGATGTTTCTAAAATGGATGAAGTTGTACTGATGCCAAGACTTAGTGATACAATGGAAGAAGGTGTGATAGCAGCCTGGCACAAAAATGTTGGCGATGTGGTGAAGAAAGGTGAAGTGCTGGCAGAAATAGAAACAGACAAAGCCACAATGGAATTGGAAAGTTATAAAAACGGAACACTATTACACATCGGAGCACAGCAAGGCGAAAAAATTCCGGTGAATGGATTGCTTTGCATTATTGGTGAAAAAGGTAAAGTGGATGTAGATGCAATTGTTGCTGCGGTAAAAGGCGGAGGGAGTGCAGACCCGATAGCTATCGGGTCAGGAGTTCAGAGTCAGGAGTCAGTTTCCGAAAGCCATAAAGTTTCTTCAGAACCTGCAAAAGAAACAGTTCAAACAGTAGTAGCTGTTTCATCTTCTTCTGCGAACAATGGAAGAGTAAAAGCATCGCCACTGGCAAAAAAATTAGCGGCTGAAAAAGGAATCGATATAAAAGCCATCAGTGGCTCGGGTGATGGTGGAAGAATTATAAAAGCTGACATAGATAGTTATAAACAGTCGGCAGTCAGCAGTCAGCAGCCCGCAATAACCACAGCTGCTCCTGTTCCATTATTTAGTTCCGGACAGGAAGGATATACTGATATTCCTAATTCACAGATCCGTAGCATTATTGCCAAACGATTGGCAGAAAGTAAATTCAGTGCTCCGCATTTCTATCTTTCGATGGAAATAAACATGGATAATGCCATGGCAGCAAGGGTACAGCTAAATGAGGTAAGCCCCGTAAAAATCAGTTTCAACGATTTAGTAGTAAAAGCTGCAGCGTTGGCACTCCGTCAGCATCCAGCAGTTAATGCCTCTTGGTTAGGTGATAAAATAAGAAGATACAGCCATATACATATTGGAATTGCTGTAGCCATAGAAGATGGATTAATTGTTCCGGTGGTTCGCTTTGCAGATCAGAAAACATTACCCCAAATAGCAGCTGAAAGCAAAGAGCTGGCTGGTAAAGCAAAAAATAAAAAATTGCAGCCGAATGAATTCAGCGGCAACACATTCACCATATCCAACCTCGGCATGATGGATATTGATGAATTTACTGCTATTATTAATCCCCCGGATAGCTGTATTATGGCAGTGGGAAGAATAAAAGAAGTGGTTGTAAAAAAAGAGGGAGGTTTTGCAGTAAGCAATGTGATGAAAATAACATTGAGCTGCGACCACCGCAGTGTAGATGGAGCAACTGGAGCTGCATTCCTGCAAACATTCAAAAAATATTTAGAGAACCCGATTACCATGTTTCTATAAAAGAACTTTTACGGCTATCAAACTATGTAAAGCTACTCAACCGGGTAGCTTTTTTATTTACTGTTAATGGTCTGGCAAGTTTCTTGTAACAATTCTTTACTTCTTACAGGCAGTAAGAGTATGACCGTAAAACAGAAAGATAAATCCGCCTGTTAAAATACCACGTAGATTTTGCTGTTATATTACTTTATAAAATCAAACCTATGCAAGATAAAGAATCGAAAGAATTCACCTGGTCTGGCTTGTTTATAGTAACAGCCTGTTGTTCCTTCTTTTTTAGTGGGATAATTAAATTGATGGATGGTAGCTTCTCAAATCTGCTTTTGACAAATGGAGGTGTAGCTACTTTTTTCGCTGTCGCAAACCGGGCTGTAAGAATATTAGCCGGACAAAGCAATAAAAAAAGAAGGAAACGCCGTTTTGCTTCCTGACAGTTACTTACTCATTTTATTTTCGAGCAATACAATTTTACCATCCATGGTGGCGGCAACAAGGTACCTTGCATTTAACACTCTTACTGTATTAACCATAGAATTATCAATTTTAAAAGCCCAGTTTATTTTCTGCCCACCCCGATCAATAGAATAAACAACGCCGCTTTTTGTTCCAAAAAATACACTCCCTTCCTTTTCTATCAGCATAGAAGGAACATGTTCATAACCAAATCCGCAATGCAATCTCCATGCCGTTGATTGTTTTTCCCGGCTGGTAGCATATGCGACAATGGTATCCTGCATTGTTTTTCCATACACCCATTTGCCATCTGCCGAAATACCGATTGACTCCCGGATAGTAGCATCATTATTTCTCCACAAGGTTTTTCCATCGGAACTATTAATCGCAGAGATATATCTGTCTGGAGCCACTACATACACTACTCCGTCATGTGCAACAGGAGTGCAAGCTGCCGGCGAAAAATTACGGATAGAAGAACCATTGTTCCATTTCCATACAAGTAGCCCGGTCTTTTCATCAACTGCATATAGGTTTCTATCCCAGGCACCAAAGATTATCTTGCCTTCGTATAGTAAAGGAGTACTAACAACAGGACCTTCTAATCCCGAAAACTTCCACCATTCATTTCCTGTTTGCAAATCTAATTTCCTAAAAGAATGATCGCTGCTTCCGATAAATACTGCATCACCGCTTATCAGTGGCGCACCAAGAACCGCAGCAGTTGTTACAGTTTTCCATTTCAATGCACCTGATTTTACTTCAAGGCAGTAAATAGTACCGTCCCCTGAACCAAATACTACCAAGCCATCTGAAACCGCCGGTGATGAAAAAATGGAGCTGCCAGTTTGATAAGACCATTTTTGTTTCCCTTTTTTCCGGGAAAGACAAATCATTTTCCCACTCTGGTTCCCCACCATTACATTATCACCATCCACTGCAGGAGTAGAAATAATATTAGCATCAGAAGAAAATCTCCACTTCTCTTTTATGTGGCTGTATTTATTATTAACACTGTAATCAGGTCGGGTAAATTTTTTATCTTTTATAAATTGCCTTGTAAAAATCTTCACTCCTGTCCATGATTTTAATGTCTCTGTTCCCGGTCTTCTTTCTGTAAAAATCATGGAGTCGGCTCTTACATCTACAAGGTTATAACCACCAATGGCAGCTTTTGCCCGAAGATTTGACCGGCCCATCACTCCGGGTATGTCTTCAAAGTTCATGGCTTTGTTGGCATGGCCATGTCCGCAAAGAATAGCCCATGTGTTATAACTGCGAAGCCTGTCTGTTATTTCATACCAGTTGTCCAATCCATTATCAATTGGATAATGATTAAGAAATATAACTGGTTGCTGGGGAGCTAGTTTTTTCAATTCACTATCCAGCCAGTTAACCGCATCACGGGGCACATGGCCATCACTCATCCGCAGGTATGGGCCGGATGCACAACCTAAAAAGCGGATACCGCTGTACTCAAAACTGAATTTATCATATCCAAACACAGTCGTAAACATTACCCCGCCACTTTCACTCCAGCCGGTGTCGTGGTTGCCGGGGATGATGTACCATTTTACATTCAGGCTGTCCAATATTTGTTTTGCCAGTTTTAATTCTTCATTTGTTCCCAACTCTGTTATATCCCCTGTCAATACAACAAAAGCAATATCTGTCATGGCATTAATATCCCTGACCGTACGGCGAAGATCTTCTTCAGCAGACCCATTGGGGGAACCAAAATGTGTGTCGGAAATAAAAGCAAAGCGAAATGGTTTTAATTGTGCTTCAGAAAAAAAAGTAATGCCGACCAGCAACAGAGAAAGAAGCGATTTTTTCATAAGAGCAAGTTACTGATTTAGATTTTTTAACTGGTAAATAGTCCGGGAATATACTTTCAGTATTTTTTGAAAATTCGAAATTGATACCGTAGCTTTGTTCCATGAAACTCACCGAAGCAAGACAACAGTTTATCAGTAGTTGGGGAGCCTTTGGCACCCATTGGGGTATTAACAGGACGATGGCGCAGATTCATGCTCTATTACTCATCAGCCCCGATCCGTTGACACAGGATGATATGATGGAACAATTAAACATCAGCCGGGGAAATACAAACATGAACATCCGGGAACTTATCAATTGGGGTCTTGTGGAAAGAGTATTGCTTTCGGGGGAAAGGAAAGAGTACTTTACTGCGGAAAAAGATATATGGAAAGTGGTGAAACAGATTATAAAAGAAAGAAAGAAACGGGAGTTGGAACCTATGCTTCAGCTTTTAGATAAACTGGAAGAAGTGGAAGGCGATAAAAGAGATAAGCATGTAAAAATTTTTGTTGATACGGTAAGCAGTATTAAAAAGCTGGGTCGCCAGGCGGATAAAACATTAGACATGATGATTAAAGCGGAAGAATCCTGGTTTTTAGGAACAATGATGAAATTTTTTAAATAGTACTGAAATGAAACAAAGTAAGCCGTTAACCACGGCTTTTTTTGAAGACTATATTTTCATATTTTTCTGAAAGTTTAAAATATAAATGATGAAAACTTTTAAACAGATTGATCTTTATATCAATATTGGCATGATAGCGGGTTTTACAATTGCTTCACTTATCAATTTAGAAATACTATTGAAGGCCTACTTCATAGTTGGTGGTTGGCAGATACTAAGCATGATTACTCATACCCTTAACGGTTGGTTTATGAAAAAAGGTGGTGCCAGAAGTTTTTATCATTGGTTGGTAATGGCTATTTTGTTGGTGGTATTATTAGGTCAGATAATTACGCCTTTACTTATTATTATTTTCTTTTTGCTGTTCGGATCTCCTGTTTTAGCCATCTTTTATACCAAAATTTGTAATGATGAACTGAACGAATTGAAAAGCAGACATTCGTTAAGTCTTAAATAAAAGAACAATGAAAAATAAAAAAATAGTTATCGCAGGAGGCACAGGTTTCATCGGCCAGGAAATGATAAAATACTGGGGTAAAGAAAATCAGTTGATCATTCTTACCCGGTTATTGCCGGATGCCAGAAACAATCGCAACCGATATAATTCCTTATCGAAAGAAGACCTGCAACAGGTAACGTTTATAAAATGGGATGGTAAGACAGTCGGAGACTGGGCTAAAGAGATAAATGGAGCCGACTTGCTTATCAACCTTGCAGGTAAAACTGTAAACTGCCGCTATACTGAGAAAAACAAAAAAGAAATATTTGACAGTCGTACCGATGCTGTAAAAGCTATCGGCGCTGCCATTCAACAATGTTCTATACCTCCGAAGTGCTGGATTAATGCTTCGTCTGCCACCATTTATCGGCATGCAACAGACCGGCCACAAGATGAATATACTGGTGAATTTCACGATGGGTTTTCTGTGCAGGTTTGTCAAATATGGGAAAAAACATTTTATGACCAACCAACACCTCCAACTAGAAAAGTAGCACTCAGAATGGCAATTACTTTGGGAACAGGCGGTGTGTTAATCCCCTATTTTAATTTGTTGAAATTTGGACTGGGAGGAAAGCAGGGAAGTGGAAAACAAATGTACAGTTGGGTGCATATTGAAGATACTTGCAGAATGATTAACTGGATTGCAGAACATGAGCAGTTACAAGGCACTTTTAATTGCTCATCCCCTAACCCTGTTACAAACAGCCAATTTATGAAAACACTGAGGCAGGCTACCCGAACAAAAATTGGTTTACCCGCCTATACATGGATGCTTAAAACTGGTGCCGTATTAATTGGTACTGAAACAGAACTGGTACTAAAAAGCCGTTGGGTTATTCCCGCCAGGATACTGGAAACTGGTTTTCAATTTAAGTATCCGCTGCTAAAAGATGCTTTTGATGATATATTAAGTAAGGTACCAAGAAAACAATATCATTTGTTTTGAACAGCAATTTCGTCATAGTTTTACACCATGATCGAAAAAAAAACACTTGTTCTCGGCGCTTCAGATAATCCTTCAAGGTATAGTTTTCTTGCCGTTCAGCGATTGAGAAACCATGGGCACCCTGTAGTAGCTATAGGCAAAAAACTTACACAAGTGGCCGATGTAACAATCGAAAAAACTAAAGTTCCTTTTAATGATATAGATACAATAACACTATACATGAACCCGCTACATCAGCAGGATTACTACGGGTATATACTTTCTCTTCATCCAAAACGCATCATCTTCAACCCGGGTGCGGAAAACATTGAGCTGGCAACACTTGCAAATAAAAAAGGTATTGCTACTATTGAAGCCTGCACATTGGTTATGCTAAGTACAAATCAATACTAATCGTAAATAATCAATCCATCGATAGGGCTTTTACGAATCAGATAAAGGACTAATGCTTAATCTTTCGATTTTCTTCAACATCTTCTTGTCTGTTCTGATAATTTTCACAAATCTTGCATGACCGTCCCCCCAAAGAGAACTACAACCTTCAATCCTGGTTGTTGAACAATATCCTTTTGACCTAAATAAAATCAAATGAAAAACCTACGTACTATTGTAATTTGCGCATGCATTTCCCTTTTCAGTCTATATGCGACTGCACAAACACCTGTCCCGAATGAACCGGATTATAACAAGCCGCTGGCTTTTGGCAATCTTCCAGATTTCATTCCTGTCAGTTTAAGTAATCTTAACGATCTGATCAATTCTAAAACCGGCGAAAACATTATTACAACTTTTTCAGCTACTGCAAATACAGCTCCCTTTGCTGGTACTGTTGTATCCGCAGTAAGTAAATATGATGATAAAGTTCAAACTGTTTTTATTAAATCATCTAATTATAACGGAGCCACCCTTTATATCTCCAAAGTGACTGACTCGGAAGGAGTCACTAAATACAATGGCCGTATGATGACCGATTTTAAACATGGGGACATTTATATTCTTCAACAAAAAGATGGAGGCTTTTTGCTGGTAAAGAAAAATTTCTATCAAGTTATAAATGAATAATTTTTGATTAACAAAATCTGACCCGTTTTTACATCCATATCTATCAATCCTAATTGACTAATTTAAAATCTGTCCTGACATGAAAATCCAATTAAAATTCAGCCTTATCATTTTTATGATCGCTGGTAGTTTTGTATCAAAAGCCCAGGTACCTATATTAAGCAGTTACCCTTCTGCCTCAGCTGTTATTTTTCTGGACTTTGACGGCCATACTGTGCCTCCTGGTTCCTGGACTGGCACCAATTTGTATTGTGCCCCAGCCGGAATAAATAATACACAGATAACAGAAGTATTTAATCGTGTGGCTGAAGATTACAGACCTTTCAACATTAATGTCACCACTGATTCAACAAAATATTTTGCTGCTCTGCCAACCAAAAGGATGAGAGTGATAGTAACAACCACCTATGAATGGTATGGCCCTGCAGGTGGGGTTGCTTATCTTACTTCTTTTAATTGGGGAGATGATACTCCTTGTTTTGTTTTTTCCAGTCAGCTTGCCTTTAACGCAAAATATGTTGCGGAAGCTTCATCACATGAAGCAGGCCATACTTTGGGTTTATTTCACCAATCCGTTTATAACGGTAGTTGTGTAAAAACTGCAGAATATCATCCCGGAGTTGGCTCTGGCGAAATTGGTTGGGCACCTATCATGGGTGTGGGTTACAGTAAGAACCTGACACTATGGAATAATGGAACAAACTCAAACGGTTGTACAGTATATCAGAATGATCTGGATATAATCACTGATATTTCAAATGGTTTTACTTACCGCATTGATGACTATGCTAACAATTTCGCTGGTGCTTCAAATCTGCCTTTTGTAAGTAATGCATTTAATGTTACCGGTATTTACGAAATAAATACCGATGCAGATTATTTCAGATTTACAACAACAGGGTTTGGAAGATTTCAATTGAATGCAATTCCAACAAATGTAGGTGCTAGCAATTCAGGGTCAAACCTGGATTTGCAAATAAGCTTGTATAATAATTCACAGGTACTTTTGAATATGTATAATCCAGGTACACTATTAAGTTCCGTTATTGATTCCTTTATAAACGCCGGCACTTATTATCTGAAAGTAGAAGGAAAAGGAAATATATATGCTCCTAATTATGCCAGCCTTGGCTCTTATGCCTTGCAAGGAACATTTACAGGAGGAGCTTTACCATTAAGAAAACTTGAACTTCAAGGTGAAATTGTAAGTGACAAACACAAGCTTACCTGGATTATTGACGCAGATGAAGCTGTTACAAAACAGATTCTTGAAGTATCCACAGATGGTAGAAATTTCAACCCGGTAACACAAACTGATATTGCACTCCGTACATACATGTATAAACCATATGTGTCTTCAACAGCACTATACCGGCTAAATGTAACGTTTGACAATGGCCGTCAATATTATTCTAATACTATTTCACTTCGCAATACCAGTTCGATTAACAGACCCAAATTAGTTACTAATATTACTAATGATAATGTAATTGTTACTAGCCCTGGCACTTATATGTATGACATTTATGAATTTAATGGAAAAATAATATTTAAAGGTCAGCTGATGAATGGGCTGAATACGATCAACACTTCAGCCATATCAGGTGGTATGTATTTGATCAGATTCGCTAACGGCACAGAGCAATGGATTGACAAATTTGTAAAGCAATAAACTCTTTACGTCCGGCCTTTGGCAGGACAATAATCCGTACTCTATTGTTATTCAGAGGTTTTCCTGTAATTTAGGAAAACCTCTTTTTTATGCGATGGAGAAAATTTAATGGTGACCCGATTGAACTACCCATTATGGAGGCCGTTGAAAATGCAATTAAACGGGAAATACAAAAAGGTTTTCGTTTAAAAGTTTGCATTGGCACCGACTCTCAGGTAAAGGGAAAGGAGACAGAATTTGCCACTGTCATTGTATTCCTGCGGGAAGGACATGGCGGCTTTATGTTCATTCACAACGAAAAAACCCTTCAGCGATTCACAATAAAAGAAAGAATGCTGATGGAAGTAGCCAAGAGTATTGAAATTGCTTATGAACTCTGTAATCTGTTTACTGTTTATAATGTAGATATGGAAGTTCATGCTGATATTAATACCAACCCCAGTTTTAAGAGCAACGATGCGTTGAAAGAAGCAATGGGGTATATTCTTGGAATGGGCTTTGCTTTTAAAGCTAAACCAGAAGCTTTTGCCAGCAGCAGTTGTGCCAATAAAGTGGTGAATTAAAAGGTTTCCGCAAACCTTTGAAAATGCGGAGATCCCCTCTGCAAGTAATATCGACTCTCCTACTTTTTCCTTCTTCTTAGTCCTACTATCAGTAATACGAGTAAAGCAACGCCAATGGCAAAACGAATTATTGCCTGTTTTTTCTTTTTTTCTTTTTGCTCTTTTTGTAATCTTATCAGGCTATCAATATTGTTGGAAAAATCATTATAAATTTTATCGCTGTTGGTTAGGGGAAAAGTTGTTGTTATACTGTCTTTTAGTCGTTGTATTTTATCCACTATTGAGTCTGTATGGACTATTTTCCTATGTCGTTTAGCTTCCTTTTTTTTATCCCTGGATTGAGAATAACTTAAGATTCCAAAAAAAAGAAACAGTAATAATAAATATTTCTTCATGACGGTAGTGTTGAACTAAAATGTTCTGTGCAGAGATTTGGGAAAAAAGTAGTGGTTACTTTTGAATGGTAGACGTTGAACCAGTTTTAACTGGTTTTGGATGGTATTCAGATAGCAGTGTTGATACAGTCTTTGCATTAATGCCAGTGTACATTTTCTCCATTTTCTTACTGTCTTCCTGGGCAAGAGAAAAAGTAACTAAAACCATAATAAAAAGGACCACCACTAAATTCTTTTCAGATAAGATAGATTTCATAAGTAGCTTATAATAACCTGCAAAATAAGTTATAAAAACCAGAAAATTGATACCTCGTTCATGGTATATTTTTTTTTAAAGCCTTGTAAAACTGCTGTTTAAGCCTCCAATATAGTCCAGCAAAGCTTTTCGCCCTGTTTTCAGGGTAGCTGAAGTAACAAAATGAGGCGGATTTTCTTCCCAATTATCTGCCAAAGCTGCCCAAAAAGCGGATAAATTCCTTTCAGTTGCTCCTGGCTTATTTTTATCGCTTTTTGTAAACACCATAACAAAAGGGATTTGCCATTCACCCAATTGATTAATAAATGCCAGATCAATTGCCTGTGGTTCATGACGGCTATCTATCAATACAAAAACACAAACCAGATTTTCTCGTTTACGGATGTATGATTCGATCATATTTCCCCAGTTATTCCTGGCTTTTTGAGAAACCGTAGCTGCATAACCATATCCTGGCAAATCCACCAGGTACCATTTCTTTTTATCTGAAGAAACAATTGCAAAATGATTAAGTAATTGTGTTTTGCCGGGAGTAGAAGATATTTTAGCTAACCCTTTCTTATTGGTCAGCATATTTATTAATGAGGACTTTCCTACATTACTACGGCCAATAAAGGCGTACTCCGGCTTATCTGCTGGTGGACAATCCTTATAACCCGGGCTGCTGGTAATATAATCAGCTAATACTATTTCCATTGGCCTGCAAGATAACAGGAAACACTATGCTTTCACAACTCTTAACTTTAAACAACAAACTATAAACTCCAAACTTGTTTTACCTTTGCCGCTGCTATGGCACAACCATTACCTCATGATCATATAATTCCTTTCAAAGACTCTGATAAAAAGAAGAGGGAGCAAGTGGCTGAAATGTTTAATAAAATTGCCGGTCAGTACGATAAAATGAACCGGTTTCTTTCAGCCCGAACCGATATTGGCTGGCGCAAAAAAGCCATCAGAAAGTTAAAGAAAGATAACCCCCGCTACATTTTAGATGTTGCTACCGGCACTGGTGATATGGCCATACTAGCCTATAAAATGCTGAAACCAGACAAAATAGTGGGAATTGACATTTCAATTGGAATGCTGGATTTAGGAATAAAAAAGATTGAAAAAGAACGTCTTGCAGATAAAATCCAGTTACAAACAGGTGATTCAGAAACAATAAACTTTGCTGAAAATACGTTTGATGCCGTGATGGTGGCTTTTGGTGTCCGAAACTTTGAAAATCTGGAAAACGGTCTGGGGGAAATGCTTAGGGTATTAAAACCGGGTGGCCGTTTAATTGTGCTTGAATTTTCAAAACCACGGTATAAGGCAGTAAAAAGTTTTTACAATTTGTATATGGGCATCGTGGCGCCGCAAGTGGCCCGTTGGTTCAAACAAAATAAAGAGGCTTATCAATATTTGAATGAATCTGCCAAAGCTTTTCCAGACCGCTTCTTATTTACTGACATTTTAAAAAAAGTGGGATATTCCGAAACGGAATTTATACCGCTAAGTTTAGGAATATGTTGCATATACTCCGCACAAAAGCCTGCCTCGCCGGCAGGCAGGCCTCTTTAAAAAACTTAACTGTTCTTTTGATGCTATCAGGGGGGCTCTTGCTTCCTCAAATTGCTGCCGCCCAGTTTAGCAAAGTAGAATTAAACCGTCCCGATCAGGATGACCAACCATATTATTTTGGCTTGAGTATTGGTATCAACCTTGCTCGTTTTCAAACAACTCTTCATCCGACTTTTTTGCAGAATGATAGCATTTTTGTTGCTGAACCTGTTAACTCAGGCGGTCTCGCACTAGGGTTTCAGGCTACAGCCCGATTATCCAATCGGTTTCAATTACGTTTCAATCCACAACTGATGTTTATGGAGCGAAATATTTTTTATAGGCTGAAATATCCTGATCTGGATGGTGATACATTGGTAACGAAAAAAATAGAATCCATTATCGTTTCTTTTCCTTTTCAGTTAAAATTCCAGAGTGATCGGATCGGAAACTTTAGAGTTTACACGATGATTGGCTTTAAAGCCGATATTGACATGGCCAGTAATGCCCGTGCAAAAAAAGCTGAAGACCTTGTAAAAATTGAAAAATATGATTTCGGCCCTGAGTTTGGCATTGGATTCAACTTTTACTTTCCCAGCTTTATCTTTTCTCCTGAAATAAAAATCAGTAACGGGTTACGCAATATCCATGACCGTGACTCCAAACTGAAATTCTCCAGTGTATTTGATAAAATACAATCAAGGATGCTGGTATTTACAATTCATCTGGAGGGTTAATATTGTAAAACAGTTTTCCCTACTTGCTTTCCACTCTTATTGAGTACACTTTTATTCAGGCTACTTAAAATTTATACTGTTTGATTTATAGCCCCGTAATTACCAGTACTTTTTTGAAATGCTGTAAACCTTATTGATTTAATTGGATGCTGATTTGCTGATACTGCCACACTAAAAAGTGATTTTACTGAGGGAGAACTATCATTATAATTCAGCAGGTAAGGTGTGATTGTACCAGACATATCCAGCACATTTGCAAAAACAGTAAAATCATTTGCAGGCCATAAAGAAGCAGGCGGCCCCGGTGTGATGGGACAACCGCACATCATTTTTACATTTACAGCAATACTACCGGTTATTTCAGCCAATGAAAGGTAAAGACCGGGAACAACAACAATTATTTTATAATCTGGTTGGTCTGGATTCAGCAAAACCTGTTGTTTGAGTAACAAAGGTTTACCCAAAGTTGTGGGAATGCTTACCAATAAGTCGGCTACTTCAATATCATCTGCCAGTTTGATCGTTGCTTTTCCGGAAATGGTGGTGAAGTCCGGTGATAAATAATTGACTGTTGCGATTTGAGGAGCAGGCATTGGTTGAGGAATAATAATAATTGGCATAAAAGAACTGGCTCCATCTGTAAAGTTTGGCGAAACATTTCCATCATCGGTAAAGTTTGTAGTTACCGGGTACGGTATTTTAATTTCACCGCAGGAATTGCGAAATGAAAGTTCAATATTAAGCAGGATCATATGCATTTGCTCCCAAAAAATGGCCGCCAGGGCTTGTAAATAAACCGTAAGATTTGCGGTGTGTACCCTATTTTTAAAATCTTATAAATGTCGAATTCAATATTTAATAGTATTGCACCAGCCGAATGGTTGGTGCAATACTTTAGTTAAGGAATCTTCTTTTTATTACTAATAAAATCAGTTCATTATTTTTTTAGAATTCACCAGCTTATTATTCCGGTCATAAATATTTACGAAATAAATTCCCTGTGCTTCATTGCTAAGATCGATAGAAGCTTTTTGTTGTAAACTGATTTTCCTGATCAACCGGCCATTTGCATCGGTCACTATTATTAAATATGGCTGGCTAACCGGTTTCTCAGCATTAATTTGAATTGATTTAGACACATACTTAATATCGAAAACACTTTCAGTTTTAATTTCTTCAAATGCTGGTTTTGAAAATGCATTGTCCGGACAGGTTAACCCTCCGGCAAATACAGGCAATACGGCTGTAAACATTCCCCGGCCATGTGTAGCTGCACTGATCGTTCTGTCGCTGCACCTATATTGAAGCATATCTGTTCTTACATTGGCAAAACCCGTATTGGTAGCTCCCCAATTGGTAGCTGCTCCATTTAAATTATCGGTACTCCATACGCCTAACTCTGTAGCAACAAGGGCCTGGTCGCCGAGGGCATTTCTTGGGTCATACATGATCCAGCGGA
Organism: Chitinophagaceae bacterium; assembly: GCA_031400855.1. Lineage (GTDB taxonomy): Bacteria > Bacteroidota > Bacteroidia > Chitinophagales > Chitinophagaceae > JJ008. Next base: position 31,706 of record JANNQR010000004.1, on the reverse strand, counting down.
TAGGCATATCCGGTAAATTACCTTCAACAGATGTCCAGGTGGTGCCGCCGTTGGTTGTTTCCCAAACACTGTTAACGCCATAATTGCTGTACGTAACCAATATATGATTTTCATTTCCGGGTTGAATGGCAATGCAGGAAACAGTGCCTATACCGGCCGTTTTAATAATTACTCCGGCAGTAGGAGATACAACAGTGGCAGCGCTGTTTACATACACCACCGATCCGTTGGCCAATCCAAAATAAACCCGGTTAGCAGTATTGGGAGAAACTTTTACATGCGTTACCGAAGAGCCTGCAAAATTTGTAACCGAAATATTTCCTGTTGTAGAGCCTGCAGTGGCTGGATTTGTCCACCGGAAATAAGAACCTGTTGTATTACCTCCATATAATTTATCCGCAGTATTATCATAATCCGTTGGGTTTATAAACAGGCCGGTATTGGCAAAGAATTTTGATGTCCAGGTGGTTCCGCCGTTTATACTTACAAAATAATTATTATAAACATAAGAAGTGATCTGAATATTACCATTTGTTTTATCAATATGGCAGAAAGAGCCGTCACCACCGGAAGCCTGTGCGGTATTGCTCAAACCAGCCAGAGTAAATTTTTGTGTGCCATTATCCTGTGCACCTGCGAGGAAATAATTGGTGGTGGTAGGATGTATGGCACTTCCATAAAACTGTGTCACATTATAACTGTTGTTGCGGCTTGTAAAGGCAGCACCAGTATTAGTAGTTCTGTAAACACCACCATCAGTTCCAACAATAAATTCTGTACTGGTAGCTGGTTTAAATGCGATGGCATGTATATCTGCATGCACTACAGGCAAGACTCCGCAACCGGAGGCCCATTGTGTAACCTGCGTCCATGATGCACCAGCATTGGTGCTTTTCATTATATCTACTCCGCCGATAAATACATTGTTGGAGTTATTGGGATCAACGGCACAAATCAGATCATACCAGCATTGTGTCCGGGTAAAATCTGAAGAAGTTAAACCACCATCACACCAGGAAGGAAGGGGAAGAGTAACCCATGAGGTGCCGGAATTATCAGTACGGCGCAACCCCCCGATACCATTTCCGGTTTCCTGCTGTAATAATGCATAAACCCTTGTAGTATTATTGGGAGATGTGGCCAGTTCTATACGCTTCCATATACCGGCAGGAGTAATATTTGTCCAGGTGGCTCCGTCATTGATTGATTTAAAAATCTGCCCCGTAGAAAATATTCCCAGACTGGCATATATAGTACCATCGGCAGCAATTTCAACATCGGCAGCCCTGTCAGTAGTTCCACCACCAACAGCATTACCCAATACTTTTGTCCAGTTAACTCCCCCATCTGTTGAGCGCTGAAGTCCTCCATTTCTTGTGCTTGCAAAAACAACGCCTGTTGATTTTACCATCATTTTCTGAACGAAATTAAAAGTACTGTTATTGGTAGAGGCTAATTGAATCCAGGTAGTTCCGCCGTTGATGCTTTTCCAGATTCCAAGTCCTTGTATTGCATCAGCATTGAACCAACCTTCACCTGTTCCATAATACATCGTTGAGGGTGAAGTTGGATGCTGGGCAATAGTTGTTACCGCTAAGTTGGGTTCAAAATCATTCATTTTTGTCCAGACAGGTGTTGCAAAAGTAATATCAGTACATCTCCAGATACCTCCACCAACTCCCCCTGCCCATACTGACTTCCTTTTTGGATCAAACAAATCATAAATAAGTGCACGGGTGCGGCCTCCAACATTATTCGGGCCCCTTTCGCTCCAGGTTACTCCTGTAACAGGGGAATTTAATAGATCCTGGTTGTCAAACTGATCCAGTTGGTATTTCCTTGCTTTTAGTAATCTTTCCCTGGGTACGGTGCGGGTAGCAGGGTCTTTGGTCATTTCATACTCCTGCTGCATGGCAAGGTCAATGTTATCCATTAACGACCTTTTTTCATTACTTGAAACAGTTGTTAACCTTTTAGATTGATTTGATTTGTTTAAAACAAACCAGGCCATAGTAAGGCATGTTATGCCAATTACTGCAAAAAAGAATTTTCTCATTGTGTTGGTTTTAAAGTTTAATGGCAAAAAAAATTCTACCCTAAATATAATTAAGTCTTACAACAGCTGTCTTGATGATTTTTTGAAATTATAAGAGTACTCACCTACTAAATGTCTACTGTTTTAGTGTTTGGCTTTGATTTTCTATTTATTGTAATAATCTTCTTCTAATCAATAAACAACTAGTCGACTTGTTTTTACTTTCAAATTTCTTTCGGCGAGTCGAAGCAGGTAGACCCCTCTAGTCAAAAGGCTGGAAGGTAGTTGTATTGCGCCTCCGTTTTCAACAATAACCCTTTGCAGTATCCGGCCATTTACATCTATCAGTTGTAATTCTCCCGATTTTTGTTCATTGATGATGACAGTATATAATTCACTTTGCCTAACTGGGTTGGGATAAACAAAGAGGCGATTCTCTTCAGCAAAATATAAAAGGATAATATCAGAACAGATTTCCGGACCATTAATTGTTTTCAAACAGACACGGTATTGGTTTAGCCCTGTGATTAAGCCTGTATCATTAAATGTATAAATTAATGAACTGGGATTGTTTATTATGTGCAGATTGGCAGTATCCTTTCCAATGATTTTTTTTACCGCTATTTTATTGATGTTGTACAAGGAACCCAGTTCCAGGTTCAGACGGCCAGTATTATCTATTCTGTCTCCATACCATGATTTAAAATAACACTGTACCCCTTGTGTAGTAAAATTTGTTCCAAAACTTTTCACCCCTTCACTTCCACCGATGACAGGTGCAACGGCGTAGTGCAAACTGTTGTTGCTGTTTTTTTGCAACACAATAGACGTATCAGTTATAGTCTGTAATGCTTCCAGGTATTTAGAGCCGAGTTTGTAAATGTTATACTGTGAAGCATTCTGCGCTTTCGGCCAGATCAGCATAAATGAATCAGGACAGTTAAAACCGGTTGAAAGAGATAATGACTTCGAGATAACAAACATGTCCGTTGTATAATCATTTCCGGCAGCAGTTATTTTTATTAATGCTTTGGAATAAATATCAGGAGCAACCCATTTATAAAATCCTTTGGACAAATCAACCGCAGCATTAATGAGTTGCCAGTTGTTTCCATTATCAATACTGTATTGTAATGTTCCAATAGCTGCAAGCAACGTAGAATTCCAGCGCAAAATATTTTGTTCATCGGCCAGCACCGGTTCATTTTTCTGGGGAAAATTCCATTCAAAATTGTTTGCAGCATTCATTTCCCATGCAATATGAAATTGTTGTGAAGAAGTCGCCAATGCAAATCCTTTTATTTTAATAACATAATTGCCTGCAATTGGATTGTCAACTGTTATTTGCTCCACTGCATTCAATCCATCTCTTTTTCGTACAGCAGGTAATAACAAAGAATCACGATGGGGAAAATTACTGAGTATCCATGGCAGCCATGTTTGTAATGTTGCCGGATAAAATAACTCAAGGTCAATATCATTCACTAATGCTTTTGGCGCATTCACAGTTGCGGGCGGATCTATCCATGCCAATGTTATTTTTAGTTCCCTTATATTAGCCGGTACAATTAAATTATAGGTAAGTTCTTGTGCAGGCAATACTGAACCGGAAATAAAATTGCCACTCAATAAAGTTTTCATAGCCCTGTATCCATTGACCGAACCAAATCCAGATTGATAATCCACTTTTGTTGTACCCGCATCATTAGCACTGTTGATAAGAATTGCTTTTATTAAAGCTGATGAAGGCAGAATGCCTCCATAATTTAATTGAAAAGCTTGTTGCAATGCAGCCGCTATACCGCTTACTATTGCAGCAGCACCGGAGCTGCCATCTTCGCCCTGAGCCACCAGTTCGGGCTTTACTCTGCCATCATATGCCGGTCCTCTTGAACTGATGGATGAAATATTATAAAAAGAATCAGTGGCACCAACGGTAATAATATTCTTTGACATTTTAAATTGCCCGGTAAGATTGGCAAAACCGCTGATACCGTTATATGATCCTGAAGTGGAAGCAGATTGCCCGGCATTGCCGGAAGAAAATATATGTAAAAGCGAAGGGTTGCCTGTAACCTGCTGATCATATGCTACAGCTTCAGGACCATAGTAATTTTCTATAGTCGTGCCATATGAATGGTTTTGAACCGTAACACCATATTGCTGAAAAAAATTATTTGCATCGGGAAAGAGGTTGGAGAAAGAGGAAGAAACAATTTTACCTCCCCAGGCTGCACCTTTTGTTGCGTACCAGGTGTTGCCACCACCTGCGGCGATGGTTCCCATAATTGAGGCATGGCTGTTGCCACTTATTGTGGCAGCCGGGTTTATGAAAACCCTTCCTTTAAAATCAATATCAGCAGTATCGAATGAAATTTCTTTTATGCCGATGGTAATGTCGTTCCCATTATAAGAAGGAAAAGCAGACTGCATCCTGTTCACAACATTAGTTTGGTTTTCAATCGTACCTGTAAAAAGTTCCGGTGAAGCTTTCCGGGTTTTGTCAATAAATAAAACTTCATTCCATGAAGCTATCCGGTTAACATATTTTAAGGGAGTATTAATGATAAACGTTTTACCGGGTTCGTATACCGATAAAATCTTTACTTCTTTCATTGCATTTAATGAATCAAGAAACTGATTGCTATCAATTGTCATGACCATCAATGATACATCTGTATTGAGCCTGGTTTTTAGTATGTAGTCAATTAATCCAGGAGAATATTTTGACAGGCTTTTATCCAAAGTTTGTTGTCCGTAACCAGTTCCGGTTATAAAAAACAAAAGAGCCATCAAAGATTGCAAGCATTTTGGCCGATAACGATTAAAAAGTAAATACAACATTTTAGCTTTGTGATTATCCTTCAAAAATATTGAAATAAAGGGAGGTATAGTTCTTACAAATCTGCAAAATCGTATAAATACTGTTTATAATCAGGATATAAATACGCTCAAATAAAAAAATTTTTGCTTTTTTATTTTGAATCTTAAAAAATCCATTACCTTTTACCTTTATAGATTTAATTGAAAAAAAAATTAACACTAAAAAACATCAACATGAAACATGTAACCCGGCTTTTGACTCTCTCTCTTATGACTGGACTTTTTTTTAGTTCCTGTAAAAAAGAAGTGAAAGTAGCTTCTCAAGAAGAAATTTCTGATGCCACACTGGCGAAAATCCAAAGCCATGGATTTGGCACATCTACAGTTCAAAAAACTGAAGAAGGATACATGGTTGAAGGAGACATCATCCTTACTGAAGAATTTCTGAATTCGGTTCCGGGTGGCAACTTACTCCGCATTGCGAATAATGAACAGTACCACACAACAAATCTTGTATCCGGTTTGCCAAGAAACATTACCATCAGCAGCAGTGGTAATGTAAATGCCAATGTTTCTGCCGGTATTGATGCAGCCATTGCCCGATATAATGCTGAAGGACTTCAAATCACTATGTCAAGAGTTGCCAGTGGCGGAAATATCAATATCAGGGTTGTTAACGGAGGAGGTTATATTGCTTCTGCTGGTTTTCCCACCGGAGGCAATCCTTATAATACTGTAAAATTCAACAGGACATACCAGAGTTACAGCCTCAATTTTGTTACTACAGTTATTGCCCACGAAATAGGGCATTGCATAGGGTTTCGTCATACAGATTATGCGGATAGAAGTTACAGTTGTGGTGGCTCTCCATCCAATGAAGGAGCTTCTACTGTAGGCGCCATTCATATTCCGGGAACACCAACCGGACCTGATGCAGCAAGCTGGATGCTTGCCTGCCTGAGTGCAACAACTAACCGTCCTTTCAACAATAATGATAAAACTGCCCTGAACTATTTGTATTAAAATAATTATTCTGCATTTAATAAAAATTCCCCCGGTTACAATCGGGGGATTTTTTATGACCAACTATAAATTAATAATCAAACTCCCTGCGGTGCATATTCCATCTTACACCAAACGTTATAATTGAAGTGTTAGAAGACGTAATAGGTGGGGTTTTTGTATCTTCTTTGCGATAAACTGCATTGAATTCAATAAAAAGATTTTCCTTCCACTCATACGACAAAAGGAAAGAGGCAAATAACACATTTGTTTTCCAACCGCTTCCGATAAAATAGCCGTTTTCAGTAGTCCTGTATGGAAGCTGATTAGGTAAAAAAATATTGCTCCCAAAACTCCGGCTGCTGCTGTCTCTACCCTGTGAGTAGTAAATAAGTTTTGCAACTGTTAACCACTTTGGTGCAGGCTGATAACGGGCAATGCCGATCAACTCACTGAAGTTGGCCCCCAGCGGATGTGCTAATGGCTGATTATAATGTGTATAATTGGCCACCGAATCACGATGAGAATATGTAAACGGACGAACCCGGTTATGCTCCAATTGTAAATCAAGATTGCTGATTCCAAATGCATCTATGTACTTGGCCCCCACTTGTATGCCAAATTTATTGGCCCAATAACCGTTGCTTTTGGTTATTTCTGATAATAAAAACTCATCGAGAGAAAACTGCCCATACACCTGGAGTTTACGGGCAATGTTAGCTTTTGCATCCAACCCAATAACAGAGTTATCAAAGCTTCCGTTTTGCTGCTCAATAGAACGGTAAAAAATAACCGGGTTGAGATAGCCAAAATCAAAATGATCTTTTCTTCCGAAAATAACACCTTCGAACAAACCGATGTTCAGCCATTTGGTTACCGATAAATCCAGGTGGTGCATGGCAGCATATTTTTTCCCGAGTAATTTATCGCCTATCCTGTTGTCAGCATTGTGCAGTTCCATAAACAAGTTCTGGTAATTGAACTTCCAGATGCGGGTATTCAATTTCAGAAAAAGATTACTGCTGCTGTTATCCCCGAGCAGGAGGTTGCGGTAACCATTGCCGATAAAATTTTTATCGTAGCCAAATGCCACATCAATATATTTAGCTACATTAAAAGTGATATAACCCCGGGCATCAAAATAATCGTAGCCGGTTGTTTTAAATTGTTTGTAAAACCCCTGCCCGGGTACTGCCAAACGTCTCGTTGTCCAATCTCTCACATATAACGGATCTTTTTCCTGGTTATCAGTAAGGTAAGTGAAGAAGCCAATCTTGTTAGCAATTTTTCCCCGCAGGGCAAGGCCCCTTGTATTGAGGTAGAGGGTTTGGTCGTTATTACTTTCTTTTGAAACGGTAACCTGTATCACCGGGTTAATGACGAGGTCAAAATCTTTGATATGTACTTCGTAAAGACTGGCGGGAGTTTGGTAAAACCGTTTGCCGATGGGTTTCTTACTTTTAAACCTGCCCCACTCCCCTCCTGCAAACTCAATATTATTAAGCCGCAGGCTTTTTAGGTTGAATTGATCCACTTTAGAAAGCTTCACAACATTTTTACCCGTATTCAGCAGTATTGAAGCCGATATGTCAGCATTGTCAAAGCTGTTCATTATTGCCTTCCGGCTAAAGGGTCTTGTTTTAGAAAAATTAAGGGATGAATCTGATTTGGCTTTGATCTCCAGCCTTTCTATCAGGATATTAGCCTTATCGCCCTGCGGAAAATAAGTGGTTTGGGCGGCTCCGGCAAAGGGAAAAAGAATTAGCAGGAGTCTTGCAAGGGTTTTTCTAAATTGCATATGTCATGGGATTAGATTCGGACGACAAAATATGAAAAAATATCTGATTAAGAATATACAGGTTGTCAACGAAGGCCGGATTATAACGGCGGATGTGTTGATATCGGGTGGCAGGATTGAGAAAATTCAGCCACAAATTTCGCAGGTTAACATGGATTTCGTTGAAATTAACGGGGAAGGGAAATATTTATTTCCGGGATGCATAGATGACCAGGTGCATTTTCGGGAGCCGGGGCTTACGCATAAAGCATGCATCTATACGGAAGCAAAAGCGGCAGTGGCAGGTGGTGTTACCAGTTTTATGGAAATGCCCAATACCATTCCCAATGCCCTTACCCAGGAATTGCTGGAAGATAAATACAGCATTGCTTCGCAAAATTCATTAGGCAATTATTCCTTTTTTATGGGAACAGGTAATGACAATGCTGATGAAGTGTTGAAAACGAACGATAAAAGAACAGCTATTTGCGGCATCAAAATATTTATGGGCAGCAGCACCGGCAATATGCTGGTGGATAATCCGAACACACTGGATAAAATTTTCAGGGAAAGTGAAGTGCTGATTGCTACCCATTGTGAGGATGAAAAAATTATCCGGCAAAATTTAGAAAGATTGAAAGCAACAGGCAAAGTACTGACAGCTGCCGACCATCCCATTATCAGAAATGAGGATGCCTGTTATGAGTCTTCCTTATATGCCATCCAGATTGCAAAAAAATACAATACACGGCTTCATATTCTTCATATCAGCACAGAAAAAGAGTTGCAGTTGTTTACAAATATGTTTCCTTTGAAACAAAAACGCATAACTTCTGAAGTATGTGTTCATTATTTACATTTTACCAGCGATGATTATGCAAGGCTGGGCTATCAAATAAAATGTAATCCTGCTATAAAAGCTCCGCAGAATAAAGAAGCCTTATGGAAAGCTTTGCTGGATGACCGGCTTGATGTGATTGCTACCGATCATGCGCCGCATACTTGGGAAGAGAAGTACCTCACCCCCAACCCCTCTCCCCAGGGGGGGAGGGGGGACTACGAGAAAGCTCATGCTGGCTTGCCATTAGTGCAACATTCTTTATCGCTGATGCTGCATTATTACAAACAAAGTAAAATCAGTTTAGAAAAAATTGCAGAAAAAATGAGCCATGCAGTTGCGGAATGTTTTCAAATTAAAGACCGGGGGTATATCCGGGAAGGTTATTTTGCTGACCTTGTGATAGTAGACATGAACAAATCGTCAGTAGTTACAAAAGAAAACTTATTCTATAAATGTGGCTGGAGTCCTTTAGAAGGTTTTGAATTCCCCGCTACCATCACCCATACACTTGTAAATGGCCACTTGGTATATGGAAATGGGGTGTGGGATGAATCTCAACAAGGGCAAAGGCTTACATTTGACCGATAAAAGGTCAATGGTCAATAGTCAATTCCTGAACTTCATTCACCATTCACCACTCACTATTCACCATTATGGAGATAGACAAAACATCCTTCAGCGACATTTCCATCTTCCATCATGAAGAAGAATTTTCTATTTTTCACAAACTCAATTTTACCCGTACAGTTGGCGGAAGGGAATGGCTTCGTAAATTTTTCAGTGAGCCACATGATACGCTTGATAAAATAACCGGTACCCAAAAAGTCATCCGGACTTTTATGGAACATGTTAATGACTGGCCTACCGGTATCAGTAACGGAACCATGCTGGTGATGGATAAATTTCTCGACTACCCCCTTGATCCCATCAGTGAAGCACCAGCATCTTTTAATAATTTGTTTTACAAATGGATACACAGTGAAGATTATGCCATGGTAAAATATTCGATATCCCACTTTGCAGATTTTTACCGGGGTATAAAGAAAATTGCGGAGTTATTAAATGAACTTGATCTGCCACCGAATATTCAGCTTTATATGGACCGGATCAATGGAATTTTAAAACAACCACCATTTGAAAAATTATCGAACACAGAACAAAGAGATAAATTTTCAGTGCGCCAGAACTTATACTTCGGTTTTCATCTGAGGGGCCGCTATAAACTAAATACACTGGAGCTCATTGATATTTTCAGCAGGCTTGATGCCTGGTACTCGATGGCAGTTGCTGTAAAAAAATATGGCCTCAGTTTTCCGGAATTTATAGAACAGGAATCTTCGTTGGTGGAAGCAAAAGGATTATATCATGTTTTATTACCTGAACCTGTTGCTTATGATTTGCAGATGAGTCCCGAACACAATTTTCTTTTCCTGACGGGCGCCAACATGGCTGGCAAAAGCACTCTGATAAAAGCAGTCGGTTCTGCCGTTTTTCTGGCTCATATAGGAATGGGAGTACCGGCCGCAAAAATGAAATTGACCCTTTTTGATGGATTGTTGAGTAATATTAATGTAGTAGATAATATTGCCAGAGGAGAAAGCTTTTTCTTCAACGAAGTGCAAAGGATAAAAAACACCATTGAAAAAATCAACAATGGAAAAAAATGGTTGGTACTGATTGATGAATTATTCAAAGGCACCAATGTACAGGACGCCATGAAATGTTCGCTGACCGTTATAAAAGGGTTGATAAAAATCAAAAACTCACTTTTTATACTTTCAACCCATTTATATGAAATAGGTGATGAGTTAAAAAACTATCCGAATATATCTTTCCGGTATTTTGAAACGAATGTTAAAGATGAGCAACTTGAATTCAGCTACCAGTTAAAAGAAGGTATCAGTGAAGACCGCATCGGGTATGTGATACTGAAAAGGGAAAAAGTGGTAGAGATGCTGGAGAAATTGTGATTACCGCTGTATTGTTTTTCTTTCCCATAAAATGTTTACATTTAATATTGCTTTCTCACCAAAAAATTGGTTATGAACAATTTTAGAAAAAACATACTTCTGTCTGTATTATTTGCAGGCATATCTTTTTTTTACACAACAGATTTAATTGCGCAATGCAGCACAGCCAATCCGGCGGGTTGTTCCTGTCCCATTCCAGGGCAAACAAATTGCCAGTTATTGCCAGATATTATTGCCGGTAAAAAAACGTTGAACTCAACCACTGGTTGGAGCGAATACCCTCAATCTGCAGGCGCCCCCAATAAAGGCCTGCTTCGTATTGATGTGTCCACACCCAATATCGGCTGGGGACCCGTAGAAACTATTTCTACCAACACATATGTTTGCAGTTCCGATACCCTGTATAATTTTTTCCCGCCTCCCGGTTTTCTTTGTCCTGATGGTTCATACCCCAAACGGCTGATCAAACAAAAGCTCTATAATAAAGTTGGCAATACATTTCAATTCACAGAAAGGGATGCAGGCTGGATGGAATATCATCCCTCGCATGGTCATATACATATTGAAGGATGGGGATTATATACATTACGCCTGAGAGATGTTACCGTTGTTGATACGCTGAAATGGCCCGTTGTAAACAGTGGAATAAAAACCAGTTTTTGTCTGATCGATCTGACCACCTGCAGCGGCAGTCTTGGCGACTGTGTTGATTCAGTTGGTAATGTTCTTAACAATGCAAGTTTCCCTAATTACGGACTGGCAGGGGGATATAATTGTGGTAATGTGACACAGGGCATCAGTGTTGGCAAAGTTGATATCTACAGCCGCTCATTGGATGAAAGTTTTGTAAAAATTCCTTATGAGGCCTGTAATGGTTTTTATCATGTAGTGGTGCAGGTAGATCCTGACGATCATTTTTTGGAAATGAAAGAAACCAATAACTGGCTGGCAGCGCAAATATCCCTCTCACAACAGCGGACTACCAATACTAATCCTTACGCTTATATATTCAGCAAAAAAGGAAATGCGGTTTGCCAGGATGGTTCTTTGCAATTAGAAGCCAGCGGCGCCAGTAATTATGTGTGGAGCAACGGCGGCACTACACAAAAAATAAACATCACTTCACCGGGTCGCTATTGGGTACTGGCCACCACACCCTGCGGTACTACAACCAGCGACACATTAGATATTATTCAATCAAGTACCAGTTCTTTCCCCGCCATTACAATAAATGATACGATCTGTGCAGGCGACAGGGCCGATCTTTATGCCAGTGGTAATGCACAGTGGTATGATGCTGCTGTGAGCGGCAACTTGATTTTTATCGGTAATAATTTTCAGACAGGAACATTGTTCAACAATACGATATTTTATGTGGTGGATCAGCCATCTGTTGTTGGCGGAAATATGGGACCTGCTTCTACAACATTCAGCGGCGGTGGAAATTATGCTGCGTCGAGGAATGAATACCTCATCTTTAATGCCTTTCTACCATTTAAACTTAAAAAATTAAAAGTAGATGCATCCACTGCCGGTGTCAGGAGGATACAACTAAGAGATCAGTATGGTGATCTGCTGCAGGAAAAAATTGTATTATTGGTTGCCGGCGTTCAGGATATCACATTGGACTTCTTTGTTCCTTCCGGTTTAAATCATCAATTAGGTTTATCTGCTACCAGCCCCGTTGCTTCTTTATATATGAGTACAACAGCCAATCCAACAATCGGTTTTCCATTCAAACTAAACAGCATCGGAAATATTGTTGGTTCTTCATTGGGCGATAAATCATATCCGTTCTTTTATAACTGGGATGTGGAAGTAACTAACCAGGCCTGCAACAACGGTCAGCGCAAACCAGTTACTGCTTTTGTAATTTCTCCTTCTGTAATTAATTCACAACCGCAGAATACAACAGTTTGTGTAACTTCAAATGTAAGTTTCTCTGTCACTGCTTCAGGCCCGGTTACCGGTTATCAATGGCAGGTAAGCACCGATGGCGGTACAACATTTACTGATATTGCAGGAGCAACAACAAATTCTTTAATATTGAACGGGGTAATCCAGTCTCAAAATGCAAACCGGTATCGTTGTATTGTATCAGGAGGTTGTGCCCCGGTGAATTCAAATGCAGCAATATTAACAGTGAATCCAAAGCCTGTGTTTACATTAGGCAGCATACCATCGAGTCTTTGTATTTCTGATACAGCTTTTACACTTACTGCATCCCTCGCTGGTGGCATCTGGAGCGGCAATGGAGTTCAGGGAAATAAATTTGTTCCGACGGCAGCAGGATTGGTTACTTCAACAATAATTTATACGGTAACTAACTCTTTTGGATGCACATCGGCATCATCAGCTAACATACAGGTAAATGCCTGTCCCGAACGACATGTTCTTTTAAGTGCGGATAATTCGTTGATCATATATCCCAATCCCAATAACGGCCAGCTAAATATAAGAGTACGCAGTGACCTGTACACAAGACTGGGTATGAAAGTTTATGGAAGTGATGGCCGGTTAATTAAAACGCAATTATTTACCGGGTTGTACTATAACCAGGTTTTACCCGTTGATCTTTCAAAAGCGTCTAACGGCCCATATATGTTATACTTTTATAATGATGAGGGTGGCGCATTGATAAAGAAAACATCGGGGATTGTTATAGCAAGGTAACAGCCGGATATTTATAAGTGGAAAAACCAAATTCTGTAAAATTTCTGAAATAAATCTTTTTCATGAGGTTATTTTTTGTTGCATTCTTCTTTTCAATTGTTTTATCCTCTTCCGGGCAAAGCAAGATTGATGTGCTGCATTATAAATACAGTATCGAACTGAATGATAACAATGATACTATTTACGGCAAAGCATCTATTCAATTAAAGATCATCTCTGCTTTTGGGAGTATTAAACTGGACCTGGTGGAAATAAATGAAGCAGGCAAAGGGATGGTAGTGGAAAGCATCACCGGTCCGAAAATAAAAAACATTGTGAAATACCGGGATAGTGTACGAATCATCCTGTTTCCCGATGCCAGACCTGCATTGAATGATACTGTTACTTACACCATTAAATATCATGGAGTGCCTGCTGATGGTCTTATCATCTCCAAAAACAAATACGGCAACCGTACTTTTTTTGCCGACAACTGGCCCAATAGAGCACATAACTGGATTCCTTGTGTGGACGATCCGGCTGATAAAGCATCCGTTGAGTTTATCGTTACTGCACCTTCCCATTACCAGGTTATTTCTAATGGCCTTCTGATTGAAGAAACCAATCTGCCTGACAACAAAAAGCTTACCCATTGGAAGGAAGATGTACCATTGCCTACCAAAGTAATGGTGATAGGAGCTGCGGATTTTGCCGTTCAACGGGTTGGTGAAATTAACTGCATACCAATTTTTAGCTGGGTATTTCCAGAAAATAAAACAGAAGGATTTTATGATTATGCAGAAGCCAGGGACATTCTATCCTTTTTTATAAACTATATCGGACCTTACCCCTATAAAAAATTAGCTAACGTACAATCAAAAACAAGGTTTGGTGGTATGGAAAATGCAGGTGCTATATTTTATTTTGAAAATTCAGTTACTGGTAATCGTCAACAAGAAACTCTGGTGGCACATGAAATTGTTCACCAGTGGTTTGGCAATATGGCAACTGAAAAAAGCTTTTCGCATATCTGGCTCAGCGAAGGGTTTGCCACATACCTTACTCATATTTATGTAGAAGCAAAATATGGAACTGATAGTTTGAACAAAAGAATGCAAAGTGAAAGAGAGGAAATAATTGATTTTGTAAAAACATCCCGCAAACCAGTTGTTGATTCCATATCATCATATATGCAATTGCTGAATACAAACAGTTACCAGAAAGGCGGCTGGGTGTTGCACATGTTGCGCCGGCAGTTGGGTGATTCCATTTTCAGAAAAAGTATCCGTAGATATTATGAAATGTATGCGGGTAAAAATGCTGACACCCGTGATCTGCAAAAGATTTTTGAATCCGTATCAGGAAAAGATTTGAAACAGTTTTTTACTCAGTGGTTATACACCGCCGAAAATCCGAAACTGAAAATTACCTGGAAGAATGTGCCCAATGAGAAAAAAGTTGCTGTGAAAATTGAACAAATGCAGAATAATTTATTTGAATTCCCATTAGACTTATTTTTAATTACCGGTTTAAGAAAAAACATTAACACAAAAATTAATGTATCAAAGAGAGTTGAAACATATTATTTTTCAACCAATGGGCCTTTATTGTCATTAGATGTTGATTTTAATACCTCTATACTGGCGGAAATTTCACTTAGTGAAGCAAAATAACCGCAAATGCTGAGTAGAATTTCTGCAGTACAAGTGTGCGACGCAACGAAGCCGATAGTAGTAATGCAGCTGAGTACAAAAAATAAAAATCCTACCTTCCCACTATGCTTGTAAAAACATTTGGCTCTGCTGTGTATGGTGTGGAAGCCATTACGATAACTATCGAAGTAAACTGGATGACGACCGGCAAAGATCCGATGATTGTAGGTCTGCCGGATAACGCAGTAAAGGAAAGTTTACAACGGATAGAAAGTACATTTAAAACCAACGGGTTTCAAATGCCACGGACAAAAGTGGTGGTAAACCTGGCGCCAGCCGATATTAAAAAAAGCGGAACACCATTTGATTTACCCATAGCACTTGGCATACTCGGTGCATCTGAACAAATAGAAAACAAGGATGCTTTAGCGAACTATGTCATCATGGGTGAACTGGCATTGGATGGTGAAATACGTTCCATAAAAGGTGCATTACCCATTGCTATACAGGCAAGAAAAGAAGGATTTAAAGGATTGATTGTTCCAAAGATGAATGCCAAAGAAGCAGGCATGGTGAACACCCTGAAAGTCTATGGTGTCAATCATATAAAAGAAGTAATTGATTTTTTTGAAAAAAATGAAAGCGGACTGGAACCAACTGTTGTTAATACAAGAGAAGAATTTTATGATTCGCAATACGATTATGAAATTGATTTTACTGACGTAAAAGGACAGGAGAATATTAAAAGAGCTTTAGAGATAGCGGCAGCCGGTGGACATAATGCGATTCTTATTGGCCCTCCCGGAGCAGGAAAAACAATGCTGGCAAAACGATTACCAACCATTCTTCCGCCACTCTCTTTACAGGAGGCATTGGAAACTACAAAAATTCATTCTGTAGCCGGTAAGTTGCCAGAAAATTCAACACTTGTTTCTAAAAGACCTTTCCGTTCTCCGCATCATACTATTTCTGATGTTGCCTTAGTAGGTGGTGGTGGTATTCCGCAGCCGGGTGAAATTTCGCTGGCACATAACGGCGTTTTATTTTTAGATGAATTACCGGAATTTAAAAGGACGGTGCTGGAAGTTATGCGTCAGCCAATGGAAGAACGAAGGGTAACTATATCAAGAGCAAAAGTAGCGGTTGATTTTCCGGCATCCTTTATGTTGATTGCTTCAATGAACCCATGCCCTTGTGGTTTTTATAATCACCCGGAAAGAGAATGTACCTGTCCGCCCGGTACTGTTCAAAAATATCTGAATAAAATATCGGGGCCGTTGCTTGATAGAATTGATCTGCATGTGGAAGTTACTCCCGTTCCTTTTAGTGAATTATCAGGGACCAAGCAACAGGAAAATTCTGCCACTATCCGTGACAGAGTTATTGCAGCAAGAGAACTACAAGCTGAACGGTATAAAGACAATCCGGGTATTTATTGTAATGCACAAATAAGCACTAAGATGCTGAAAGAAATTTGTGTTATCAGCCAGGTGGGTGCTAATCTTTTGAAAGCAGCTATGGAAAAACTCAATCTTTCTGCAAGGGCATATGACAGAATTTTGAAAGTGGCAAGAACCATTGCCGATCTTTCTGCAAGCGATGATATAAAACCGGAACATCTGGCTGAAGCTATCCAGTACAGAAGTCTGGATCGGGAAGGATGGGCAGGGTAAAAAGTTTGCAGTTTTTAGTTTACAGTAGTTGCTAATGCACAAACTATCGAATAAAACTGTAATAGCTTTAATCAACAAAAAACAAAGACAAAAAAACAATAAACTCCTTTCATGCAGCAATATTTTCAACTTCTTAACCAGTATTATGATAAAATCTATGTACTGAGTGTTTCTTCAGCTGAGGAAAGAAGAAAATTGTTTGCAGATAGGTTCCAGGGGTTGCAGTATTCTTTTTATTACGGTGCAGATAAAAACAAATTCACCATTGAAGAAATAAAACAAAAAGGAATTTTCAGTGAAGAACTTACCCGTCACCATCACCGCTTTGGCAAAACGATGAAACAGGGTGAGATTGCCTGTTCCTGGAGTCATAAAATGATGTATGAAGAAATGCTGACTGAAAATTATTACCGGGTACTGATATTTGAAGACGATGCAGTACCGGATGAAAAAATGTTGGAACACATTCCTGCGATCCTTGAAGAAATTCCAAAAGATTGTGAGCTGCTGATGTGGGGTTGGGATAAGAACGGGGACAATCATTTTGGAAGTCGTTTCAAAAAAATAATTTACCATTTTCAGCATGCAATCGGAAGATTAAAATGGGGGCATCAAATAATTCGTAATCTTTATGCAAAACCCTTTTCCCATTACCTGAAAAAGGCCGGCTTTCATGATTATACATATGCATATGCCATTAACAGAACAGGAGCCGAAAAGCTGATCAACATGCAAACCCCGATTCAATATATTGCAGACAACCTGTTGGCACATGCGTCAACAAAAGAAGTAGTGAATGGCTATATTATTTGGCCGCCTGTTTTTCTACATGACAGTTTGCCTGATGGAACACATAGAGATTCGTATATTCGGTGACGAAGCTGAGAAAAATTTATGTCATTGTTACCGGGTTGTAAATTTGCCATGATTTTTGCTTTGCTTATCATAACAATAACCAACGGCTTATATGAAAATATTACTGCATTATCTGAAACCTCATAAATGGCTGGTGACTCTTGTGTTGTCACTGGCTGCCATTAATATTGGATTTTCACTGATAGACCCGATCCTTTTGGGTAAACTGATCAATCTTGCCAACGCCAGGGTTAACAATCCTGAAATCATAACCGGGGACCGGTTTTTCAATTCTTTTTCCTGGAACCGGCCGGGTGTCTGGTTTATCGTTACTTGTTCTATCTCCGTTGCCATGATCAGCCGTATCGCCAAAAATTTCCAGGACTATTTTTTAAATGTGGTTATTCAAAAATTCGGCGCTAAAGTTTTTACCGACGGCTTGCAACATGCTATGAAACTCCCTTACCAGCAATTTGAGGACCAACGCAGTGGTGAAACACTTTCAGTTTTGACCAAAGTAAGGACCGATGTAGAAAAATTCATGATTAATTTTATCAATATCCTTTTTGGCGTAATAATCGGGATACTATTTGTTTTTATCTATGCAGCCCTCTTCATTCACTGGAGCATACCCATTGCGTATCTTGTTGGTGTTACCGTGCTTACTTTTATTACAAACAGGCTGAGCAAAAAAATAAAATCAATTCAAAAAAATATTGTAGGGCAGACAACTGCATTGGCAGGTTCTACCACGGAATCACTCAGAAATATTGAATTGGTAAAAAGCCTCGGGCTAACGCAGCAGGAGGTTCAACGGTTAAATAAAAATACTTACAAAATACTCGGACTTGAATTAACCAAAGTAAAACGTATACGTAGCATCAGTTTTATCCAGGGAACCATGGTGAATACGCTGAGACAGGTAATTCTTTTTATTCTGATGTGGCTGATCTTTAAAGATAAAATGGATGCCGGCCAGTTAGTGACGATGCAGATATTTTCCTTCTTTGTTTTCGGGCCATTACAGGAAATTGGAAACATCCTTCTTTCCTACAGGGAAGCGGAAGCATCGTTGAATAATTTTGACAACCTGATGAAGAAAACACCGGAACTGGATCCTGTTCATCCAAAACCGCTTGGTAATATTCAGCGTTTATCTTTTAAGAATGTCGCCTTCCAGCACCAAACAGCTGCACAAAAAGCAATCAACAATATAAGTTTTGATGTCCGTGTTGGTGAAACTATTGCATTCGTAGGACCCAGCGGCAGTGGTAAATCAACTTTGATGAAACTATTAGTTGGTCTTTACCGCCCGCAGGAAGGGAAAATATTATATAATAATTTAGATGAAACAGAAATCCGTTTTGATGATCTTCGAAACCAGATTGGATTTGTAACTCAGGATACCAATCTTTTTTCGGGCACTATTAAAGAAAATCTTCTTTTTGTAAATCCTTCTGCAACAGACGATGACCTCGTTGATGCACTCAAGCAGGCAGCCTGCCAGAATTTATTACAAAGGGCCGGGAATGGATTAGAAACAATGATCGGCGAAGGGGGGCTGAAACTTTCCGGTGGTGAAAAACAACGGTTATCCATCGCAAGGGCATTATTGCGTAAACCAAAACTTTTATTATTTGATGAAGCCACCTCAGCACTGGATTCATTAACTGAAGAAGAAATCACCGATACAATCCGTGATATTTCCCAGATGGGAAACCAGATTACGATATTAATTGCACACCGCCTTTCTACCATTATGCATGCAGACAGGATTTATGTATTGGAAAAAGGCGATGTGGTAGAAACGGGCAATCATGATACACTGCTTGAAGAAAAAGGATTGTATTACGCTATGTGGAGGCAACAGATAGGTGAAAGAAAAAATAAAATAACAGCAGCATAATTATATGGGGTTATTATCATTCTTCGGTTCTGGCAAAATAAAAAATGCATTACGCAAAGGCGCTATTATTATTGATGTCAGAACCGGTATTGAATACGACCGTGGGCATGTGCCGGATGCATTCAACATTCCGGTTGACCGAATTAAAATAAGTGCTGACAGGTTAAAAGAAGCAAAGCGACCGGTTATTGTATGTTGCAATTCAGGTGAAAGAAGTAGTACAGCCGTTCAGCAGCTGAAAGCAAAAGGGTTAAAGGAAGTTTATAATGGCGGAAGCTGGGAAAATGTATTGAAGATTATGCAAAGCCTTTAAATCAGGGGTTCACTTTCACCTTTACTGACTTCGAAGTTGAATTTAAACCATGGTCTTCAAATGTAACCGTGATAGTATAATCTGACGCAACAACTACGGAAGCTGTATAGTTGATATTGAAATTATATAACAGCATGCCATGAATTTCATAAGGCTGGTTGAATAAAATGGCCCCATTTGCATCATTGATAATACGGATAGTGCCTCTGTACAATCCATAATCATCCGTTATTCTTCCTGTTATATTGATCACATTTCCATTATTAAACACCTGGTTAATCGTTGGTGTAAATATGCTTATCTGCGGCGGGATGGTATCACTTGGGGTTTCTATATGCGAGCCACCGCCTTCGTCAGTAGTAGTACCGCTTTTAGAACAAGCGGCCAAAGCAATTACTATTACTGCACAAAAAATGATATGTTGAAGTCTTGTTTTCAAGAATGTAAATCTAAGGTTCTTTTTTTTCCTTTCCACCCCACAAATCGCTGAAAAAATTAGATTTCTCCAATTCTTCCATATCACTTAATTCCCATTCCAGTGCCTTGGTGCTTTGAGAAATTTCCAGCAATGAAATGACCAGCGAAACCAACAAGCTTAACAAGCTGGCAGCAAAAAAATAACTGGTTAATGCGCCCCACTGCTTATAAACACTGTACATAGTTACTACACAGCATAAAAAACTAAAAACTCCTAAGGTCTGCATCTGCCGTACCATATTGATACGTACCCGTAGTATTTTTATCTGTTTCAACAAATGGGTTTTCTTTTCCCCTTTCATATACTCATCATGCAGTTCCCGGATAAGGTTGGCTAAGGCCAGGTATCTGTTGGTATAAGCCAATAGTAATAAACTGATAGCGGGAAATAGTAAGGCCGGGGTGTTGAAAGTGATTTCCATCCGGCAATTTACTTGATAAAAAAGAAAGAGTGACCCATAAAGAATTTCTTCACGCAGAGGACACAGAGACCGCAGAGATATACAAATTATACCAAATAGACTTTAAATTAATATCCTTGCCAGAGGTATTAATACCGATAGACAACAGGTATGACTGAAGGACATGCTTTTAATCTCGTATCGGTATTAGCTAAACCCTCTGCGTTCTCCGTGTCCTCTGCGTGGCATTGTATTATCAACCGTTAAGGCTTTTCATAATATCCTGTATCACAATTTATTTTTTCTCAAAATTCAATGGAACATTCAGCTTCACAGAAAAATTACGGCCAGTATTAAATACCCCGTTTCTGCCAGTTACCATATTTTCTGCCGCATATTTCAGGCGGCTCAGGTGGTTTTGATAAGCAATATCACCGATATTATTTATCGCAAAATAAATACTAAATAAGGTTTTCTTGTTATTGCCAAGAATCTCAGAACCAAAACCAGCATTCAGTAATGTGTAGCCCGGAGTAGCAGTTTCTGTATCATATCCTGCAAAAGGATTTTTTTGAGCAAATGTTTTATCGGCTTCAATTTTTACATAAAGATGATGAAATGTTTTACCGGCTTTTTTAAAATCACCCCGCAGTTCACTCACCAATCTTGCGGCAGGAATAAGTGGCAAATTATTGCTGCCATCAATGGCATCATCAAACCTTCCCCTTACAAATGAAATAGTGTTTTCAAAATGCAGCCAGTCCAATGGATGCGGATGAATATCAACCGAGCCTTCTACACCAGCCAGCTTTGCATTCTGCTGATCAAATTGAAATGCGGAAACATCATCTCCATCCACATTCACCAATGAGTCGCCACCGAGAACAGACTCTAGTTTTCTGTAAAAAATAAAATCATTCATCCGGTTGTAAAAAGCACTGAATCCGATACTGAAATGTTCATAGTTAACATCAATTCCACCATCCAACTGCAAGCTGGTTTCAGATTTCAGGTTTTGATCACCATATTCATACCGGTTGGTTCCTTCATGTACACCGTTGCTGGCCAGCTCTGCCAATGAAGGGGCTCTGAAACCACGGGCAATATTAGCTTTCAGGGTAATAGCCTCGGTAGGCTCAAAACTTACACCGGCACTTCCTGAAAAATTAGCAAACGAACGGGTAAAGGCGGTGAACTTAGTATCCATTCCTTCTTTAAATTCTTTCGAATCCACAGTACGGTTATCAAACCGTAAACCGCCACTCAATGTTGCTTTTTTAAATAACCGCTGCACATATACAAATCCGCCGATATCAAAAATGCTGTATTCAGGAATCAGTACTTCTATTCCTTTGTTTTCATTATTTTGTCGCATTCCATTTACTCCAATTGTTGTGTGCCATTCTTTCAACTCCGGCAATTGCCATTGTACATTATAATTGATAGTTTTCAAATCGAAGAATAATTCTTTTTCTGTTGGGTCTTCCGGGTTGCCAAACTCCTGCCGCTGGTTATTCTGATAACCTATATTAATTTTTAACCGGCTTTTCTTAATAGCAAAATTATTATCGAGGATAATTTTATTATGCTGTACCCGTTGTTGGGGAACAAATAAATCTCTGGAATCTAAATCCGCATTGGTCGCAATTCTTTCTAACGGAGAGCCAGCAAATAAAATAAATTTTCCGGTTACATCATCCCTGTCACCTTCTATCAGGCCAAGCCGCTGATCAAACCGGCTGAAGATAAAATGAGAGTAGCCCCAACTTTTGTTGATACCAATATAACCGCCGAAGTTTTTCTCATTAAACCTTGAGTTCAGCACTTTGCCATCAACCCTGTTTTTATAATCACCTGCTGATTTATAAGTGCCGGATAAGTTCCAGTTCAACCCATTTTTATTAGCCGCTATGTTTCCATTCAAAGCAAACAATCCATTATTACTTTGATAATTAGACAATAGATTTCCTTTTACAACTCCTTCAGCCACAGGTGTATTGGTAATAAAATTAATTACACCAGCCAGTGCATCGCTACCATATATTAATGAGGCAGGTCCTTTCAATACTTCCACTCTGCCCACACTCAGCTCATCTATTTCCACCCCATGTTCATCACCCCATTGCTGGCCTTCCTGCCGCACACCTTCATTTACAACTACGACCCGGTTATATCCCAGCCCACGGATAAATGGTTTTGAAATAGCCGGGCCGGTGGAAAGTTGCGATACACCGGGCACATGGCTCAGCGCATCAATAATGTTGGTGGATGATGATTGCAACAATGCAGCCTTGCGGATGGAAGTTACCGGCACCGGTGATTTACGAATGCTGGTGGCACCAGACACTCCGGTAATGATTACTCCCTGATTTTCTACCACAACGGAGGAGAGTTTAAAATCCCTTTCCATGTTGCTGTTGATTTCTATATGCTCCACTAATGTTGCATAGCCAGCATGAGATATTTCAATTACATGGTGACCGGAAGGAATATTGCTTAAACTGTATTTTCCATTGACATCAGCAGTAGTACCGATTTTATCATCCGCAAAATAAACAGAGGCTCCGGGCAATAGCTCACCCGTTTTTGCATCCATTATTTTTCCGGTCAGTGTCACTTTGATGACGGGTTCAATTGATTTTTCTTCGTTGGCGACGGTTAAGTTACTTTGACCAGTTGCCGTAAAAATTGTAATACCTAATACAGCAAGAGAAAAGAAAATATTTTTCATATTGTTAGCCCACTGTTGCAAAAAGAAATGCAACATTTTTATACCCTTTAAAAAATAATAGAGATGGAATAAAACACCCGGAAACATTGCCAAAGGCAAATGCGGGGATTATTATTGGGTGAAAGCAGGCGGACCACGGAGTAAAGAAAGAATAGAAGCCTGAAAAGGTATAGCCACTTCAAAAAATGTAGCCGGTGGACTAAAAAATAAAACAGGAAGCGAAAAAACAGGTTCTTTAGTTCTCGCAAACGGCATCAACAAATCGTCAACACAGGCACAATTATAAGCAACCTCCTTTTGGTCTTTATGTTCCTGGTTATGCCCGTTCGTCCGGGTCATCCGTGCGGAGGCTTTGTTATTGACAACGTTATCGTGAAAGAGATTATGAAGTAATAAACCAGCCCCGGCCTTTTGAGAAAAGACTATAAGCAGAAAAAAAGCTGTACACCGTACTATAAACGGACGATTTCTCATTCAGGTGCAAGTTAATAAAAATGCAACATAGTTACATAAAATTTTATGATGACCGGAAACCTGTACTTTCCCCAGGGATTTATAGAAGGAAGAGGATTCGAAGCCAAAGTATTTAACCCGCAGCTGTAATTCAATGTATATTTTTTTTATCTTGTACAAACAAAACGGCTTCCTCTTTAAACCAGGTGGATTTTAATTATTCAAAGTGTGCTATGAAACTGAAACTAATTCTATCTTATTGTTTTGCAGGGTTGGCAATTTTCCTGATTGCTTGTGGCGAAAAGGATGTACCTGCCGTTCCTGACCCCTGTACCGGTGTTAGCTATAATGTTCTTTCTACAAAAACAGAAGCTGTTGGAACCTCTAACAACGGAACAATCACTATCACCGAACCAAGAGGTGATACTATTTCGTATAAACTTGGTACTGGTGCCTATCAGGCCTCCTGGTATTTTACCAACCTTGCCCCAGGCAATTATGTGGTCACTGTCAAAAATCAAAAAGGATGTACTGATACTGCACAGATAACTATTTTGAATTATGGGCCTAAGTATGCTTTAGTAAAAGAAATTATTGTGGGTTATTGCGGCCCCTGCCACAGAAACGGAGGTAATAGCGGAAGTAAAAATTTTGATACAGATGCCAGCATCGTCAGCAATTGGGACAGGATAAAAGAAAGGGCTGTCGACAATACACCTACAAGAATGCCAGAGGCGCCTAACGCACCGCTTACAATGGTTGATAAACAAAAAATTACTGATTGGGTAAATGCGGGGCATCGGCAATCGGATTAATCTGATCCTATTTTTTATACTAAAATCCCCGTCTCGTTTCAAACAAGGCGGGGATTTTTTGTAAATAAAATTCTTTATTACCTCACTTTCAGCATCGGTCTGACTTTTTGCATCACTCCGTTCTGGAAACGAGCATAGTAAATACCAGTTGGTAAACCACCAGAATCAAATGTAACAGTATCAGTTGTAGCTGTCAGATAATCTTTTTCTAATAAGTTGCTGATTACCCTACCCAATGTATCTATTATCTGAATCAATGTATGGCCGCCTTCTGTCCTGAATTTGATGGTAGTGGATTGTGTAAATGGATTAGGATAGTTGGAAATGATCGCATCAAATGTGGGGTCTGGCGGCGGTGTTACTGTATTACAGGTAAGGTTACTTTTAAATAATGGTAATGATTGCAACTGGCTGTTGATATTCGGTGGATACAATCCATCAACTACCGTTTTATCGAGGCAGAACCATTTCTCCAATATAGTGGAGTAGATACTTCTGAAATCATATTGCATCGGTACATTATCATTGACGGATGCATTGGCAGGTATAGCAGGATTATCTCCAAGCACACCAGATGCTATTTTACTTCCAAAAAGGAACATAGGTGCTGCTGCTCCATGATCCGTACCTACACTTGAATTTGATTTAATCCGACGGCCAAATTCGCTGTACGTCATACCAATGACCCGGTCCTGTACTCCTAAAAATTGTAAATCATCCTGGAAAGCTTTACTGGCATCAGAAAGTCTTTGTAACAATGTAGCATGTGCACCAGTAGTTGTATCCCCGGCATTTACCTGTACAGAGTGGGTATCATATCCACCGGTGCTTACCATGTAGATCCTGGTCTTTAATCCGCCTTTTATTAACCGGGCCACAATTTTTAACTGGTCTGCAAGGCTGTTTCCGGTTGGATAAGTTGCCTGTTGTGTTACTGCATTAGCTGCATTGATGATTACGCTTGAATAACTTTTTGTTTGCTGATTTACAAGGCGGATGTATTTTAATTCTTTTCCAGCCGGTGTATCAGGCACTGGATCAGTGGTTCCCGAAATCAGGTTATAGAATGATGTAGCACTGGTAATACTCATGCCCATATTAACTACAGGCCCTTGTGTGGTTAATGTGGTCGTGGATCCGATTTGTATGGCCAATGGATCA
The DNA here is from genome assembly GCA_031400855.1 of Chitinophagaceae bacterium. GTDB lineage: Bacteria > Bacteroidota > Bacteroidia > Chitinophagales > Chitinophagaceae > JJ008. Next base: position 6,169 of record JANNQR010000004.1, on the reverse strand, counting down.
GGAGTAGCCGAATTGGGATAGCCAACCGGGAAATTCGGATATTCATAATTTAAATACCTGCCCGCCCATCCGCTAAAAACTTCCTGATTACTGTTAGAAGCACTCATCCAGATATCGGTGGCACGGAAGTGAGAGAAATTGGGTTGCGGGTAACCCACTGCTTGTATAACCTTCATGTTACCAGCATTAAAAATATTCTGCATACCCGTCATAGAAGGATGAAGGCCAGATGCACTGCTACCGCTTAATGCAAGAATCCTGTTCTGAGGAATGGCAACATTAGTTCTTGCATTAAAATAACTGGAGTAGGTAGAAACCGGGATGACCATATTCAAACCATCATTTCCTCCTGCCAGTTGAATGATTACCAATACATGATCCGTCTCGGTGATTCCTTTCATCAATGCCTGCACCAAAGGTGATTCGGCGCCAAAAGCTTGTACAGAATAACCATTTATCAGGGCAGGCAACAGGGTAGCTGCCGGTATGCTTTTTTGTAAAAAGTCTCTTCTTTTCATGTTGGGTTTTTTTATGATAACTGGTACTCAGACAGGTTAAAGAAATACTGGAATAATTGCTTCAGCCGGTTATTTACAATATTAAAATTTGCCGTAGTGGGGCTGGCTATATAAGCCATCCACGCATTCGTCCAGTAGTAATCATATAACTGGTTGCTCAATAATATTTGTGTCTTGATTGTCTTTTTTGTTTCATATGACAATTGATTGCGGAAAATAAATTTCAGCGCATCATCAATGAGGTCGCCGGGATTACCCGGGTTGCTGAATTGTTGTACATAGGAAACAAAGTTGAATATCACCCGTATATTATTTCTTGTAAAACCGGTATTAACCATCACATCGGTAAACTGGTTACGTTTGGGCAACGAGTCTGAGTTGATCCATATTTCATGAAATAGTGGCTCCTGATAATAGGCAGGCATACCGGATACATTGGGTGGATCATGCAGAACCTGTCCTGTGTTTACCATACTGGAAAAAAAGAAATTCCACATGCCATAGTTAGTATTCCAATCTGTTAATGGAGGGAATACGGTATTCATCTCCCGGAGTGAACCAATAATATGATCTGCAGGACTTTTGATATAACAATTCTGATTTAATACATCAAAAAAATGTTCGCTTTTAAACAAAGCTGATAATACCGTACGTATATCATAGTTACTTGACCGGAAAATATCCGCTAATGGTCCGATAACATTTGTTTCGGTGTTTGCATCAATGGTATAATAAACAAAGAAGCGGTAAAACTTGCGGACAATAAACTTAGCCACTTCCTGTGTGGAAAATATCATATTCAGCAGATCGGTCAACTCGAGTTGGCCGGCAGTAGGTCCAGTTCTTCCGGTAATAACGGTATTATTAAAGAAGGAAGAAAAAGTCTTATTAACAGAAGAATGCCGTGCAGAATTAAATACTGGCATGTAAGTAGTTCCGTTGATCTGCCAGCCTGTTAATACTTTGGCAGCTTCTTTCACATCATTTTCTGTGTATTGAGAACCGGGACCTTTACCAACCGTAAACAATTCAAGTAGTTCCCGTGAATAGTTTTCATCCGGTGCAGAGGCCACATTCAGATAACCGTTCAGGTAACGAAGCATGGAAATATCCTTGGTAATGGCATCAATCATTTGCTTAAAATTTCCCAGTGCATATTGGCGACATAGATTCTGTTGCATATATGCCCAGTTGCCATAACCCACATCAGCCGCTTCATTGCCAAAATGGTTAACCCAAAACAGGTTTAATTTTTCACGGATGCTTCTATCCTGATTTATCAGGGCTCCGGTACACCACTTCCTGTAAGAAGCAATTCTTTGTGACTGTACGGTGCCGTCATTATTAATATCATTTACCCAAGTGGCACCTAGTGCAATATTGGAGTCCGGCGTACCGGGTTGAGTAGAAGTTGTGTATTCTTTTATAGGGGGTGTTGGTTGCGGCGCCGTTGGGTTCAACAACTCATCTACCGCCTGGCTGACCGTCCGGCTCTTAAAATAATCCACATCAGCTTTTTTAGCGCCAAACATGGTTCGTTTCAATAAATGAATGATTTCATTTTCCGTCCAGGGACCCGAATAGGGATTGATTCCTGAAGTAATATGACGGGAGGCTACCGGTTGTGGTGCGGTTACTTTGTCTTTTTTCCTGCGTTTAGCAGTTAGAAAGTCTCTTCTATCCATAAGCAAATTTTTTAATCTTTCCTGAAAACTCCAGGATAAGACAATTTAGGAACGATTAATGACTTTAAAGATACAAATTGGTTTAAATAATTTTTAACAAATATTACTCCGAAATTTGTTTTTCGGTTTAGTAAAATTTCTGAAAAATCCCCTTTAGAAAAAAAGCCGGAATCAGATTCCGGCCTTATCAAGTTCAAAATGATGGGTTTATAAACTTTCTATGATACCTGCAATACCCTGACCGCCACCTACACATGCCGACACCATACCATATTTTTTATTTAATCGCTTCATATCACCAAGTACCTGGATTGTAAGCTTAGCACCAGTGCATCCCAATGGGTGACCGAGAGCAATGGCGCCGCCGTTGATATTTACTTTAGCAGCATCAAGTCCGGCTTCACGGATAACAGCCAATGCCTGGGAGGCAAACGCTTCATTCAATTCTATTAAATCAATATCGGAAAGGTTCATACCTGCCTGCTTCAACACTTTTGGAATGGCCGCCACAGGACCAATACCCATAATGCGGGGATGCACACCAGCCACAGCACAATTTACCAATCTGCCAATTGGCTTTAACCCCAGTTCATTCATCATCTTCTCTCCCATTACTATTACAAAAGCAGCGCCGTCAGAAGTTTGAGAAGAGTTACCGGCAGTAACAACACCACCTGCTGCAAAGGCCGGTTTTAATTTTGTCAATGCCGCAATAGAAGTATCAGCTCTCGGCCCTTCGTCTGTATCTACTATATAATTTTTTGTTTGCTTTTTTCCTTTCGCATCAAGATAAATTTCTTCCACATTAATGGGAAGTATCCCGGGTTTAAAATTACCAGCCTGAATTGCAGCCATCGCTTTTTGATGTGAGTTATAAGAAAACTCATCCTGTGCTTCCCGGCTGATATTAAAGTCTTTGGCAACGGCTTCTGCAGTCAATCCCATACTTAAATAATAATCCGGGTCTTCTTTGGCAATTTTATAAGAGGGAACGGTCTTCCACCCTGCTGTTGGTACAAGACTCATACTTTCTGTGCCTCCGGCAATAATACAATCCGCCATACCCATTCTTATTTTGGCAGTAGCCATTGCTATAGACTCTAGTCCGGATGCACAGTAACGGTTTATGGTTATACCGGGCACTTCCACTCCCAATGCACGGGCAGAAATCATCCGGCCAAATTGTAATCCTTGTTCTGCTTCTGGAACTGCATTACCAACTATAACATCATCAACTCTTTTTGATTCAAGTTGTGGCACAGTTGCCATCAATCCCTTGATAACTTCTACCGCTAAATCATCAGGCCGATAAAAACGGAACCCCCCTCTTTTAGATTTACCAACTGCTGTTCTGTAACCGGCTATGATATACGCTTCCTGCATGATGAAATTTTTTAATGGTTGTTTATGCAACTTTAGTGAACAAAGATAAAGATTGTGCAATAAAAATGTATTTTTGTTAAAATTCAGGATATGCCTACTCTTACAATCAGGCTTAGAAATGCCAAGGTGAAAAAATTAATCAAAAGCCTGGAAGAAAATAATCTTATTGAAGTATTATATGAAGAAAATCCCCGCTGGAGCTGGGAAAAAAACAGGCGTGCAAAAGATTTTTTGAATTCCTACCGTGAAGCTAAGTTAGCAGCTGCCGGTAAAATAAAACTCAAAACTTTAGATGAAGTGCTAAATGATTTATAAGTTCATTATTCTTGCGACGGGGAATTTTATCAAGCAACTTAAACAGGTTTCCAAAAAATATCCCGGTTTTACAAATGACATAGAAAAGTTGAAAGTTTCTTTACTTCAACAGCCAACACAAGGAACTCCTCTGGGAAATAATTGTTACAAAATCAGAGTTAAAATAACAGGAAAGTCTGCCGGTAAAAGCGGAGGTGCGAGGGTTATTACTTTTGTCAAACTATCAAACTTCAGGATTGTACTTGTTGATCTGTATGACAAAGCCGATAAAGACACTATTTCGAATAAGGAATTACTGGCACTCCTAAAGAAAGAAAAATTCGATGTATAGACTGATTCGCTCCTTATTATTTCTATTTCCCACTGAATCGGTGCATTATTTTTCAATGAACTGTCTGAGACTGTTGTGCAGCATTGGGTTCAGAAAAATAATTACCTGGCATTACAGGCCGAAGGCAAATACACAATATTCTATACCTGCCCGCCCGGCAGGCGGGTTCAATATTCAATTCTCAAACAGAGTTGGCCTTGGCGCCGGGTTTGATAAGAATGCAAAACATCTTCGGGAACTGGAATGTCTCGGTTTTGGTTTTGTAGAAATTGGTACAGTGACGCCGTTACCACAAGCCGGCAATGATAAACCAAGATTATTTCGTTTACCAAAAGACAAAGCCCTTATCAACCGGATGGGTTTTAATAACGATGGGGTGAAAGGCATTGCTAAGAGGTTAAAGGAGTGGAAAGAGAAAATGAGTAATTCGAAACTCATTATAGGGGGAAATATCGGCAAGAATAAAACCACTCCCAACGAAGAAGCCTGGAAAGATTATGAAACCTGCTTCAAAGAACTGCATCCTTATGTTGATTATTTTGTCGTGAATGTCAGTTCACCAAATACTCCGGGGTTAAGGGAACTGCAGGATAAAGAATCGCTAAGAAAAATTCTTTCCCACTTACAGACAATCAATAGGACCCAGACAAATTCTAAACCGCTGTTATTAAAAATTGCTCCCGATCTGACACTGGAACAACTTGATGATGTGATTGATCTGGCATTGGAAATCAAGCTGGACGGGATAGTAGCAACAAACACAACCATCAGCCGGGTACAACTTCAAACTACAAACCACAAACTACAAACTATCGGCGCCGGAGGCCTGAGCGGTTTGCCACTGAAACACAGAAGCACAGAAATAGTCAGGCATATTTGTGAACGGACAAATGGGAAAATGCCGGTGATTGCCAGCGGTGGTATTTTTACAGGAGCAGATGCGAAAGAAAAAATAGATGCCGGAGCATCTTTAGTGCAGGTGTGGACAGGTTTTATTTATAAAGGCCCTGCAATTGTTAAGAAAATTTGCAGAACACTCTCTGCAGGGAATCCTTCGGACAATATTCAATAATAAATATTCAATTTTCAATGGAGTATCTTTTTACCTCGGAAAGTATCATCAGTTTTTTTGTACTCGTAGTGCTGGAGGTGGTGCTGGGGATAGATAATGTAATTTTTGTCAGCATTATCCTGAACAGACTGAAAGTAAAGGATGACCAGAAAAAAGCCCGCCGCTTCTGGATGATTTCAGGTATCATCATGCGAAGTTTATTACTGATGGGGCTTGGCTGGTTGCTGGCGCAAAAAGGGAAATACATCATTCCTGAAAATTGGTTTGGAAAAGGATTAGACCTTGCAAGCCTTGTCATGCTGGCCGGTGGTTTATTTCTTATTTATAAATCGGTGATGGAGATACACCATAAACTGGAAGGCGAAGACCCGAATGAAGCCATGAAGCACCAGAAACCACTTTCATTTGGAAACGCTATCGGACAAATTGTTTTAATTGACGCTGTGTTTTCATTCGATAGCATCATTACAGCTGGTGGTACAGCCAAACATGTGGAAATAATGATTGCGGCCGTAGTTATTGCCATGACAATTATGTTTTTATTCAGTCCAAAAATTTCTGCCTTTATTCATAAGCACCCAACTTTAAAAATGCTTGCACTTTCCTTCCTTGTAATGATTGGTATCAGTTTGATTGTGGAAGGATGGGATAGTGAAGCCGCCCATCAGCTACATTTGAAAAACTATATTTATTTCGGTATGGCTTTCTCATTCGTAGTTGAGATGCTGAATATGACGATGATGAGCCGTGCAGCAAAGAAAAAGGCACATGTAGTACAATTAAATGAGCCGGTACTACCAGACGAAGCAGACGAAAATGAAACGGATATGGCGAAATAAAAACCGGGCTGTAGAAACAGACCCGG
>JANNQR010000003.1:0-38310 GCA_031400855.1 Chitinophagaceae bacterium | reverse complement strand
TTCGCTAATCAGCTATCGTCTGGGCTTAACTTTATATAATGAACTTCATATTGTAACTTCATCTTCATAACTTTATTGAGCTGCGGTTCAAACTGGACGTCCCCTGAATACCGGCACGAACAGCAAGCCCTAACGTTAGCGGTCATGCTATTGAACACTCTGCTAACTTTAATAGAATTGCAATTATAGCAAACATCACCAATTTTCCTTTTAGACTTATTAATAAACTGACACCTTATGAAATGGATTGATTCTACAGATTTAAGAAGTTGGGCAACCAGAAGAGATTGCCAAGAGACACTTCCACATTTAGTGAGAAAACTTATTAGAGCAACATCTAACACTATACAAAGCATAAAATTTCCTTCGGGTGAAAGTGTATTACTTGGAGGCTGGGATGGTATTCTTGAAGTAACTGAAGAAACAGACTACTTACCAGCAGGGACTTCACTTTGGGAATTTGGAGCAAGTAAAGACCCTAAAGGTAAAGCAGATGATGACTATGCAAAAAGGTCTGCTAACCCTTTAGGGTTCGATCCCGCTGAGTCAACTTTTATTTTTGTTACACCCAGACTTTGGCAAAACGGAGATGATTGGGTGACTGAAAAAAAGAAAGATGGTATTTGGAAAGACATTAAAGTCTATAATGCTGAAACTTTAGAGGAATGGATTGAAACTGCACCAACAGTTGGTTCATGGTTAGCTAAACACATTGGCAAATATCCCCAAGGTGGAATACAACCAACTGATGATTTCTGGGAAGAATGGGCTTCAGGAACAAAAATTAGACTTAATACAGAAATACTTTTAGGAGGAAGAAAAGCAGAACAGGATAAATTAATTGAGCTTTGTAAACCATCGTCAATAATTTCTGTTCAAGGAATTTCCAGAGAAGAATCATTGGCCTTCATAATTTCATGTTTTAAAAGCAATCCAGATATAGAAGAAGATTTTTTTTCAAGGAGTATTATAGTTGACAACACTGATGCGTTTAGAGAATTATCTGTTCATGATAAACCATTAATTCTGATTCCCAGATTTGAAGACAACGGAGTATTAAACAGAGCTATGCAGAAGGGACATACCGTTATTGTTCCTTTAGGTGCTGATTCATCAAATAGCTGGAGCAACAAAATAATTCTACCTCAAATAGAAAGAGAGTCATTTATTTCAGCACTCGCAAAAACTGGAATGTCTAAAGAGTTTGCTGAAAGATTTTCCAAAGAGTCTGCAAGAAACATTACAATTTTAAGAAGACAACTAGAATTTACAAGAACACTACCGAGTTGGGCTTTGCCTGAAAATGTTTCTGATATTATTCCTGCTTTAATTGTAGGTAGATGGGATGAGAATTTTGAAAATGACAAAATAATAATATCTAAAATAGCTGGCGATACTTATGAAAACTATTCAAAGAAATTAACAAGGTGGCTTAATACACATGATTCGCCAATAATAAAAATTGGTAGTACATGGAGATTAACCTCCCCTTTTGATGCCTGGACAAATGCATCGAAGAATTTAACTGGAAATGATTTCGATTTGTTACATAAATCTGCGATTGAAATACTTTCTGAAATTAATCCTGCTTTTCAGCTTTTACCTGAACGAAGACACATGGCAGCATTTTATGGAAAGAAAAGAGAATTCTCAGGATGGATTAGAGAAGGTGTCATCCAATCTTTAATATTAACTTCAATTTTTGGCGACAAATTAAAATTTAATCTGCCTCTGAAAGCTGACCTGTGGGTTGATAGCATAATTGCTGAACTTTTAAGCTCAGATAACATTTTATTGTGGAAATCATTTGAAAGCAAATTGCCCTTAATTGCGGAAGCATCGCCAGCAGCTTTTTTAAACGCAATTGAAAAGCAACTTTCATTTGAAAAATCACCAGTAGCATCTCTATTTGAAGAAGATCGCGGATTCTTATCTGCACAGAGTTATCATACTGGCTTATTATGGGCATTAGAAAATCTTGCTTGGTTTCCTGAATACTTATCAAGAGCATCTTTAATTCTTGCAAAACTTTCTTCTATTGACCCAGGCGGTAGTTTGTCTAATAGACCTATAAATAGTTTGTCAGAGATATTTAAAACATGGCACCCACAAACCCTAGCCTCTTTTGAAGAAAGGATGCAAGTGCTAAAATTAATGACAGAAAGAGAACCAGAAATTGGATGGGCTATTCTAATTCGACTGCTTCCTGACTCCACAGGCGGAGTTGCATTTCCAACACATAAGACAAGATGGCGGATGTTTGAATTAGAAACAGACAAACCACTTACATACAAAGAAATTTATGATACACATGCTTCGGCAGTTGACATGTTAATTTCATTTTTTGATTATACTGAAATAAAGCTAACACAGCTTATTGACGAATCAATTAGGTTAAGTTCTCCCGATAGAGCTAAACTGCTTACATTCATTGAAGCCTCTATAAGTAAAGTAACTCATACAGATAATTTAGCTTGGCAAAAAATTAGGGATATACTATCACATCATCGATCTCATCCCGATGCAAATTGGTCATTCCCCGGTTCAGAATTAAATCGATATGAAAAACTATATTCCACATTAGAGCCGAAAGATGAAATACAAAAAACTATATGGCTGTTTAATGAGCACTGGCCTGCATTTCCAGAAGGATATAATCGTAAAAATGTTACAACAGATAACCAACAACAAATAATAAATGAGAAAAGGATTGCAGGACTAAATAACATTTACTTAAAGTATGGAATTGAAAAAATAATTGAGTTAAGTGTTACAGTAAAAGAAACATGGATTTTTGGTGATACCTCGGCTAACATAATTGAAAATGAAGCAGAAACTCTTTTAGTTTGCCAAGAACTTAAAAACGAGAATGAAAAATTGCGATTTATTTATGGTTTTATAGGAAGAAAATCGATTTTGAAAGGTGTTGAGTGGGTTTTTGCATTGTATGAAAAATTAAAGCAGAATGGCGCAGACGATTTGGCTTTAGCTAAACTTTTGGTCCCTCTCAATCAGACAAAGCAATTATGGGATTTTATTGATTCTACAAATAAAGAAATAAGACAGGAATATTGGGCAAGAGTAATTCCCCACTTCTGGAATATCTCAACTGAAGAAAAAATTCTTGGTCTTAACTACTTAATGGAATTTGCTAGATATAATAGTGCTATAGCCATATGCTCACATTCTGTGGATGAGATTCCAAGTACTTTACTTGTTGACATCTTAGAAAAAGCTGCAACAGAAAAATCAAATGAACAAGGTCGCTTACATGGTTATCAAGTTGAACAGCTTTTTGAAACAATAGATAAAAGAGGTGACGTTGAACCACAAAAACTTATTAGACTAGAATGGTTATATCTTCCTATGTTAGCTTCATATGGAAATAGTCGAAGTCCCAAAATGCTTCATGATGAACTATCAAAGAGCCCTCAATTTTTTATTGATGTTTTAAAATGGGCGTATAAGCCGGATAATGATGAATTACTTGAAATAGAAAATAAAGAATTGTCAGAGGAGCAAATTTCAAATACAGCTATGCAAGCCTATGAACTTTTACATTCTTGGAAAAAAATTCCAGGTGTAGATGATTCAGGCGTAATAGACAATAATTTTCTAACCGAATGGGTAGATAAAGTTAGAGAGCTGGCTATTGCTGTCTCCCGTTTGGAAGTCGCAGACATGACTATAGGACAGGTTTTTGCACAATATCCAGAAAAAGCAGAAAACTGGCCACCTGATGAATTATGTGCCATAATTGAAAAAATAAATACAGATAGCATTAAAAGCAATTTTTCTGCAGCAACATTTAATAAACGAGGCTCTTCTTCAAGAGGGGCTTTTGATGGAGGATATATAGAAAGAGAAAAAGCTGATTACTTTTATAAACTTGCATCTTTACAAAAAAACAAATTTCCAACTATAACCACAATATTTGAAAACCTTGCAAAAGGTTATGAAGAAGATGCAAAGAGAAATGATGAACAAGCAGAACGGGATAGACTTGATTATTAAAATTGGAAAATTCAAATAGACACTGAGAAGCACGAACCGCTAACATGGGGTTTTCTGCTATGCTGGCTGAAGAATATGTACTCGTCGTTCCGTTCGCTTATCAACTGAAGTCCGGGCTGAAGAATAAATCTCAGCAAAAGAATATAACTTCAACTTCAGTAATTCTATTGGGCTTCTGTTCCGGCTGACGTAACACAGAATACCAGCACAGCAGAAAGCCCTGGACGTTGTATGCAAGCGGTGCAGACCGTTTACTAATCGGCAGAACGTTTGACAATTAACTTTAGTTTTTCAAAGTGTTTTAATTCTGCTCTGCTTCTTTTGCTGACACACATTTTAGCACATTTGCAGGCTCACAAAACATTGACACAGACCCAAACCTGCAAAAGAGCTAAAATCTTGCAGACGCTTCTAAATACAACATCCCGGTAATTTTAAAATTCTAACCCCAGAGGATTATCTTTAACTTCTTTATTTCGTTTTGCCTCTTTTAAAACTTGAACTGCCTGCGGTAGATTTAATCTTTTACCGTCTAATAATTCAGCTATTGTGACAATCTCTACTTTAGGGTACTGTTGGTTCGTTAAAGGGTTTGTATATTTCCCCATGCTTGCAGCTTCTTTAATCATTGGTTTTGTTGGTTCTTCTAAAGTAATAAATATTCCTATCGCAACATTTTCATCTCTTGCAATAACATGACAAAAATCTCTAACCATACTATTACCTATATGCCCAGACTTAACTGAAAATAAAACGTCTTTATGTTCGTTTTGACCAATTAACATAAAAGCGGTTCCGTCAATACCATGGTCTGCACCTTTTTTCTCATTAATAATAGCTTTGTTATCTGAATAAGTTAAAACTGCCCATTTTTCAAACTCTTTTCTAACCCTATCGTCTTTTTTGTGAGCCAATTCAATTGCCGATTTCATGTCTTTAGGGATACCATTAAATTCTGTTTTATCAATTACATCATTACCAAAATGGTCTTTTAGTCTTTTTGTTATTACTGCAATACTTTGGTATGTAATATCAATCCCAATCCATTTTCTTCCTAATTTTTGTGCTACTGCAATACTTGTTCCGCAACCACAATAAGCGTCTAAAATAACATCGCCTTCTTTAGTGCTTGCTTTTATTATTCTTTCAAGTAATTCTTCTGGCTTTTGGGTTGGGTATCCTAATCTTTCTTTAGCCGAAGCATTAATAATTGGTATTTCCCATACATCACCTAATCTTCTTCCTTCTGGATTAAGCATAACCTTATACGGTTCCTGACCTTTTCTTTTTTGCCATCTATACCAATCTCCATTTTCATCTTGTTTATAATGGCTGTCGGCTTTACCTGACTTTTCCCCGTATTCATCTCTTGGTTCGTAAAATATACAATCAGGCGTTTTTGAATAAAAAAATATAACATCGTGCAATCTTTGAAACCTGTTACTTGCAGCAGTATATCTTTTATAACTCCATATTATTTCATTAAGGAAATCTCCTTGTTGGGAGCAAAAAATTGAATCTAATATTAATTTCAAATAATGGCTTGCTGTTGGGTCACAATGTAAATAAAAACTACCTGTCGGTTTTAATATCCTATGAATTTCAGCAATTCGCAAAGTCATGTGTATTAGGTATGACATAAGAGAACTTTCACCAAAAATTTTTCTAAGTCCTATTATAAGGTCAACACATTGTTTAGGGTAAATGCCACTACCAGAATTAAATATTTCATCATAGCCGTCAATTGAATGCTCATCCCAAGTCCATGTGTCAAGGAATGCCTGAGCCTGGGCTTTATCTTCCTTACCAACATTATTGTAAATTTGATTATAATTCCTTTTAGAATTAAAAGGAGGGTCAATATAGCAAAGGTCTATTGTTTCATCCTTTATGTACTTTTTTAGAATTTCAAGATTATCACCATAGTATAATCTGTTATCAAAGGTTTGTTTTGGCATAATCTATTTATCTTATCTTATAAATCAAGTTTACCTTGTTCTGCTCTTGGTTTATGTTCCAGTACATTTATTATTTTAAAATCCTTTTCTACATAAATATCCAAAGTTTTGTCATATACCTTTTCAACTTCAATTTCTACGACAAGGGTATCACCTTTTGCAAACCTTTCGCCCTTGTCAATTCTATCCATAAAGTTATCAGGTATCGAAGCACTTATTTTTCTACCGTTCATATAAAATTGCCATTTGTAGCCTTTATCAAAAACAACTTTAAAAATAGTTAATGTTTCCTGTTTGACAGGGTCTTTTTTGACAAGGTTTTCAAACACTTCATTTGGTGTTGTAAAATCTTCAAAATTTTCTCTTGGGACAGTAATCAATGGAACTTTTTGTTCATCCTGTATTTCAATAGAAGTAACTTCTTCGTCTTTTTCAATTGCTTCAAATCCTTTTTTCATTGCAATATCAATAGTGGTATTCCTTTCGTATATCAAATATGTTTGCCGGGGGACAGTTAAAACTAAATCGCCTTTTTTAATTGTTATTTTTTCGTCCTCAACCTCTATTGACGTTGGTTTTTCTCCTTTTAGCCACATCCTAATTTGGAAAAGTCCAACCAATACAGTAATAATACCACTTGCATAAGCAATATTATCTGGTTGCAATAGTTGCTTTAGCCATGACACATTTAATATAATATCAAACGGGACACTCCCTTTTTCTAATGGCTTTATCCGTATTGACAAATCGGTATCACCGGCAATTTCATTTTTTATTTCACTTAAAATAGTGCCGAAATGAATTTGCGAGGTAAGCAAAGTATTTAAGTCAATGCTATCGCTATCAGAATGATATTTAAACGTATATCGTGTGCTTTCTTTCATTGGTTCTTGTCATAAAATTAGCATATCATTTAGCAATTAGTTATGATAAATGTACACCGTTTTTGTTTTTAAATATTCACAAAATTCAGCTCGGCATAAGCACCACACATTTACAAAGGCACACAAACCCAGACACAGAAGCAAACCTTTGTAAAAGAGTGTTGCTTGCAGACGCTTCCAAAACCCCTCGACACAATTAAAACCATTTCGTTCGACAAATCCGCCTGCATACAACAGGGGGTTTGCCAAAATACGGGCGGACGTAAGTTATCTTCGGCTTTTTGTAATTCTATTGTGCTTCATATCGGGCAGACGTAATTCTATTTAGCTTTTGTTTGTTATCTTCATCATCAGTTTTTCAATCATCATCGGTTCCGGGCTGACGGAATACTAATTCCCGTACTTCGGCAAGCCCTGTCCGTAGAACCAACATTGCTTTCAGCAATGAGTTTCTCTTCTGCAGTTTCTTCATCATTGTTATATTGTGTTCCTAAATTTTAAATTATGGAAAAAAAACACTATCGCAATTTGCTGTTAATGCATTGCAACGTACAAGCGATTTATTCGCATTAGGCGAGTACAGTGAAGGTACCAAACGCAATTACCTACAGGAACTCCGGTATCTTTTCTCTCATTACCCCGATACCCGGCCTTCACAGCTTACAGAAAAAATGGCCGTGGATTATCTGATCTATCTTGCTAAAACTTTACAATGCTCTAAGGTGAAAACTAAGATGGCATCGCAAAGTTTCTCTTTCTTCTTTAAGCATGTCTTAAAAAAACAATATCATTCACCAAAAGTTTTATATGGCGCACATTGTAATAAGCTGCCCGCTGTAATGAGCATGGAAGAAGTACAACAGGTTATTGTTAGCCTTAAAAATTTGAAACACCGTACACTTTTATCACTGGTGTACAGCACCGGTATGCGGTTGGCCGAACTCTGCAACTTGAAAATTGAACATGTCGACAGCAAGCAAATGATTATTAAGATTGTTTCCGGTAAAGGGAAAAAAGACAGGATCGTTCCGCTTTCTCCCGCTATTTTAAGCGGACTCCGGATCTATTACCTGCAATATAAACCACAGGTCTATTTGTTCAATGGAAGTAAAAATGGAATCAGGTACAGCCCACGTACCGTGCAGCATATTTTATCTAAAGCACTTATTGACCTCGGATTAAACAATAAAGATTACTCCTTTCATACCCTTCGCCACTGCTTTGGTACCCATGCTTACGATAATGGCGCTGACCTGCTCACCATTCAGCATCTCATGGGGCATCAGCATCTTTCACAAACCATTCAATACCTCCATTTAAGCACCAAAAGATTAAGCAGTGTGGTAAATCCATTTGATGTATTGCTGGCCCTTACCGGTGATAATAAAATAAATGATGACCTATGGTAACAGCAACAGGTAATCCTGTTACTGTTCAACAAATACTGCAGCAATATCACCAAACGTCTTTTCACCCGCATGTACAGCGGGTAATGACTCAATTAAAAAAGTGCAGAACAAGTGAGCTGGGTTTTCATTTGTATAAATGCACCGATAATAATTGTGCACAGTATAAATATCAGTATCATGGATGCAGAAACAGGCATTGTCCGCAGTGTGGTGGTTTTAAAAAAGATGAATGGGTCGAAGACCGGCGCAGAGAATTATTGCCAATCGGTTACTTTCATGCCGTGTTCACATTACCACATGAACTTAACAGCATTATACTGGGTAACCGGCAACAATTATTCAAGTTGCTCTTTGATGCATCGGCACAAACGCTTCTTGACTTTGGCAACGATGAGCATCATCTCGGCGCTATTCCCGGTATAATAAGTGTACTGCATACCTGGGGGCAGGATATGTGCTTTCACCCGCATGTGCATTGTATCGTCAGTGGAGGCGGCATGCAGGGAATGAGATGGAAATATCCCAAACGTATAAAGGATAACTTTTTGTTTCCGGTAAATGCCCTGCGTATTGTTTTCAGGGCTAAGTTTCTCCAAGGTTTAAACTCCTTACAGGAAAACAAACAAATCCAATTACCGCAAGGCTATCATTTGAAGCAACTGATCAATAATTTGTATAAAAAGAAATGGAACCTCTATGCCAAAGCACCTTGTGCAGGGCCGCAGCAGGTGATTGAATATCTGGGACGCTACACCAATAAAGTTGCTATCAGCAACTACAGAATAATTGATAATCAAAATGGCAACGTACTGTTTAACTATAAAGACTATGCTGATGGAAATAAAACCAAACTAATGATGCTGAAAGGCCATGAGTTTGTAAGGCGGTTTGAACAACACATTTTGCCAATGAGATTTACCAAAATCCGCAGCTATGGATACCTCAGTAACCGGGGAAGAACTAGGCGTATGGAAAAAATAACTCTCGCTATGCATATCCCATCTCATCCCCAAAAAGTAAAAACACCCTGGACGGTCAGGCTTTTTGAAAAGTCGGGAATAAAACATACCACCTGTCCGCATTGTAAAAAAGAAAGCCTGGAATTAATTGCCATAAAATACCCCGGTACAACGTTCAGGAAAATAATAGATGACAGTTAAAACAAAAAGGCAAACAAGGTCGGTTCAGCCGCAGGTCATGGGGTATAAGTTTTAGATCAACGTTGAAAACGAATGGAGAAAGAAATATCTAAGATGCAGACAAGACAGAAGAAATTGATTTAAAATCCAGAAAAAACAATAAATACTGACTACATTAGACAAACAAAAAATACGAAAAATTAAAAAAAAGAAAACAGCTCTTTAAAATTGTCCGCTAACTCCTGATGGAAAAAAGTTAATAAATACTTTATTCCATAATAGTCCAAAGAAAACGTCGGCCAACGCAAAAGTATACCGACAGCCCCCGCAAGATTTTGTAACCCGGGGATTTTTTAGTGGGGCTGACGGATACTTTTATAAGAGTTATGTGCAATTTCAAGAACATCTCAAATTGATTATGGAGAAAGCAACACAATTTGGTCATTTTAGGATTCTGACCGCTCCCAATTTAATTGTTATAAAAACACCTCTATGGATTACTCATTTATTTCTGCCTGTATTTATGTTGATGGCAATTCTCTGTGCCTTAACCTTCAGTAGTGTTACTCCTTATATTTTCGCATTTGCAGTAGTGCTTGTCGGCCTTCTGTATAAAATTTGGATCATTTTTAAGCCGATCAATATTATTTCAATTGATAAACAGCATAATCGCTTTTTGATTCGCTCTAGAAATTATTTCCAGAGATTTATAGACAAGCAGCAACAATTAGAATTTTCCGAAATTTCTCAATTTACGATCAAGGAAGGCCCAGAATTTTTTTATGATCCAACGAGGTATATCATAATTGCAATCAAAAAGGATGATAATGAAGTTGTTTTTACGCATACAGTCAATAAGAATCTTGCCGAAACTCTGATACAATTTTTCCAAAATACTAAACAGAATAAAGATGCTCGTTTGCGTTGATTGTACCCACAACTGCACATAACATGGGGTTTTCTACTATGCTGGCTGACGAATAGATCCTGATCGACATAACAAAATTCAACTTCAGTCCCAGTTTTCGAATAAACCCCAGCGATAGAATATATTTTGATCTTTAGTAACTTTAATCAGCAACAGTTCGGGCTGACGGATCACAGAATATCAGCACAGCATAAAGCTCTGGCCGTTGAAAGAAACGACTATCTACTTTTTCTCATACTTAGAATGATAAAAAAATAAATTTGTATTAACGGCCAATGAAAACTGGTGTTTCCAGATCCTGTCAAATGGATATTTATTCGTGGAAAAATTATACCCGTAGAAAAGAGTGACCAATCCAATTCCAAAACCCAGTTTGGGTGTTATTAGCACATCATTCTCCTCTCCGTTTGTAAGATACTTTACTTCTATCCCCATGGTTCCTCCGTTATAAACCGATTCAGCACCTGCCTTTACTCCGATAATTGATTTCTCATTCGCTTTTCCCGGTGTCCATTCCACAGAAGTGTAAACTGCGTAGGCTGCAAATCCATGTCTTGGATCATAAAAATATTGCTGTAATACTGCACCGGCTTCCAGGTAAAATGCTTTTTGTACTCCGAATGCAAATCTTGGTGCTAGTTCCATTTTCTTCCAACTGACTGGTGCTTGCCGTTTGGAGCTATCAGGTTCCTGGGCATTAACAATGCTGTCCATTATTATGAATGAGAATAATAAAAATACAGGCTTCATCTATTTATCAATGTGTTCAGGAAATAAAAATTTATCAGCAATTCAAATTTACCAGTTTTCGAAAACATCCTCTTACGTCATACACTACACACTACTCTCTCCAATATTTCCCCCAACTCTTCGTTTTATCTTTACGAACCCATTGGCTTTATTACACCCGGATTTAATGATGTAAGGGATTTTACTACTAACCCAACCATTTCTTCATCTCTGTATATCTATACAGGCAAAACCAACCAATTGACCGAAACAGAACAACTATTGATAAAAGGTTGTGTGGCAGGTGATAGGGCTTTTCAAACAAGGCTTTATAACCTGTTTGCCCCCAAAATGATGGGGGTCTGTCTGCGGTATGCCCGCAGCCGGGAAGAGGCAGAAGAAATTTTGCAGGAAGGTTTTTTACGGGTATTTAGTTATATCAACACTTTTAAAGGTGCTGGTTCCTTTGAAGGATGGATAAGAAAAATAATGGTGAATGCAGCCTTATTCCGCTACCGGAATAAATCATCGTTGCAGCCGGTTATCCGGTTAAATACTGCCGGATATGATGCTATAGATAACACAGACATTTCTTCAAATCTTGATGCAAAAGAATTACTCAACCTGGTACAGACATTACCAGCGGGTTATCGTATTGTTTTCAACCTGTATGTTTTTGAAGGATACAAACACCGGGAAATCGGGGAGGCACTTGGTATATCAGAAGGCACTTCCAAATCAAACCTTTCTGATGCCCGGGCCTTTTTGCAAAAAAGATTATTGATAAAAAAAAAGTTAGTTCATTATAAATAAAGTGAGTATGAGTAAAGATTTACACGATATAGATGATTTGTTCAGCTCAACGCTGGAAGAGTATAAAGAAATGCCTTCTCCTGCATTGAAAGAAAGGCTTGATGCTGCATTGGATAAACAAGAGGCAGAAAAGTATAAAAAAAGATTCCTTATATGGAAAAGGTCAGCTCTTCTTTTATTGTTGTTGCTCGCAGGCTTTGTTCTGTATGAATCAGGGATCATAAAAAAGGATAGTGGCAATTATATTTTAAACAGATCAGGTTCCGGAACGGATCAGTCACCCGTGAATAAAAAAGAAATGATCAATAACAATTCTGCAGGCAATACAAGTCAAATTGATATCAATACAAATAATCCTGATTTTAAAAATGAAAATATTCCAGTTTCTCCAAATCAACCGGGGAATATTACTTCTGGGGCAAGTTCTAATACAGGCAATTTCAATTCGTATCATCCAACTAAAAATCCAGCCGACCAACAATTGAATTGGTATTCTGTAAAACAAGATCCGCTTACCTCAGTTATTATATCAAAGTCAACTAAAAAAGAAAATGAGGATACGGATTACGGTAACTTTTTTCAATCAAATAAAAATGATAGGCCGGTTATAGATAAAAGGATAAATATTTCTGATTTAACCAACCTTCTCACTAATAACATTTTATCGCCTCAAAACATATCTGTCAGTAATTCGCCTTTAAAAAACGGAAGTAATGAGGGTTCCCGTAAGAAAATAAATAGCCCGTTCCGGCCATTCTGGATGTTAAGTCCTTTTGTATCTTATGACCAGGCTGGTTACCAACTTGACAGTGATGAACCTTCTGCAGTTAACAGTATTAAATTCAGGGAAGCAAATGAACCGTCTTTCTCAATCGGATTATTACTTGGCCGGCAGTTGACACAACGTTTTAGTTTACAATCCGGCATCGTTTACAGAAATACTGTTATCGGTATGAAGCCACAGAAAACATATGCTTTTGTTGATCCCACAGGTGATGTGGCGTACAAATACATCACCTCCTCCGGTTATGCATTTTTTAAACCGGGCTTTGGGCCTTCACCAAATGTTGGTGACAGCCTTACCACTGCAGAAGCCAAACATACACTGGAAAATATTAGTGTGCCGTTGATGGCTAAATATACAATAGTGAATAAAAAGATTTCTGTTACTCCGGGTGCAGGCATCGAGGCAAATTTTATCACCAAAAAAAATCTTGAAGTAGATATAGAAGATCCATTCAACAGGGAGATTGTAGTGATAAGAAAACTGAATGGCACCAAACCATTTTACTTATCCTTCATTGCAGAGGCAGATATAAAATATACTATCAATAAAAAGGTGGCAGTAAATATCCGTCCTGTTTATCGCCAAGCAGTATCTCCTATTACAAAAAATAATGTAGTGGAAACTTTCCCCCGCAGTTTTGGAATAGGCGCAGGGGTGACCATTAAACTCAGGTAATATTTTATATCTCACCCAACCAAACATCTTATACCTGTTATCTGATACTTAAACACTGCATTTATTAATGTAACTATTTATAAGCAGCAGTTTAAAAGCAGATGGTGGTTTTATGGTTATTTAGCTCCCTGGTTGCCAGGGAGCTGCTTTAAAAGTCTTTAACAGAAAAATTATACTTTATGAAAGTAGTACTACTATTCATAGTGGCCATTCTATGCTCGTCTTTTATATCCGCACAAAAAATAACTGTCAGTGGATATATAAAGGATGCGGCATCAAAAGAAGTATTGATTGGAGCCTCGGTATATAATGCCAATTCGAAAACGGGAACCACCACTAACCAG
Source organism: Chitinophagaceae bacterium (assembly GCA_031400855.1). GTDB lineage: Bacteria > Bacteroidota > Bacteroidia > Chitinophagales > Chitinophagaceae > JJ008. The sequence goes on along the minus strand of JANNQR010000003.1, from coordinate 24,630 downwards.
TATGGTTTTTTCTCCTTAACAGTTGCCACAGCAGATACGGTGGAGCTGCTGATTTCGATTAGCGGTTATTCCATACAGGCAAAAAAAATTATAGCAAAAGAAAATATACAGCTGGATGTATTGATGGAAAACGCTACTGGTATATTAGGCGAAGTGATAATTACCACTGGGAAAAATGACCGTAATGTACAGAAAGCACAAATGGGAGTGATCGATGTTCCCATCAGGGCTATAAAAAATTTGCCGGTGTTGCTGGGGGAAAGAGACATTATGAAAATTATACAGTTACTGCCCGGCGTACAGGGCGGCCAGGAAGGCACAACCGGCTTCTATGTGCGGGGCGGTAACCTGGACCAAAACTTAGTGCAGTTGGATGAAGCCACAGTGTATAACCCCAATCACCTCTTTGGTTTGTTCAGCACTTTTAATGTAAATGCAATTAATAATGTGCAATTAATAAAAGGCGGCTTTCCGGCAGAGTATGGTGGCCGGTTAAGTTCTATTTTAAATATTACTATGAAAGAGGGGAACAAGAAAAAATACCAGGTGGAGGGTGGTATTGGTTTATTATCAAATAATCTCACCGTTCAAGGTCCTATACAGAAGAACAAATCCTCATTTATTATATCCGCCAGAAGAAGCCATATTGATTTACTGTTGAAAGCAACAGGTACTGCTAAAAAAAATACTTCCTACAAATTTTATGATGTAAATGCTAAAATGAATTTTGAACTGGGTAAAAAAGATCACCTGTTCCTTAGCTTTTTCAAAGGGAATGATAATGCAGCCTATAATAATGCCAACAGTTTAAACTATACAACAGACTTTGGCAACAGTACCGGCACATTCCGCTGGAACCATTTATTCGGTAGTAAAATTTTCTCCAACACTTCTGTTATTTACAATGATTATAACCTGGCCTTATCCACTTCGCAGAATAATTTTTACTCCCTGCTTTATACCGCCGTTAAAGACCTAACTGCTAAAACTGACTTCACCATTACCCCCAATACAAAACATAAAATAAAAACAGGTTTCACTTATACCCGACATCAATTGTCACCAGCTTCATTTTCGTCACGGATACCAAGGCGTGGAAACAGAATAACCATCAACAAAGACAGCATCAATAAATTGAACTCCAATGAAATGGCTGTTTATCTTGGAGATGAGTTTGACGCATCGCAAAAATTTAGCGTTAATTATGGAGTAAGGGTACCGGTCTATACTGTTTCCGGAAAAACATATTCTTTTATTGAACCCCGCATCACTACCAAATTATCGGTAAGCCCTGTTTCATCTATAAAAGCATCTTATACAAGAATGAACCAATTCCTTCATCTGATTCCTAATTCAACGGCGGGTTTGCCTACCGACATCTGGGTACCGAGTAGCTACAAAACAAAACCGCAATCTGCCACGCAGTATGCACTGGGCTATTTTCAAAACTTTAAAGACAATGAAATTGAAGTAAGTGCAGAACTCTATTATAAGACGATGGATAATCAGGTATTATTTGGAGAAGGAAAGCAACTGAGAATAAATGTTAACCTTGACAGCCTTATTGTTTCCGGTAAAGGGAAAAGCTATGGCGTCGAATTATTTATTAAAAAGAATACCGGCAAACTGACCGGATGGGTTTCTTATACCTTATCCAAAACTACACAGCAATTCAAAGACTTAAATTTTGGAAAAGAATTTCCTTTTAAATACGACCGTCGCCATAATTTAGCAATAACAGCCAGCTACCAGTTTACCAAATCATGGACCTTCAGCAGTGTATTTGTGTTTTCAACCGGCGCCGCCTTTACTGCACCCACCGGCAGAATAAGTACCCTTAATTCAGGAACCATCTTCGAAGGCAATTATTATGTGTACGAAGGAAGGAATAATTATCGGCTCGCCTCTTATCATCGGTTAGATTTATCAGCTTCCAATAAAAAGACGGTGAAGATATTTAAGAAAAAGTATGAGAGGGAATGGGTTTTTGGTGTTTACAATTCATACAGCAGGCTCAACCCTTATTTTATTTATTTCGAAATTGATGCATTGACCTCCAATCCAACTGCAAAGCAGGTTTCGCTGCTTCCCATTATACCAAGTATATCATTCAATTTTAAATTTTAATACAATGAAAATAAATTTTTTGAACCCAGCTACCTTGCTACTATCATCGCCTGTTGAAGTTTACCCTGAGTTTATTGAAGGGCACTCTTGTACGTCTGGTAACCTGACTGCCGGACAGGCAGGTTCTACTGAACATATTGCAAGCAGCTTACTCATTTCCCATTCATTCAAATGGAGGACAATGGGTACTTTAGTAATAGCTATCGTATTATTAATATTCTCTTCCTGCAAAAAAGATATTTCTATAAAATTTCCACCCGGCCATCTCAGTCAGGTATTTATAGAAGGCATGCTTTATCCCGGAAAAGTGCCACAAATATTTGTCAGTAAAAGCAATCCCTTTTTCAGTAAAAAAGTATTTCCACAAGAGGTGTTTGCAAGAGGTGCGGTGGTAAAAATTACCAGTGGCACAACTGTTGATGTGCTTACACCTGATTCAACTTTTAATAAATTTCGTTGCCGGTGGGAGCCTTTTTATCGTGGCAACATAGCAGCTGAGCATGGAAAGACCTACACATTAGAAGTGAGCTATGATGGAAAAATCTATACTGCCAGTACTACAATTAATCAGCGGCCCGCAGTAATTGATTCCATAAAATATACAGCCTCCTTTTTTGATGTGTATGGAAGTCATGATGGTGTTATTGTCAGCATTACTGATAAACCCGGCTCACCCGATTACTATCGTTTCCAAATGAACCGGATGATTGATACATCGAGGCATCATGCCCATGTGCTGGACAAGTTTAAAAATACCTGTGTATCGGGCCCCACCGAAAAATTTCTGGTAAAAGATATTGGCCGCATTGTTTTTAATGATGAAAATTCGGATGGGCAAAAAATCACTATGTCGATAGAAGTAACTTATGAATACAAAAAAAATGATACCGGCTGGGTATTTATACAATCATTAGATAAAAACTCAGCCGAATTTTACAAAGACCTTGATGAGCAATTGCAGGCCATTCAAAATCCATTTGTGGAGCCGGTTTTTCTCACTACGAAAATAAAGGGAGCTATTGGTGTGTTTGGTTCGGCAGTGATGTCAGATTCCGTTTTTTTTATTTATCCGAGGAATAATCCTTAAAGAAGAAAGGTTATTTTCTTTCCAAAAAAACTTCCGCCAAAACCATTTTACTACATTGACTCTCCCGCTTCGCCGGGTTTATAAACTTTATATCCAGCTTTGAAATCTCATAATCCAAAACGCTATAAGTTGGCGAAAGCTGAAACCCTGCCTTTTTTATTTGTTCTTCATCCCTGCTATCATAGATCAGCCAGACTTTTTTACCGGGCAGCATTACAGAGTCTGCGAATACCTTATATAAGGATTGGCTATAAAAATTAAAGGATGAACTAAAAGTATTTTTCCAGAAGTAAACATCCTGGGGGTTTAGTTTACCTTTTACAGCATCAGCCAATGTTTTGCCTCCCTGGTATTTTAATAACCGGGGATAGAAATTACAGTTTAGCAGAAAAAAAGAAAAGAGCATAGCTGCGACTGAAACTGTAACTGCTTTTTGCAATCGGCTATAAACGGTAGTTTTTATGAAATAAAAAATTAAGGCCAATAACAATATAACTCCGCTTATAACCCAAATACTCTTAACCGAAAATGCCCAGGCATTTATTATAAAGCCCAACACGAACAGCAGCGCAACCAAGATCAATTGTATGCTATAAATTGACCTGATCCATTTCACTTTTTCTTTTTGCTGAATAATATATACGGCTACCAATACCGAAGTGGTTGGAAAAATTATATTAAGATAATGGGGCAATTTGAACCCGGACAAAGAAACTACAATCAACATAACCAAAAAAACTCCGGTGGTCAGCCATTCTTCTCTGCCCGAACCCGAAGGGGCGGGTTTCCGGTGTAAAAAATTTTTTATTCTTCCGGCAATAGCTATATAAGCCAATATACTCCATGGGGCAAAAGCCCAAAGAAATGAATGCAGAAAGAAAAAATAATCATGTTTGGAAGTATCACCCATATTTCCAGTGAAACGGTCAACACTTTGATTCAGTAAAATAAATTTTACCCCATTCAGATGATCTTTTCCTCTGACAATTTTCTCCGGATGCAGGTTGAATTGTAAATAATAACAATACACCACCGGTGCAATAAATAAACCGAATAATACAAGCAGCAGCAGCCATTTCCAATTCATGAATAGTTTCCAGTCTTTGCGATAGAGAATATAAAACAAAGCGGCCACTGCAGGAACAAATACAGCAATATGTCCTTTGGTAGAAAATCCCAAAGCCAACCCCAGTGCTGCACCAACAACATGCATTATTTTTTTATGCTGGACAAACTCCACTAATTGCCAGGTGGCAAAAGCGATAGAAGCAGTAAGTATAGCATCCATCCGTACATCGTTATTAGCCAGGATAAATGCAAAAGAAGAAGCAAGAATTAATGCAGCCAATTTTCCCACTTCCGTGTTATATAATGATTTTCCAAGACAATAAGTAGAATAGATGCCAAGAACAGTAAACAAAAAAGAAGGAAGTTTATAAGCGAAGGAGGTTACACCAAATATTTTATAACTAAGAGAACAAAGCCAGAAATGAAGATGTGGTTTATCCAGGTAATCACCGGCCTGATCAATAAGAGTAACATAATCTCCCGTAAGATGCATGCGTAAAGCAATATTGGCATGATGCGCCGAATCGGTATCCATCAATGGAATAAAAAGGCCAATGAGATATACTAATCCCAGCAGGGAAAATAAGAACAGATAGGTGCTGCGGGATAGAAACGGCTTATTCAAACAAGAAGTTTTGGCAAAGTAAGCAAAGAACCACCAGTTTGATGAACGGAATTTTATTTTCAATGAATAACAGTAATTTACTCCGAAATAAAAAGTATGAAGAAGATTTTTGCAATTTTGACCGGGCTTTTCATTTGCTGTAATATTATTTCGGCACGACCTGTAGCGGATAGTATTCCAGTCAATATAAATGATGTAGAATCGGTAGATGCGATCATCCATGCACTTTACAATGTTATATCGGGTCCGGCAGGAGAAAAAAGAAACTGGGACCGGATGCGGACCTTATTTATTCCCGAAGGAAAATTAATGGCGACAGGTAAAAGGCCCGACGGCACGATGGGTAAAAGGGTGATGACGGTGGAGGATTATATCACCACATCGGGATCCTTCTTAGAAAAGGATGGTTTTTTTGAAAGAGAGATCGGAAGAAAGACAGAACAATTTGGAAGTGTGGTGCATGTATTCAGCACTTACGATTCAAAAAGAAAATTAGAAGAAAAAAAGCCTTTTATGCGGGGCATCAATAGTATTCAACTATGGAATGATGGAAAACGTTGGTGGATCGTTTCAATATTCTGGCAGGCAGAAACGCCGGACAATCTGATCCCTGAAAAATATATTAATTAGTTTGCTGAAGCGTTGAAATCAGATCGGCTACCTTTTCTTTTATAAAATCTCTTACTTTCCTGAAGTCATCTTCATTCATATCTCTGGGATCGGGAATCGCCCAGTCAATAAATTGTTTGGCCGGCATCCAGGGGCAGGCATCGCCACAGCCCATGGTTACAACTGCATCAAATGGAGCAAACTCTTTTACTTGTTCCAATGATTTAGAACGATGATTCTTTAAATCATATCCCAGTTCTTTCATAGCCAATATAGCTTTGGGGTTTATTCTGCCTGAAGGATTGGAGCCGGCGCTGAATGCTTTAACCGCTGGGCCTCCAATCATTTTTGCAAAAGCCTGGCTCATTTGAGACCGGTTACTATTCTCTACACAAACAAACAAAATCTTTTTTGGCATATTGGTAAAGATAAAGAGTCCCGAACGCCGGAACTCTTTTTGTTTTTTTAGCAGCAACCCGACTCGGTTATACTGCCTCCGCAGCAACCTCCGTTTCCGGGATCGCAACAGAATTGAATGTTTGTTTTCATGGCTTTACTATTTATAATGAAAAATATGAACCTGTTTAACAACAACCACTTCCCGGTTCACAACAATTCCGATCATCTTTCGCAGGCTTCTCTGCATATACCGTGATGCTGGTAATTCTTGTTTCCCCTTTTTTATATTCAGCTATTTCCTCTGCACTTAAGTAGCCGGCTAGTATTTGATCGGGGATGATAATTGTTTTATCTTTTTGAAGAGTCATGTTTTTAAAACCAGCTTCTTCAATAATACCGAGGTAGTCTTTTTTTTGAATGGCCCCGGATACACAACCTGCGTATAACTCTGCAACTTCTTTCCACCGGGCAGGAAGTTCACCTTCCAGTACAATATCAGAAATAGAAAAATGTCCGCCCGGCTTCAACACCCTGTATATTTCGCCAAACACTTTATGTTTATTGGGAACAAGGTTTAAAACACAGTTGCTTACTATCACATCAGCTTTATTAGAAGTAACGGGCATGTCTTCAATATCGCCCTGGCGGAACTCAACGTTGTTTAGTCCAAGTTTTTCCGCATTATCCCTTGCACGGGCAATCATCGCATCAGTAAAATCAATACCGATCACTTTTCCTTTTTCGCCAACAAACTTTCGAGCTACAAAGGCATCATTACCTGCCCCACTACCAAGATCAATGACCGTATCACCTTCCTTTATTTTTGCAAATTCAGTTGGCAGCCCACAACCCAAACCAAGGTCGGCATCCGGATTATACCCTTCGAGTTTTGTGTAATCGTCGGCCATAATAGTATATACTTCGGGGCCGCAGCAGGAAGAAGTGGCTCCACAACACGAGGTTGCATTTAATTCTTTTGATTGAGTTGCAATTTCGCTGTACTTTTCTTTTACAAGTTGTTTGATCTGAGAATCTTTGTTCATGGCATTTATTTTTTTGATGATGTATAATTTTATCAGCAACAGGCTTTTTCATTATTTACTTTCAGCTTAGCAAAAAGAAAATTAAACTCCCCATTAAATTTTTCAAATGCTTTCCAGTTGATGCAATAGCAACTGCGGGGGCCGTCAATGGTGCCGGTAATTAACCCGGCTGTTTTTAATTCTTTTAAATGCTGTGATACGGTGCTTTGTGCCAGCGGTAGCAGGTTGACTATTTCGCCACAGATACATTCATTCCGCTGTGCCAGCACTTTTAGTATGGCAATACGGGCAGGATGGGCCATTGCTTTGGCAAAATTGGCAAGGTCCTGTTCTTTTTGGGTAAAGGCTTCTTTTTTATGAATAGCCATATAATTAAGTGGTTGCTTTTTTAAAACTGCAGAATAAAAAATTTTGAATGGTATTGAACGGAGTAATATGGTCAGTATGAATACATTTTATTTTTTGAAACCATTTTTTGATCAGCGATGTTAATGCAGACTCGCTGTATTGTTTGATGGGAAGGCCGCTACATTGGGTTGGGCCATTTTCTGAAAAAGTTCCGATCACTATTTTTCCCGAAGCACAAATTGCTTTATTGGCAATAGCCAGGTATCTATTAACATTATCCTCTGTAGTAAGAAAATGAAAAGCAGCCCTGTCGTGCCAGAAATCAAATTTTCTGTCTGGCTTATACTCCGTTATATCACATACAACCCAGTTAATGAGGCCGGCTTTGGCACCTAATCTTTTCTTCGCCCGGTTAATGGCTGCTTCCGAAATATCAAGCACTGTAATATTAGTGTAGCCATTTTTAACGAGGTAATCAGCTAAATAACTATCACCCCCACCCACATCAATGATGGCCGCATCTTTTTTTATCCGGAACTCCCGGATAAAATCCAGCGACACTGTTGGAGTGGATTGATACCAGCTTACTTCTGTCAAAGGCCGTGTGTTATATATCTTTTCCCAATGTTCTTTACTGTTCATATTTAAATCTTATATCGCAAATATACGATAAGATGTTTCACACCACCAAATCTTTTTCATGATTTATTTTACTAATTGTCAGGAAGCTATCTTTTTCCTCTTTACCAGGGAAATGATGACACCGCTGCCGACGATGCAACAGATGCCCAGAGAAGACATCCAGTCGGGAAAGGCGTCACCCAGCGCCATGCCGATGAAAACCGAATAAACAATATTGGCGTATCCAAACACGGAAACGATACCGGCTTTATCAAAGCCATAAGCTTTGGTTACAAAGTATTGCCCGAATAATGCTGCAAGGCCTAATATTAAAATGGCCGGCCATTCTTTTATAAGCGGCAATCGCCAATCAATAATAAAAAGCCCATCGGCAGCCACTCCTGTTGTATAATGAATGATCATCGTAATAAGCGGAATCAGAAAACCACAGAGCAAAAAAGATAAAACAACAACTCTCGGGTCATAATAAGCAGCCAGCCGGCCCAATGTTAAATAAGCAATTGCAGCGGCGATTCCTGAGATCAACCCTGCCAAATGATAAAACCATGGAAAGTGCATGATGGGCTTATAGATCAATAACATTCCGGCGAAGCCAAGTAACACGGCGAATAAAACTTTTTTACCATGGTATTCTTTAAAAAGGAAGAAAGAAAAAATGGCAATAAACAAAACGGAGGTAAGATTATAGCTCATCGCTGTTCCCAGCGGAATGTGAAGGATGCAATATAACAAAGTGTACAGCGCAATTGTTCCCATTACACCCCGGAAGATCAACCGGGGAAATTTGCCACAAGCCTGAACAGGAGGTTTTATTAAAAGCCCGGGCACTAATACAATTAACCCGATCACATTTCTCCAGAATACTAATTGCCCGGCGCTGAAACTTTCTTTTAATGATTTGGCAGCGCCACCCATTACTGAAAAACCAAGTGCGGCCAGCAGCATGAAGAGAATTCCTTTGTATCGGGAATCGATCACCATTAGGCTTTTGACAATTTTTCTACCGCCGCTTCTAATGTTTCTTTTTTCTTGGAAAAACAAAACCGCAGTACTTTATCATCTTTTCCATTTTGATAGAAAGCAGAAACCGGGATGGTGGCTACACCTGCTTCTTTGGTTAATCGAATGGCAAATTCTTTATCTGGTTCATCACTGATGCGTTCATATGTTCCGCAAATAAAATAACTGCCAAAGGAATCCTGCATAGTAAACCGGGTTTGCTGCATCAGCATTTTGAAATAATCCTTTTTCTCCTGCATAAAAGTAGAAAGAGACAGATAAGCTTCTTTATTCTTTAAAAATTCAGCCAAAGCTACCTGCGAAGGTGTGTGACAGGTAAAGCAATTGAACTGGTGTACTTTTCTGAATTCTTTCATAAGTACAGCCGGTGCAATACAATAACCAAGTTTCCACCCGGTGCAGTTATATGATTTGCCGAAAGAAAAACACACAAAACTTCTTTCCAGCAAATCCGGGTAGCGGAGAATACTCTGATGTGGAATATTATCAAAGATGAGATGCTCATACACTTCATCACTGATGATAAAGATATTACTGTCGGCTACGATTTTTCTGAGCTGTTGTATATCTGCCTCACTGATTACACTGCCGGTAGGATTATGAGGTGAATTAATGATGATTGCTTTTGTCTTTGCAGTGATTGCTTTTTGTACTATTTCCCAATCAATATGATAATCCGGGTACACCAGGTTGATGGTAATTGCTTTTGCCCCGTTGATTTCAATGTTCGGGATATAACTATCATAAGCCGGTTCAAACACAATTACTTCATCACCCGGTTGCAGGATAGTAGTAAAGGCAGAGTAAATGGCATAAGTACCACCCGGTGTTATGGTTATTTCTGTATCGGGGTTGATTTTAGTTTGATATAAAAATTCAACTTTTTCAGCTATGGATTCCCGCAATGGCATCCATCCCGGCATCGGGGCATACTGATTGAAATTATTCTTCATTGCTTCAGCCACCAGCCCTGTCAGTTCATGGCTCATCGGGTAATCCGGAAAGCCCTGGCCAAGGTTAACGGCTTTGTATTCAGTGGCAAGGCCGCTCATCACGGAGAAGATGGTGGTGCCGACGTTGGGGAGTTTGGAATTGATGTACAAAACGGTTGTGTTTAAAAGTAAAAAGCAGCTTCTTAATATAAGAGGCTGCGCTAAGTTCTGCATTTATCTACAAATACTTACTTCACTACAATTTTTGCAAATTTTAATTCGGTCTTCGCCATCATATGCTGCCGCCAGGAGGGAACAAATACTTCATTGTTTACCACATAGGCATGCCTTGGCATCAGTATCGTTTCTTCATTGTTGGAGGCAATTATTTTCCGGCTCATTTTACCGGTAGCCAGATCAATACTAATACCATATGCGTTGCTCCGTTTTCTGAAATTAGAAACCGTTTTTACCCGATCGCCATATTCCGGGTTCACATTATTACTGGTATGATCATTCATGATCAGCACCAGGTTATTATTATTAATTAGACTTTTATACGAAGAATAAAAAGGCATACCACCACTTCCTGCAAAATAACCGGCCCTGTCGTAGCTAAAACCAAATCCGCCATTGCTGTTGCTGGTAGACCGGACTTCTTCCAGTTGTGATTTGGACAATGCATTTAACCATTTGATACTTCCGTTCTGGTCGGCATTTATCACCAGAATATCCTGGTTGATAAAACGATGTACATAGGTAGTGGTATAAGTCCAGTTCCTTGTAGATGAATTATAAGTAGAAGAAGTATAAGTGTAAAAAGAATACCTGGACACTTCACTGGTAATGATAATAGAATTATCAACCGGGTTTATATCAACCGACTTAATGATAAAGCTATTCGGGAATTCTTCTTCTTCGTCATCGTCTTTCGCTTTTTTAGCCTGCTTTTTACTTGCTTTTGCCTCATCATCATCATCGGCTGCATCTTCGTAAGCTTTCCCCAACATACCGGAGTTAATATCTTTATAGGAGCTGAGCAATAGCTTCCCATTTTCCGGATCCACTTTATTAATAAAAAATCCACTCAGCTCTTCTTTCTTTGCACCATTACTGTAAAATCCGGCCAGCAACAATTCGCCGTTTGCCTGTTCTATCAATTTGCCGCTGATGATAAACCGGTCATCAGCATCTAATTTCACATCACTCAGTTTTTTCCCATCGACATCATAAACGGACATTACATATTGTTTAAATACCAGTCGCTTCCTTTTCTTTTTTCCAATTTGTGTTTCTTCAAACTCTTTACCCAATACGATTATCTTATTGCTTTTGGTATATTGAACATCTGCCAGTTGATAAATACTGGGTTCAAAAGAGAGATTGATAATAGTGCTTTCTACTTTTTTTAAACTCTTGTTTAATAAACTTACACCAAGCGATACCCTGTCCTTTGCAGAAATATTACTTACCATCAGAAAGTTGTTGCCGTTTCGAATAGGCGAAACCTTCATATCATAATCATCCCGTTTGCTTTCCAGTTCATAGCTTCCCAGCTCATCAAAATCACCTGCCAGTTCTCCACTGTTTTTATCCAGTTTGGCACCATAGACTTTAAAAAGCCTACCCTTTTTTTCATAATCAGTAACGAACATATAGAGGTCGTTTCCCAATGCCTGAAAGCTCTGAAAAGCCAATCCTTTTAATTCCTTTTTATATTCTTTATCAAAAACTTCCCCGAAGTTTTTATCCATCTTATATAATTTATAAGAAGATAAAGGTGCACCGATAGAAAACATGGTTTTACCGGTTCGTTGTTCTGAGAAATATAAACCAGTATTATCTGCAGCAATAATATCCAGATCAGCTGTACCTTTTTTAAGTTTCATCTCTTCACCCCAGGTAATTTTATAAGATGACTGGGAAAAAGAAACGAGGAAGGAACAGGTTGCAGCCAGGAGAAGCGATAAGAATTTCATTACAAATAATTTATGCAGCTAAACTACCTGAAATTGTACAGCATTATGGCCTATTCACCCACAAAATATTCTTAAAAGAAAATATTACTTTTTTTTCGCCGGTAAGCTGGCAGTTACAAGGTCATACGAATGATCAATCCATTCTTTTAACTCCTTTGCTGAGACAGAGCCATCAACAACAACAGTGTTCCAGTGTTTTTTGTTCATGTGATAACCGGGCAGTACACAGCCAAATTCTTCTCTCAGTTCAATGGCTTTTTCAGGATCGCATTTTACATTGAAGTGAAGATCTTCACTATCCAAACCGGTTAATAAAAATGCCTTACCGCCCACTTGATAGACCAATGTGTCCGGGCCGAAGGGTAATGTTTCTTCAGCACCGATTTTTGATAAACAGTACTCTCTTATGGTTTCAATATTCATCTTGCCTGGAAAACGATAAAGAAATGAGACGCACTTTTATTTTATCTAAATATTTTTTTACTAAAGGCATATCTGTATAAAGTTCTGTATCGCCCATCAAATTAGTATCAACTTCGCTTATGGCATCTAATTCAAAGTGTACAGGTGATTTTTCTAAAGCTCCTTTATTGAAAGAAATAATACCTCCGCCATAATCCCATCCAAACCCATAAAAGGTAATTTTTTGCCCGTTCAGTTTAAGTAAGTCAGTAATGGCGGACCCAATTTTTATTCCGGTTGAAGTTTGATAAGAGGCGCCGCCTGAATAACACCGTATCATTGCATTCGTTTTATGATAAGCACTGTCTTTCCAATAAATGATTGCTTCGTTTTTTGTATCGGGGTAAAGGATTGTTACATCGATTGAATCAATACACTCTGGTCCGCAAATCCTTTCATCTTTTACATTGCTTGCTCCAAAAATTTTTAGACGCTCTGCATAATCAGTTTGCTTAGTAATGGCTCCCCAGGAAGAATCGGTAATTAATGATGGATCATATTCTACGTCCACTTTTACCGGTGGGGTTTTTCTTTTTTATCGTTGGCGCAACTCCAGCAAATTGCCGACGCAAAAACGAGGACAAGAAGTGTTTTCATTTTTCTTTTACTAGTTTGATTAAAAATTAGTCAAGAATGATGGCTGTCGCTTCTATTTCAATCAAATATTCCGGGGCAATCAATCCCTTTACTTCAATCATCGATGTGCAGGGTTTAATAAGTGAAAAGAATTCACCATGTGCTTTTCCGTATTCTTCCCAGCGGGATATATCGGTAACAAACATTCTTGTCCGCACCACATCTTTTAATGATGAACCGGCCTGTTGCAATACTTTTTCAATTTTTTCAATAATGAATTTCGTTTGACCATAGGCATCATCTTTTGCTACCAACAAACTGTTTTCATCAACGGCGACCGTTCCTGTTACTTCTATAATATTTCCAACTTTTACCGCCCTGCTATAGCCAACAATGTCTTCCCATTTGGCACCGGAGGAATAATTTGTTCTTTCCATTGGCTAAGAGTTTAAAAGAGGGGAAGGAGAAAAAGAGAAAACTACCACCCCTGTTATTTATTAATATTAAAGAGGATATAAGAGCTGAGGAACCCCTCCTTGACTCTTTTTCTCTTTTTCCTCTTAGCTTTTTATTTCTATATTTTCTTCTCTAATCAACGGTTCACCGTTCATTCTTAACAGAATCTGCGCAACCGTCACCACATCTTTCTGGCAGTAAGTAACAATTCGTTGCAAGTTCTTTTCTTTCCAATATACCTCCCACACCATACTGCCGTCAATATCATCTTTTGGCGTTTTGATGCCAAGGGTGTGTGCCAATAAATTAAGTGAAGTAAAACTTTTATAATCGCCAAACTTCCACAACTCTAATGTATCAAAGTGATTGACCTCCCAGGGTTTTTTCCCGGAAATATTCAGCAGGGGAGGTATAGGCAGGTTGTTGATGATCATTCGACGGCACAGGTAAGGGAAGTCAAATTCTTTTCCATTGTGTGCACATAAAAATTTTTGTTCCCCGGTAGCCCATTTATTCAGCATATCATTAAACTGTTGTAACAGCAACTTTTCATCATCACCGGAAAAACTTTTAATAATAATTTTACGCTGGTCGCTGCTTCCTTGAAGCACACCACAACTGATGCAAACAATCTTTCCAAACTCAGCATAAATACCGGCACGGGGATACAGGGATTCGTTGTTCTGCCCCTCATGATATTTTGCGAGTGAATTTGATTTTGTATCCCATAATTGTTTCCAGTCTGCTGGTAATTCGTTATACGATGAAAACTGGGGTACCGTTTCAATGTCGAGAAAGAGAATATTATTTGCGGGGAAAGAAGCCATAACCGTTTTTATGTCCCAAAAGTAAACAAGAGAAAAGGAAAAACAAATACCTCTTAGTGGTATTTATTTCATTTACCCATATCAGGCTTACAGGTATTTATCCCCCATATTCCGCTTTACCTCAGCCACATATTCTTTTATCTCCTGTTCCTTATCTTTTTTACAGATCAGTAATACATCTTTGGTATCTACCACTATAAATTCATCCAGCCCTTGTAATAACACTAATTTATTATCTGGCACATGCACTATACAATTCCTTGCATCTACTGCCATCACTTTTTTCCCTATTACTGCGTTACCAAAATAATCCTTGTCCTTATTTTCCCAGGCGCTGTTCCAGGTGCCCAGATCGCTCCAGCCAAATGAGGCTGGAATAAGATATACATTGTCTGCTTTTTCCATCACCCCAAAATCAACCGAAATGTTGGTGCATTGCGGATAGATATTATCAATCGCTTCTTTTTCTTCTTCTGTATTGAATTTGTCTTTCTCAGCCGCAAACACATCATATACCTCCGGCAGGTATTTTTCAAAAGCTGCCAATATGTTTTTTACTTTCCAGGTAAATATCCCGGCGTTCCATAGAAAGTCTCCACTGCTGATAAATGTTTTGGCCAGTTCCAGATTTGGTTTTTCTGTAAAGGTTTTTACTTTATACAAATCAGGTGCTGCTTCTGTAGTATCATGTTGTATATACCCGTAGCCGGTGTTTGGATATGTTGGTTTTACACCGATGGTAACTAATGCATTGATGTGGTCAACAAAATCCAACGCCTTTTTGGCGGTCTTGATAAATTCATCTGTTTCCAAAATAAGATTATCAGCCGGGGCGGCTATCATTAATGCTTTTGGATCTTTTTTCAAAAGTTTAAAAGCAATGTAAGCAATACAGGGAGCTGTATTTTTTCTCGAAGGCTCAGCCAATATATTTTCTTCAGGAATATCAGGCAATTGTTTTTTTACGATGCTCACATATTCTTTGGCAGTGACCACATAAATATTTTCTATCGGGACCAATTTCTTATATCGCTCAAAAGTTTGTTGTATCAGTGTTTTACCGGTTCCAAGTATATCTAAAAACTGTTTTGGAAAATCGGTGCGACTCATCGGCCAGAACCGGCTGCCGATTCCCCCTGCCATAATCGCTACGTAGTGATGTTTGTTCATACCCCCAACCCCTGAAGGGGCTTTGTTTTACGATTGTTTAAAAGTCTTCTCTTTAATTACACGCCTTTAGGACAACCGATCCCGCAAAAGGCGGGAGAAGGTTGCGAATTTCATACTGGGGATTAAATTAACCCCTCTCTTATTAAATCATGCAAATGTATGATACCTGCGTATTTTCCTTTTTCTGTTACTGCAAGCTGTGAAATTCCTTTTTTTCTTAGCTGATCCAATGCTTCCACCGCTAATTCATCAGGGCCAATAGTTTGCGGGTTTGTTGTCATAATATCACCCGCTAATATAGTATCAATAGAGTCCGTTTTTTCAAGCATTCGCCGGAGGTCTCCATCGGTGATGATGCCCAATAAATTATTTTCTGTGTCTACCACTGCCGTAATTCCTAATCTTTTTGCCGTCATTTCCACAATCACTTCTTTTAAGGATTGACTGGCCAATACACTTGGCTTCTCATTATCAGAAAACAAATCAGATACCCGCAGGTATAGCTTTTTTCCCAGTGTACCACCCGGATGAAATTTTGCAAAATCTTCAGACTGAAACCCGTTTAACTCCATTAAACATACAGCCAGTGCATCACCCATTACCATTTGTGCTGTGGTACTGGTGGTAGGTGCAAGATTATTCGGGCAGGCTTCCTGTTCTACGGTAGTATTTAAAAAAGCAGAGCAATTTTTAGCAAGATAAGATCCTGTATTGCCTGCCATCCCTATTAATACGTTGCCAAAATGCCTGATCAGCGGAACCAACACTTTAATTTCCGGGCTCTCGCCACTTTTACTGATGATAATTACTACATCACCGTTTTGTACGATGCCCAGGTCGCCATGAATGGCATCTGCTGCATGCATAAATATAGATGGCGTTCCTGTTGAATTGAAAGTGGCTACAATTTTTTGTGCTATCACAGCACTCTTTCCAATACCACTTACTACTACACGGCCCTTGCTATCAGCAATCAACTTAACGGCTTTCTCAAAATCATCATTAATAAAAGAAGCAAGTCCTGCTATTGACTGGGCTTCCAACTCAATGGTTTTGAGGGCAATTTGTTTTATAGTTGTGGACATGATTGAAAGGCGCAAATTTAGCGGTTTTGGTATGAAGTGAGGGTTATGGAATCGATTCACTTAAAATTTAACGGTTCGAAGCCGGTTAAAAGCAGAAAGAATCGTAAATTCATTGCCCTCATTGACCGGAAAAAACAGTGACAGGAGTTTCTGCACAGAGTATTAGAACAACCGACTGACAACCCGGCTATTAAGGCTGAATAATTACTTATTTATCATACAATCAATCAACTATTTGTAAAAAATAAAAGTGCATTAGAGATGATGGTAGGACAAAAATGAGTATCTTAATCAATTATGCATTAAAAGAAAGTGCGATAGAAATTATAGCGAAAATGGGAACACCAACAGCAAAAAAACCGCCGGTAAAAAAAAATAAGCCCGCCGTTGTAAAAACAGAAAAAAATAAGGAAACATCTCCTGTAAAAAAAAGATTTGATCTGCACAAAGCTCTAAAGGAGCATTTTGGATTTAATAAATTCATTGGCACCCAGGAAAAAGCAATTGAATCCCTCCTGGCGGGTCGTGATACTTTTGTTATTATGCCAACCGGTGGCGGCAAAAGTTTATGTTACCAACTTCCGGCATTAGTAAGTGAAGGTGTTGCCCTTATAGTTTCCCCTCTTATTGCATTGATGAAAAATCAAGTGGATCTTGTTCGTGGTTATAGCAGTAACGATTCTGTAGCTCACTTTCTTAATTCTACCTTAAATAAAAAGGAAGTAAAAGAAGTGCATGATGATTTGCTTTCCGGAAAAACCAAATTGCTGTTTGTCGCCCCTGAAACAATGACCAGGCAGGATAATATTGAATTCTTCGCCGGGTTGACAATTTCCTTCTTTGCGGTAGACGAAGCACATTGTATATCAGAATGGGGACATGACTTCCGGCCGGAATACCGCCGTCTGCGGGAAATGATGATACAAATAAATCCAGATGCCCCGGTTATTGCATTAACCGCTACAGCTACACCAAAAGTGCAAAGTGATATTGTAAAGAATCTTGATTTGCGGAATCCGAATATTTTTATTTCCTCCTTCAACCGGGCAAATCTATATTATGAAGTGTTGCCCAAAATTAAAAAAGCACAGTTTGATGAAAATATAGTCCGCTTTATCAAAAGCATGAAGAAAAAAAGCGGTATTATTTATACACTCAATAGAAAAACGACCGAGGAACTTGCCGATATTTTAAATGCCAATGGAATAAAAGCAGTTGCATATCATGCCGGACTTGACAGTAAGTTAAGATCTTCAAGACAAGATCTTTTTTTGGGTGAAGAGGTGCAGGTGATCTGCGCCACCATTGCATTCGGCATGGGAATTGACAAACCTGATATCCGATTTGTAATACATTATAATATCCCCAAGTCAATAGAAAATTATTATCAGGAAACCGGTCGTGCCGGCCGTGATGGACTGGAAGGAAAATGTTTACTCTATTATTCTCATAAGGATGTAAGCAAACTCGAACACCTGATGCGGGATAAGCCGCTTAGTGAAAGAGAAGTAGGGGCCCAGTTGATCAATGAAACCGTTGCCTTTGCAGAAACCGGCGTTTGTCGCAGAAAAATATTGATGAGTTATTTCGGCGAAGAATATGAAAAAGAAAATTGCGGCCATTGTGATAACTGTAAACACCCGAAAGAAAGACTGGAAGCAAAAGACGAAGTAGTGATAGCATTAAAAGCTATTAAAGCCCTCGAAGAAAGATTTGCAACAGATTATGTAGTACAAATTATCAGCGGAAGGCTTACACCACAGATACAGATGTTCCGGCATGATTCATTGGATGCTTTTGCCAGTGGTAATGACAAGGATAATCATTTCTGGAACTCATTATTAAGACAATTGATATTAGAAGGGTTGCTGACAAAAGATATCGAAGAATATGGTGTATTAAAGTTTACAAAAAAAACCGAAGCCTATCTGAAAAAGCCAAAATCATTCCAGATCGTATTAAATAAAATGTATGATAATGCAAATGCTGATGATGAAGAAGGAACAGAAGTAACTGCAGGTGCTGCATTAGATGAAAGGCTTTTAGAAATGCTTACAGAGTTGCGGCAAAAAGAAGCTAAACGGGTTGGACTGGTTTCCTGGATAATTTTTCTTGAAAATACGTTGCAGGATATGGCCACCATGTATCCAACTACCTTAGAAGAGTTGGAAAAATGCCAGGGGGTAAGTAAAGGAAAAGCGTTAAAGTTTGGTAAGCCTTTTGTAGAATTAATAAAGCGATATGTAGAAGATAATAATATCGAAAGGCCGGATGATTTTGTCATGAAGAGTGTGGTGAACAAAAGTGGCAGCAAAGTTTATATTATACAGAATACGGATAAGAAAGTTTCTCTCGAAACAATAGCCAAAAACAAGGGCTGGCGAATGGATGAAATGCTGGAAGAAATGGAAACCATTGCTGCCAGCGGCACTAAGCTCAATCTTACATATGCCATTGATGAAATGCTGGATGATGACGATCAGGATGAGATCATTGAGTATTTTAAGAGTTGCGAAACCTCCTCTCTGCAGGTAGCTCAGGAAGAGTTGTCGGAGTTCAATTTTAACTGGGAGCAGTTGAAGATCATGCGGATTAAATTCTTAAGCGAATACGGGATGTAACTCCTTGCCCCTAAAGGGGAATACGAAAGTTTAAGCTCTAAGATTTCCTATTTCAGGCAGATAGCCTTATTTTTGCTGCCCCGTAAGGTAAAATCAGGGTGAGGTTTATCAGAGTAGCTAATGCAATGGTGCGGTAGCTCAGTTGGTAGAGCAAAGGACTGAAAATCCTTGTGTCGGCGGTTCAATCCCGCCCCACACCACAGTGAAGCAGAAATGGCCCGATAGAGTTTAAATCTATCGGGCTTTTTTATAGCCATTTCGCTTCACTGTGCCCCGTAGCGACCGTATAGCGATTGACGAAGGAAATCTGCTGTACGGTCGGTCTGCTAAGGGGCTCTTTTTATAAACAACTTTCATTTTTTCTACCTTTAGTTTTTATTCCAGTTATGAAAACATCACTACCATATTGCGTCTATATACTATTCAGCGAAAAAGACCATTTGCTTTATATCGGCTTCTCAGCTAATCTTGAAAAGAGAATTGAAACACATAATTCAGGAGGAAATAAAAGCACAGCACATCGAAGGCCGCTTAAGCTGATATTTTGTGAGTTTTATCTTTTTGAAGAAGATGCCCGCAAAAGAGAAATGTATTTTAAAACAACGATGGGTAAAAAGGCTATAAAATTAATGCTGGCAGGAACTTTGACTAAGATGGGTTACAAAAAGCCAACCAGTTTAAAGATTGAAATAATTTATGAAAGCCCTGAAGAGAATCTGTGATTTGTTTTGAACATATGTATGACGACCAGTTCCCGAAATAATTCCTTTTTTTTATTGAGTAGCTGGATTTTTACACTTCCTCTTCCTGAAAGTATAGACCACCACTTTATTTTCCAGACAGAGTTTCAGAATCGCTGATACGGATTTGATATTATACCAAATAGACTTTAAATTAATATCCTTGCCAGAAGTATTAATACCGATAGATAATAGGTATGACTGAAGGACATGCTTTTAATGTCGTATCGGTATTAATGCGTATGATATCTGAAAAATCGATAGTACTGAAGATAATACCGGGCCTGACTCATGGCCAACATGCAATCAATTAACGACTTATACATTAGCAGGTACTTATTGAAACTTATCAGGCAATATCAACTAATAAGTTTTGTAACTTTCATATATTAAAACTGCATTTATGAAAAAGCTATCCTTCCTTTTTATAACCACTTTGTTTATTTGCGTCACACATGGTCAGGTACGTACTCCTACACTGTATGTTTCAGGCACAGTCTTGTCTGATGAAAAAATGCTGGTGTCCGTACTTGGAACGAAAACTATTGAAGGCAATGTGGTCACGGCAGAATTAAACGGGAAAAAAACGGAGGCAAAGACCGATAATAAGGGACATGCCATTCTTGATTTTTCGGCAATTGCCGGCAAGAATGGTTCGGGTGTGGCTATCATAAAAACTTTTGACAAAAACGGGCAACTACTCGGCACTGCAAATACAACTGTTCAGAATGGTGTACCAAGTTTAGCCCGCCCGGTTATTGAACAATTACCAAAGAATATACCTAATGGCGAAGCAGTAACTATTCCCGGTCAAAATTTAGGCGCTGATGCCAAACTAACCTGCGGCAACCAATTTCAGCAAGTACTTTCTGCTTCAGACAGAGAAATGACCGTGTTTACCAATGCTAAACCCGGGGAGCAACCCGCATACGTTACCACTCCAAACGGAGTTAGCGAAAGCCAAACAGTCAATGTCTATTCCCTTGATTTTGCACTTCCCAAAAATTCAATTTCGCCTAAGGAAAATGTGCAGGCCCAGGTGCATTATGAAAGCATACCCGTTGGAACGAAATTGATATTTACCAACAAGTCGCCGGGAACAATAAAGATGACGATACCCGGAGCTCAAAATGCAGCCAATGAATGTATATACACGGTTGCTGATAAAAACGGATCGCTACCAGTAAATATTACCGGTTTAACAAGAGGTAATTTCACAATCGCTTTGGATTATGATTTCAAGAGTGAACCGGTAAAAAGCAATACAGCCCCCGGGGTATATAATGACAATAGCAATGTCCGGATGGATGATGACCCATGTGATAAAATATTAGTGAGGATAAATCGACTTTATAAACGATTAGAAGATTTGTGGGTTGAATACGTTGAGGCATCATCCCAACGAAAAACAGAAATTTTGGATATAATATTGAAACATCAAAAAACACGTACAAAATTGTACAAATTGTATGATGACTGTCTCGACAAGGATATGATTTGAAGTAAACAGAATCTCTGCTAATCCTGTTTATTTAATTTATACTTTCCTTTACTCTTCCTGATAGTACAGGCCACCACTTTGTATTCCGGACACATAGCTTCGCTGTCGCTGATGCCGGAGGTGATATTATTCAGCATGATTTCGGGGAAATGAAACGTATTGCTGGGCATGCCGTGTTTTAATTTACCGGCAGGGGTGCTAAAATTCAAACAACTTTAGGACTTAGAAAAACTTTTGCGATATAAAACTATTTATTTACATTACATTGTATTGTTGTAATAAAATAGTTTCCCCTTATCCAATCAGAATTCTACCCCGATTAAAGAAAGCTATCCCCCCTGAGAATTTAAAAACCCGGAAATAACATCATTTCAGATAAGTATTATTAGAAATGATGAAAGAAAAATTTTTATAGTGGATACTAAAATTCTTTATGATAATATCTGAACAGATCTTAACAACCATTTTTTTCACCTAACCCTTTAAAATTATGCCAACCATTTATGTAAGCCGCCGGGGAAACTCTACTAATCTGAGACTAAGAGATAGCGAAGGGCACGATCCCGGTAATGATCAGATAACAACCATGGTGGACCCCGGTAATACAGTAACATGGGAATTAGATCCCAATGCTAATCCGCCCGCCCAACCCGGCTATTTTCCCATATTTGAAATTATAAGTGTTAAAAAAGCAGATTCTTCCCAACCACAGTATTTGAACTCTACTGAAGTGTTGGTTTCTGACCCAGGTGCACCCGTTAATGGAGTAGTGACTGGGCAAGTTAAATCTCCTTCTCCCGGACAAGGTAAGTTTGAAAATTATCAAATAGCTTATCGTTTAACGTCTGGTGGCGATATCCTAACGGATGACCCTGTTATGCAAATGAACTCATAACCGATAACTATGTTTTTAAAACAAAAAGCTTATTATTTTTTAATAGGCTTTCTTTTTATTATTCAGCATATTGCCGGCCAGGATCAGAAAGTGGCTGACAGCCTTTCTGTGATTTATAAGAAAAATATATTAGCAGATTCAGCAAAGCTTGAATTGCTCAGAAATTTATCTTTTAATGAATTGAACGATCTCAAGCTTGCATTAAAATATGCCGAGGAACTTATCACACTTTCAAAGCGTTTAGAAAACAATTTATACCTGCACAGGGGCTATTTACAAAAAGGAAATAAAAAAAGATTAACGGGTGAAATGGAAGAAGCATTAGCAGCTTATTTTCAGAGTGGAGAAGCTGCAAAGAAAGCAAATTTCTTAAAAGGAGAAGGAACTGCTTATACCGCCATTGCAGATGTTTATTCCATTTCAAATAATCACACCAATGCAAGAATATATTACACCAAAGCAATTGCCACACTACGGCTATCCAAAGACTCAATAGCAATAGCGTCCGCTATTTCCAATGCCGGTGACGCATTCCTCAACAACCAGATTTATGATTCCGCACTTTTGTTTTTCCGGGAGTCAGGATTAATTTTTGAAAAAATCAATTACTTAATAGGAAAGGCCTATAGCCTGGGTAATACCGGAATGGTATATGCCAATACCGGGCAAAATGATCTTGCCGAAAAAAATATCAATGAAGCAACCCGGATACTGGAAGAGGCAGGAGATTATTATCCCATCTGTGTTTATCTCATCTCCATGTGTGATATATATCTTAAAAAAGGGGATAAGAAAACGGCTATGAACTATGCACAGAGAAGCCTGAAGCTTGCACAACAATATGGGTTGAAAGATCAGATAAGTGATGCCAGTCTCAAACTTTCGGAACTCTATGAAGGTGCCGGAAGACCGGACGAATCTTTTAAATATTATAAAAACCACATTGCTTACAGGGATAGCGTTAATAACATCAAATCTGTACAGAAAATGGCTGATCTGCGTACGGATTTTGAAGTTTCTAAGAAACAGGTGGAAGTGGATCTGCTCAGCCTGCAAAAAAGAAATCAGCGGATCATTGTTATTGCAACAAGCATTGCCCTGGTTCTTATTTTTCTGCTCGCAATAGGATTATACCGGCGCAATACTTTTATTAAGCGAACCAATATTATTATCCGGGAAGAAAAGAACCGGTCAGACAATCTGTTGCTTAATATTCTGCCGGAGGAAACAGCCATTGAATTAAAACAAAGCGGTAAAGTGCTGGCAAAAAGGTTTGAATCTGTTACGGTTTTATTTACAGATTTTAAAGGCTTTACTCGTTATGCAGAAAATTTATCTCCGGAAAAACTGGTGGAAAAGGTTGATTTCTATTTTTCGAAATTTGATGAAATAATGGAAAAGTATGGTCTTGAAAAAATAAAAACGGTAGGTGATTCTTATATGTGTGCGGGAGGTCTGCCTTTCCCAACTGAAGATCATGCGTATAAAATTGTACTGGCTGCTTTTGAAATAGCTGAATTTGTAAATGATTCCAAAAAACAAATTTCTGTAAATGATGCCCGTCTTGAAATTCGTATCGGTATTAACAGCGGCCCGGTAGTAGCCGGTGTGGTTGGAACCAGGAAATTTGCTTATGATATTTGGGGAGATACCGTAAATATTGCTTCCCGGATGGAATCTAATTCAGAGCCGGGAAAAATTAATGTATCAGAAAACACATATGCGTTGATCAAAGATTTTTTTAATTGTGAATACAGGGGAGAAGTTGAAGTTAAAAACAGGGGAAAGATGAAGATGTACTTTGTAAATAATACAAAAGAAAAAAAACATTTAATTGAATCTCTCCTAGTCCCGATTCTTTAATTTATACTTCCCCTTACTCTTCCTGATCGTACAAGCCACTACTTTGTATTCCGGGCACATAGCTTCGGAGTCGCTGATGCTGCTGGTGATATTGTTTAGCATGATATCAGGAAAATGAAAAGTGCTGCTGAGTATCCCGGGTTTTACTTCATCCGTAATTTTTGCTTTGATGTCCACCTTGCCACGGGGTGATTCCACGCAAACCGCACAAAAAAAGTGATGTGTTGATACGCATCACGGCATCAGTCAATTTGTTAACTTTATCTTCCTGTAAATTTCTGTATGAAAACACTAACGTCCTAAACACGAAAATTAAAGTTCTTTGAAATATTGATAAATAAAGCGTTTGCGGCTAAAAAAGCATTCAAACGATTTGAAATTGTCCAAATTGGGCGATGAATACCGGAAAATATGTTTTTGCCCAGATTATTTCGATTCTTGATGCGAACGATTTCAAGAAATGTGTTGATAAATACAAGGGTAATTATAGGGTGAAAGATTTTACTTGCTGGCATCAGTTATTGTGTATGATGTTTGGCCAGTTGGCAAATAGGG
>JANNQR010000002.1:0-2252 GCA_031400855.1 Chitinophagaceae bacterium | reverse complement strand
TGCTGCCGGCAACAGCGGAAATTGTCTAACCAAAAACTTTATAAAACGAAAGCTGTTACTGCATTGCTTTTTAGAAAGATGAAGTTTCTTTTTGCCTTGCCACCAACGTTCGAGGCTTGCCGCAGGGCTGGAATAGTTGCTGTGTCCGCCCGGCAACTGAAGCCGATTGAAAAACTGATGATGAAGTTAACAACTAAAAGCCAAATAGAATTCGGTCAAGCCCGATATTAGTTGATAGTAGTACAACTGCCGATTGTTATTACGTCCGCCAGCCTTGCGGCAAACCTTTTGTTGGCGGTTCGTGCTTTACAGTATAATTTTTAAAACTTGGCGGAAAACTTTACACCAATTTCCTTTATGAACTCAAAATCATCAATACATCGTACACCCATATTTTTACAGACATTTGGTATTCTAACTCTTTTGGAATTCATAGCACTGTCAATATTTTCTTTTGTAACAACAGTGGAATTCGTGTCCATGGCATGGGCAATTAACCAAGGATCTGCCAATGAACGGCCTTTGATATTGTCAACTAGGAGTCTGTGGCTTGGGTCTGTTTGAAGTATTTTTTGCCAACAAGCAATTACATTTTCCGTTGGTTTGTGAATTGGGATTGTACTTCGTTTTAACCATTTGGATAAGTCATCCTCAGTTTTGTCAGAAGTATCTGTAACTACAATTTCATTTTTAACTTCTTCTGGAATGAAAATGCGACTTTGCTTACCTAATTCATTAAGGATGTCCCAATAATCAGGACATAAGTCTGGCGAATAATATTTTTGCCATGCTTGGATGAGAACATTTGCATCGATGCAGTAAATATGTTGCTTTGCACTCATCTATAGATTTGTGCTTCTAGTTTGTGAAAATTATTTGCAGGCGTTCCAAGTAAAAAACTTGCTTGAGTTGGTTGCACATACCCACTCCTAAGAGCATCAAGTACAACTTGAGTAAAAAGCCTACTGTTTTTATTCAATCTCAACAAATAAGGATTTGGACCACCTGGCTTTTCCTTTTGTCTCAGTTTTAAAGCGGCTTTTTTTTCAGCTTCCCTTTTTAAGAAGGCTTGGTATTCAATTTCAGCTTCTTTTTTCAACTTTTGATATTGCTGTATTGAAATTTGGTTGAGATTTAAAGCTCTAACTAGAAAAGCAAATGAACTTACACCAAGTGTTTTAGCAGCTTTGAAAACATCCTGTGCATTTAGATATATTGAACTATTAAAACTTAAAATGTTTTCCTTCGGCATTAATGCATTTGCAGCGACTTCATTGCAAAATATCTCTACAGGGTGGAATTTATCCTTATTTTTTATTTCAGGTTCTATGTCATTTGAAATGCCTGTTTCAGCTATCCAAATGTGAGCTAGTTCATGAACTAAGGTAAATAGTTGAGGAGCATTCCAATCATCAGAATTTACAAATACAAATGGAGCATAAGGGTCTGCAATTGCAAAACCTTGTAACTCGTCAGAGTCTAATTTTAATCTTGAATGAATAAAACTTGTACGGGAAACAAAGATGCCATTTGTTTCAGCTGCATCTATCCATTCTTTAATTGGGTTTTCGGTTTTATAATTTGCCGGAGTAATATTTAGTGTCTTTAAAATATTTTGAGCAACGACTTCAGGGTTGTCATTAATTGTGAAGCGTCCATAAAAAGCTAATTTTTCTTCATTATCTTCTGCATAGACATCACTTATCCAAGCTTGTTTTTGCTGGATTTCTCGGATAATAAAGATTGAAGATGTTGTTAACTCTTTTGAACCTTTTTTTCTGAAATCCTGTAGTGGTTGAAAGTCTCTGGGAATGTCAGGCAGAAAAAATAAAGCAAAAGGTCGCTTATAAGCTTTAGCTAAATTCTGAGCCTGTCTGATAGTTGGTTGGCTAGTGCCTAATTCCCATTCTTTCAGCTTTTCAACTGCCACTGAAACTTTTGCAGCAGCTGTTTCCTCAGGCATTCTTGCTGATTCTCTAGCCCATTTCAGAACATTTGGCGTTATGTAAGCTTTGTCTCCCATGTTTATGCAACAAATGTATGGAATATTGTTTTTAGGGATTTAAAATGGGGAATTTCATTGATATGAAGATGTCCAATTGCATGCCCGCCAACGGGCAGGGCTTTGTGCAGGTGTGGCATTAGTATTCCGTCCGCCCACAGCCGCCGCTGATTGAAAAACTGATGTTGAAGTTAAGTACTAAAGTCCAAAGTTGTTTGTCCAGCCCGAACCACAGCCTGGCTTTGCAATT
>JANNQR010000001.1:0-5328 GCA_031400855.1 Chitinophagaceae bacterium | reverse complement strand
CACTAGCGTTTTGATATTAGTCGAAGATATTCAATTGGTTACGATTTAGATCTTTGAAATTTTGTTGTATTGGGTTTGCGAAAAGTTCTCTAATTGGCACTTTATCAAAGATAGATATGCTGATAATTTGGAGCATTTCATATAGTGATTGTTTCAGGTTAAATCTTTTCTTTGCGATTGCGACAATTATATAAACAGATATGGCAATCCATATCTGAACTTTCACTGCATTTTCACTGGTACCCCAGAAGGTTTTTATTTTTAAGTTCTGTTTGATCCACTTAAAAAATAATTCAATCTTCCATCGATGTTTATACAGTTTGGAAATTTCGGTTGCATCTAACTCTATATTATTTGTTAGAAATACAAGTACTCGATTATGTTCTTCATCATAAAATTTAACACGTCTGATTTTTTCTGGGTAATCTTGAATAGCATAAAATCCTTGAACTGTTATTAATTGATCAGCTAAAATTCCTTGTTCTCTGTTTTTCTTGTTTGACTTAACACATTTAAAGTGGAGATTATCTTTTGCTCTGATTACAAAAAAAGCTTTAGAAGTATGGATTCGGTATAATCTCTTAAAATCGATGTAACCCCTATCCAGTATGTAAAAGCTGTCAATCTGATAAGATATTGTATCAAGAATATTAACCTCATGAATGGCCGCAGGTGTAATTTGAATAAACTCGGGGATGGCCGATCTCAGATCAAGCTGAACGTGAAGTTTGACTCCAGCTTTTGTTGATCTAAAATTTGCCCACTGAAAAAGCGAAAGACACATATCAATGGTTGAAGCATCAATTGCAAATACAGGGTTATCTATTGATAGTTCAAGATCTTTTTCACCAACGTATAATTGTTTAGCTTCATTAATTAGTATCCAGGCAAAGTCGGCGAAAATTCTCCAATCTCTATTTTCATTAGCCGTAGATAAAGTGCTTTTAGCAATTGCCTCGCCAATGCCAATATGATATAATTTATTAGTGTTGGCTTTTAAACAAAGGATAGTATCTGATAAACTTTCTCGATGAGTAAGCTGGCCGAAAACCATACAGAGATATTGCCGCCAACAATTAAAATGTTTTGTTTTATAATCACCATTATACCTTTTGACACAGGTTTTAAAACTGGTTGGAGAAATTATTGAAATAAGCTGAGAAAACAAATAGGAGCCTTGATTCATAATAGATGATTATCAAGGCGTTATATTAAGAAAAAATTTCAAACATTTCAAATCGTGTTAGGCCTAAAATCTGATGAAACCCAATACAGACAAGACTTTCAAAGAACTTATATTTATAACATCAAAACACTAGTGGTAAAAGTTATATTTCAAAAAGTGAATTATTCTCCGATACGAAAGGCCATCGATTAAACCTGATATGACCAAAATCATGTAGATTCTATCTATTAACAAATAAAGAACTCTTATTAAAACTGTAGCTTTGTAATCTATAAATGAAAAAAATTGCCCTCATATTATTAATCAGTATTTACTCGATTTCAACATTGGGTATTGGAATACAGCATTTTTATTGTTGTGGCAAATTGAAATCAACCAGTATCAGTTTTGTACAGGTTGTGAAGGAGAAATGCAACAAGGATGATGCAATGAGTGATTGCTGTAAAACCTGGTTTACGAGTTTAAAGGTAAAAGATAGTCATGTACCTGCGGATGATATAAACAGCCCGGTTAAACATTTTAAAGACTTGCATTTATTTACTGCTTCTTTTAAAGTAAAGGTTTCGGCAAATGAGCCAATGGATGTTGCAACTGCAGGCCATGCTCCTCCACTGCATAATAACATTCCAATTTTTACCCTTCACTGTGTTTATCGTATCTGAGTTTACCATCTACTGAATTATTTCAGCCTTTTTTACTCGCTGATCTTTCTACTAATAGTGGTACATCAATATCACTACAATTGTATATTCAAAAAATTATTACAATGAAAACAATAAAATATATTATAATGCTGGTACTCGTATTTTCAGGCATTACATCCTGGTCGCAGATGAATAAACCTGCTTCAAAAGATACCAGTATCACATTCAAAGTATTTGGCGCCTGCACACTATGCAAAGACCGGATTGAAGGTGCTGTTAAAGGCAAAGGCGTAAAACTGGCCAGTTGGGATATAGATACTAAACAGCTTTCACTTACTTACAATCCTTCTCAAACTTCATTGGAAAAAATAGAAAACCGTATTGTAACTGTTGGGCATGATCTGGAAAATAAGAAAGCAAAGGATAATGTATATAGTGAATTACACTCTTGCTGCCATTATCGTGAAATGAATACCATGATGAATAAAGTAACTGCCGATACATTGAAGGCGGCACAAACCGATATGGGTTTTGAAAAAAAGGATACAGCCACGACAGTCTCTGTTGATGAACATAAAATGGTTACTCATATTATTAAAGGAATTGTTTTGGAAAGCAATATAAGAGGAGTCTTTAATCCCCTGGCTGGTGCAAGTGTAGTTTGGTTAGGCACAAATAATGGGGTTATGACTGATAATACTGGTGTATTCCAGATCAAACATGATGGCACCGATAGGAGGCTGGTAATAAGCTACACCGGCTTCAAGGCAGATACAGTTACCATTGTTGATATGAATGAGCTGAAAATTATTTTGGCTTCCGGCAAACAATTAAATGAAGTAACAGTTACAGCTAAACAACGTTCTACCTATTTATCTGCATTAAATCCAATCCGCACACAAATAATGACGGAGAAGGAATTATTCAAAGCCGCCTGTTGTAACCTTAGTGAAAGTTTTGAAACCAATCCTTCGGTAGATGTATCATATAACGATGCAGTAACAGGTTCAAAACAAATTCAGTTATTAGGATTGAGTGGCATCTACACACAACTTACAGTCGAGAATCTCCCTGGTCCAAGAGGGATAGCTACGATTTTGGGTTTAAACTCTATAGCCGGCCCTTGGGTAGAATCAATACAGTTGACAAAAGGTATTGGCTCAGTTGCCAATGGCTATGAAAGTATTGCAGGACAAATTAATGTAGAACTGAAGAAACCGGAGAACAGCGAGAAGCTTTATGCCAATGCCTATATAAATGATTTTGGTAAAACTGATTTGAATTTGAACTTATCAAAGAAGATAGGCAAGAACTGGACAACAGGCTTGCTCCTGCATGATGATTTTTTAACCAACAAACAATTGGATTTTAATAAAGACGGCTTCAGAGATTTACCTACCGGAAATCAATTTAGCTTGATCAACAGGTGGAAATATGATAATGGCAAAGGATTTCTAACTCAGTTTGGAATAAAAGTGTTGAATGATAATAGAACTGGCGGTGAAGTAGTTTATAATCCCGATACGGATAAGAATACGACCAACAAATATGGATTAGGTATCAATACGGACAGGTTTGAAGCTTTTGCAAAAATCGGATATGTGTTTTCACAAAAAAAATATAAAAGTATTGGTTTGCAATTTTCAGCTATAAGCCACAAACAGAATTCGTATTTTGGGTTGACCACCTACAATGCAAAGCAGCAGAATTTCTATGCCAATTTAATTTACCAGTCAATCATTAAAACCACTGCTCATAAGTTCAGGACAGGCTTCAGCTTTTTGCATGATCAATACAACGAAGATTTTAAAAATATAAACTACAAGCGGATAGAAACAGTACCCGGCGCATTTTTTGAATACACTTATACTCCAACTGAAAAGGTCAGTTTGGTAGCAGGAATAAGAGGGGATTATAACAATCTGTTTGAATTTTTTGTCACTCCCCGTTTGCATTTGCGGTATGAACCTGTAAAAGGCACTACTATTCGTTTAAGTGCAGGTCGTGGACAACGGACAGCTAATATTTTTGCAGAGAATACCAGTGTATTTGTAAGTTCAAGGCAAGTAAATATAATTACCAATGAAGCTGGCAAAGCGTATGGATTAAATGCAGAAGTAGCATGGAATAAGTGTATTAGTGTTGACCAGAAATTTAAGCTGTTTCATCGTGATGGATTGTTTAGTACTGATTTTTTCAGAAATGATTTTAATAACCAGGTAGTAGTGGATATAGAAAATCCAAGGGAAATTAAATTTTACAACTTACAGGGAAAATCTTTTTCGAACAGTTTTCAGGCAGAGTTGAATATGGAACCGGTGAAAAAACTGGATGTACGGTTAGCTTACAGATACTTTGATGTAAAGACAACATACAACGGTAAATTGCTGGAACGGCCATTAATAGCTAACAAAAGGGCTTTTGGCAATTTTGCTTATGCAACAAGCGTTTGGAAATTTGATTATACGATTAGTTACAACGGCAAGAAGAGAATACCAGACACTCAATCAAACCCTGTGCAATACCAACGGGAACAATACTCACCGGATTATGTTTTGATGAATGCTCAAATCAGCAAGACCGTTGGTAAAAAGCATCCAATGGACTTTTATATAGGTGGGGAAAACCTGACTAATTATTTTCAAAAAAATGTGATAGTAGCCGCCAATCAACCTTTCAGCCAGCATTTTGATGCATCATTAGTTTGGGGGCCGGTAACCGGCAGAATGTTTTATACAGGCTGGAGGTATAAAATAAAATAAAATGTGATTAATTTTGATGTCTGTTTAATTTGCTGGTGAGTAGCATCATTATTAGCTGAAAAGCGTTAAGTGCTGGCATGAGTTTAGTTATGTTGTTAATAATATTATAAATGACTATAGCAAAATCAATAGGACATTTTTTCTGGAAAATCTTTAAAGCAATCTTTGTCAGAAAGAAGGATTGTTGTAAATAAGAGCCTGAAAAAGATATAATTGTGTTAATTTCTTCCATTATTCTATATATCATTTTTTCTAAAAATCATCCTAACTTTGACAAAATGAAGAAAACAGTAGTTATATTATTAATGCTTATCTACGGTACCGCCACTATGGGTGCTACAGTACATTTGCATTACTGTATGAACGAACTGGTTGGTTGGAGTTTGTGGCATAGTGAGAATGAGGAATGTGGCAGATGCGGTATGAAAGAAGATAAAACCGGCTGTTGCAAAGATGAACACAAACATTTTAAACTAAAGGCTGACCAACAGAAAGCAGCAACAGCAGCCTTCATTACAAATATTGTTGCTCCGGCTGTCATTACCCCTGTTACCGATTTTAATTTTCAACCATTCTTAAAGGTTACTGAAAGTTATTCTTCCTGCCATGCACCGCCTGATATAGTCCGAAAACGGTTGCATGTTCTCCATTGCGTTTTCCTGATATGATTTAGTAATTGTAATTGATATGCCGTCACTTTAATAGTGCATGGCTATTGGTGCATCCCTGTACCCCC